>CAYVAM010000029.1:6237-30592 GCA_964449275.1 uncultured Anaerolineales bacterium
TCGAGGCGCAAGCGAACGGTCTCAACGTTCACCACGGCTTCTTTCAGGACGCCGGGTTCCCAGCGGGTTTTTTCGACCTGATCGTATCGACGCAGGTCTTTGAGCATATTGTGGACTTGGTGCCGCTCTGCAAGGCGATCCGCCGAACCCTCCGCCCCGAAGGGGTGGTAGTGCTTACTGTGCCGAACGACCTCCAAGGGTTCAAGTCGCTCGTATGGCGGCACAGGCCTTGGTGGTTGATACCTCCGATCCATGTGCGATACTTCACGGCTGCGTCAGCCCGGCGCATATTTTCACGCCACGGGTTGCAGTTGGTCCGAGTGGCAACGCAGGGCAGCACGGGACGCACGTTGGCAACCTTCCTGCGTTGGTGTCTCGGCCGCACCTTTTGCCGGGCACTGGCCCAAACAAGGGCTTATGAGGCTTTTTGCCAACTCCTGTACTACGCGATGTGGCCAATTGATCGGTTACTCGCGCTTGGCGGTCGGCACAATGAGTTGGTTCTGGTGTTGCGCAAAGCCTGATGCCACACTGGCAATTATGCACTGTGAAAGGGGAGAGAGGGGGTGTGGCAAGTTTTTCTGGCGCGTTGGTGGGGTAGTTGTTAGTCTTGCTTCCACAAGGACTTACGTTTTGAGGAGGCGAGATAGATGGGTAAGAACAGGCGGCTTACGATGTCGGAGTTGAAGCGGGCGGTGGGACCGGACTTTGATCGGCTGCTTGAGGAGACGGCCGAGGCGTTCTGCAAAACGCTGACCAGCCGTCTCAAGGGCAGCGGCATGCGATGGGACAAGCCCAACGCCGAGGCCATCATGACCCTCGCCGCCCTTGAACACAGCCACCTCTGGCACACCTACTGGACCCACCAACGAAAGGCTGCCGCCTAATGCCAGAAATCGTTGCCACACCAGAGAGCGGGCGCATGAAGGTCTTCGTTACGGGCGGTGCGGGCTTCGTCGGCAGCCACATGGCATTGCGGCTCGTCGGCGAAGGGCACACGGTCACGGCCTATGACAACCTCTCGCTGGGAAGGCGCGAGTTCCTTGACGAACTCATCGGCGGGGGGAAGTGCACCCTCATCGAGGCCGATCTCTTGGACCGCGACCGCGTGGCCGAGGCCATGGCCGGCCACGATCTCGTCATCCACCTGGCCGCCAACTCCGACATCTTCCGGGGTCTGGAGGACACCGAACTCGACCTGAACCAGGGCGTCCTGGCCACGTTCAGCGTCCTGGAGGCGATGCGGCAAAACGATATCAAGCGCCTCATCTTCTCATCCAGCAGCGTCGTGTACGGCGAACCCACCGTGGTCCCGACGCCGGAGGACTACGGGCCGCTGCTGCCGATCTCGTTTTACGGGGCGAGCAAACTCGCTTGCGAGGGCCTTGTTACGGCGTATGGCCACAACTTCGGTATCCAGTCATGGATGTACCGCTTCGGAAACATCGTCGGGCCGAACGCGACACACGGCGTCATCCTCGATTTTGTGCACAAACTCCAGGCCGACCCGACGCGCCTCGAGGTGCTCGGCGACGGCCGGCAGGCCAAGCCGTATCTCTATGTGAGCGACTGCGTGGACGGGATGCTTTTCGGCTTCGCTCGCGCCGGCGAGCCCGTCAACGTGTTCAACCTGGCCGTTGACGACGTGGTGGACGTGGCGACGATCGCCGGTATCGTGCTCGAGAAGATGGGCTGTCCGGATGCCGAGATCACGTACACGGGAGGCGAGCGCGGCTGGCCGGGCGACGTGCCCCGCGTGGGACTGAACCCCGAACGCCTCGCCCAACTCGGATGGCGGGCTTCGATGACATCGCGGCAGGCCGTCGAACGCGCCGCCGCCGAGATCGTGGCACACGAAACGGGTCGGTAGCGGCAGCCGTCACGCCGGCAAGGAAACTCAGATGGACCAAGCCCTGATTCTATGCGGCGGCAAGGGCGCCCGCCTGCGGTCGGTCACCGGAGACCGCATTCCCAAGCCGATGGTGGACGTGTGCGGGAGGCCGCTGCTGGCGTATCACCTCGAACTGCTCAAGCGGTGTGGCATTGACGACGTTGTCCTCTGCACCGGGTTTCTTTCCGAGATCATTGAAGAGCAGTTTGGGGACGGCAGCGAGTTCGGCGTGCGCCTGCGCTACACACGGGAGCCGCGCGCCCTCGGCACGGCGGGGGCCGTCGTCCAGATCCCGTTCGAACTCGAGGAGTCCTTCTTCGTCCTGTACGGCGACGTGTTCGTGAACGTGGACCTGGCGCGGATGGCGGCCTTCCACCGCGAAAAGGGCGGCGAGGCCACGCTCCTGGTCCATCCCTCCGCACATCCCTACGACAGCGACCTCGTGGTGCGCGACCCGGAGACGGACCGCATCACGGCCTTTCCGGGCCGGCCGCAGCCGGGTGAGGAGTTCGTCAACCTGACCAGCGCGGCCCTGTACGTGTGCCGGCGCGACCTGGTTCGATACATCCCACAGGACCGCTCGACGGACTTCGCCCGCGATACCTTTCCGGCGCGCCTGGAGGCGGGGGCCGACCTCTTTGCCTACGAGACGGACGAGTACATTCACGATCTCGGGACGCCGGAGCGCTACGCCCAGGTCGTCGCCGATGTCAGGAGGATGATCGATCAGCGTTCAGGCAGTCTTTTTGGACCGTGACGGCGTCATCAATGAAGAGGTGGACCTGCTCCACCGCGAGGACCAGTTGGTCCTGATCCCCGGCGCAGCCGAGGCTGTGCGGCGGCTGAACGACGCCGGCATCCTCGTCGTCGTGGCCACGAACCAGCCGGTGGTGGCGCGGAACCTGTGCACCGAGGACGACGTTCGCCGCATCAACGCCCGCCTCGAAGCGATGCTGCGCGAAGCCGCCGCCGCACGCCTCGACGCCATCTACTTCTGCCCGCACCATCCGGAAACCCATCACCCGGACGGCAACCCGGCCTACCGCATACCGTGCGACTGCCGCAAGCCGAGGATCGGAATGCTGGAGCAGGCCCGTGAGCGTTTCGACCTCGACTACGGCCGCTGTTTCCTTGTCGGAGACTCAACGCGCGACATCCAGACGGGCGCCAACGCCGGATGCCGGACGATCCTGGTCCGAACGGGCTACGCCGGCCGCGACGGCACGTACGACGTGACGCCGGATTTCGTCGCCGACGACCTGGCTGCCGCTGCCGATATCATATTGGGACCCGAGGAGACCGGCGCGGGAGAAGGTCTGCGGGAACAGGCACCTCCACCCGATTGGGCCGAGGGGCGCCAAGCGTAGGGGGAAAAGGCAGTGTCGCTGGCACAGACGCTATACTGGACTGCCCCTTACTTCCTCAAGTGCCGCATGGCCTCCTGGCATGCCCGGAAACTCGACCGCGAACGCCACGGGCCTCTCTATGGTCAGATTCTCGACGAGATTGCGGAGCGGGACGGTTGGACGCTGGAGCAATTCAGGCGCTACCAGGATCGGGAACTAACTCACCTCGTTCGACACGCGGGGCGCCACGTTCCCTACTACCGCAAGGCCTTCAGGGCCACGGGCGTTGATGTGGAGGCGTTCCCCGGGTTGAGCGGGTTGCAGCAACTGCCCATCTTGGAAAAGGAATCTCTGCGTGCAGACCCCATCAGCCTGGTGGACGAGCGTCTGGATGTGCGCCGGCTCCTCGTCATTCACACGTCAGGAACGACGGGCACGCCCCTGGACCTGTACCGCGACCCGTGGGCCAACTCGGCCGAGTACGCCTACTGGGAGGGACGGTGCCGCCGTCCGGCAGGCGTACGCCGGTTCCAGGATGCGGAAGTGGCTGCGGGGGTTCAGATGGTGGCGGCCCCCACGCGGACCCGCCCCCCGTTCTGGGTCCACAACACGCGATGGCACCAACTCTATATGTCTATTTATCATATGTCGCGGGCGACGCTGCCGGAGTATGTTCGGGAACTGAGGCGGTTCCACGGAGACTACCTGGAGGGGTACCCCTCGGGCGTGTACGCGATCGCCCGGCATATTCTGGACAACGGTTTGGACCCTGTGGCCTTCAAGGCGTGCTTCACAACCGCCGAGACGCTACTGGATTACCAGCGCGAGGCCATTCAGGCAGCCTTCAACTGCCGGATTTACGACCAGTACGGTTGCTGCGAAATGGCTGTGTTTGCCGCCGAGTGCGAACTCGGCTCGCTGCACATTAGTCCCGATTACTGCATTGTCGAGGTGCTGGATGACGAGGACAGGCCGGTAGAGCCAGGCCGCGTGGGGCATCTGATATGCACGGGCCTCCTGAACAAAGCCCAGCCGGTCATCCGCTACCGCGTCGGTGACATGGGTGCCATTTCGGCCCAGCCTTGCTCCTGCGGCCGGGGGCTACCCGTCCTGGCGAGCATCGAAGGCCGCACGGATGATGTGGTCATTACGTCCGACGGGAGACGGGTCGGACGTCTGGATCACGTCTTCAAGGGCATGACCAATGTCATCGAGGCCCAGATCGTCCAGGAAGACTATGGGCAGTTCCGAATCCGGATCGTCCCCGCTGAGGGGTACAGCGATGCGGATGCGCAGACGGCGGCCGCGAACTTGAACAGGCGAGTCGGCCCGGCCGAGGTTCGCGTCGAACTCGTCGACCGAATCGAACGAACCCGGTCCGGCAAGTTCATTGCTGTCGTCTCCAAAGTGGATGACAAGGGCCGAGGCTGAGCGAGCATGGCACAACAGGCCAACATGAGCAGTTGTCCTCGCGGGGGAGGTGTCCCGAGGGTTGCTCTGGTGGGTCCCTTGCCGCCGCCGTACGGGGGTTACGCTGCGTACGTTACGTTGCTTCGGGACTCAGAACTTGGGCGGCGTTTTGGCTACCACGTCATCGACACGAGCCATCCCCGTTTAGAGGGGCGGGTTCGCAAACTTGTGGGCTTGGCGCATCTTGGCGTTCGGGACTTGTGGCGGTTCTGGCGGGCGTCCCGTATCCGGTCGATCCGCCTGCTGCATCTTCCAGCGGCCTTTCTGCCGCCGCGCCGATTCCTTCAGCAGGCGGCATTCTATCAATGGGCGTGACGCCTTCGAGAAGGAAGCAGGAGACAGCAGTGACCATTGATGACGGCCCAAGGCGGGAATCCCGACGCATCCGCGTAATGATTAGCGGTCCACTGCCGCCGGCGGTGGGAGGGATGTCGACGTACTGCTCGGATTACCTCCGGAGCGAGGTACCCAAGCGGTTCAACGTGGTGCATTGTCGGTCGGTTCTCATTCGCCGCTTCCTTACATCGCGGGGTCTTGTGCGACAGGTGTTGCGGCTGCTGAATGCCGTGCTGGTGGTGCTCGTGTGGGGGACGACTTTGGTGCAGCATCGCCCGCACATCGCTCACATTCACACCAGTTCTTACGCAGGGTTCTATCTGAGGGGATTGATGGCAGCGTTGGCCAGAACTGCCGGCGCGCGGACGGTCCTGCATATTCACGGTGGAGAGTTTGACCGTTTCTTCCATCAGTCTTCGCCGCGAATCCAGCGCTGCATTGTGGCGTTGATAAACTGGAATCATGCCGTTATTGCTCTGTCGAAGGCGTGGCGCGCGTTTTTCGAGTCGGTCGGTGTACACCGGCGCAAATTGACGGTGATCGAGAACGCCGTCTTTCTGCCGGACGTCACTCGGGGTGAACACCGCGGCGAACGGGTTTCCGTGTTGTTTATATCCCTCTTCGAGAGGGGCAAGGGCGTATTCGATGTCATATCCGCTTTCAGGGATTCCTCCCGGCTTCGCGAGACATGCCGTCTGGTCCTCGCGGGACCAAAGAGAGGGGAGTGGGAGGTGGTGGCCCAGGAGGTTGCGAGAGGCGGTCTTGGCGACATGACCACGCTGCCTGGCTTGCTGATTGGCGGGGCCAAAGATGTTGCCTATCGCCAGGCCGACGTCTATGTTTTGCCTTCGTATGCCGAAGGAATGCCCATTGGCCTCCTGGAGGCCATGAGTTACGGACTCGCGTGCGTGACCACGCCGGTGGGGGCGATTCCGAGCGTGATTGCGCATATGGAGAACGGTCTGCTTGTGCCTCCGGGCGATGCGGGCCGTCTTGGCGAGGCCATTGAGCGGCTTGTCTCGGAGCCCGGCTTGCGGCGACGCCTCGGCCATGCGGCACGGAATATGATTGCCGCGCGCTTCAACTGGAACCGAAACGCCGAACAACTCGTCTGCCTTTATTGCCAATTGGTCAATGGAAAGCGGATGCACCAGCCGCAGAACATGCAAAGAGGATAATCCAATGACATCTCTGGCTCAACGGTTCTACTGGAAGGCGCCATACTTCGTCAAGTGCTGGATGGCTTCATGGCATTCCCGGAAACTCGACCGCGAACGCCACGGGCCTCTTTATGCTCAGATTCTCGACGAGATTGCGGAGCGGGACGGATGGACGCCGGAGCAGTTCATGCACTACCAGGATCGGCAACTGACTCAGCTCGTCCGACACGCGGGGCGCCACGTTCCCTACTACCGCAAGGGCTTCAGGGCCGCGGGCATTGATGTGGAAGCGTTCCCTGGCTTGAGCGGGTTGCAGCGACTGCCCATCTTGGGAAAGGAGCCTCTGCGTGCAGACCCCGTCAGCCTGGTGGACGAGCGTCTGGATGTGCGCCGGCTCCTCGTCATTCACACGTCAGGAACGACGGGCACGCCCCTGGACCTGTACCGCGACCCGTGGGCCAACTCGGCCGAGTACGCCTACTGGGAGGGACGGTGCCGCCGTGCTGCAGGAGTCCAGCGATTTCGGGACGCAGAGGTAGCGGTGAGTGGCCAGATGGTGGCGGACCCCAGACGAACCCGTCCGCCGTTCTGGGTCCACAACCGGAGGTGGCGGCAACTGTACATGTCGGTGTACCACATGTCGCCGGCAACGCTGCCCGAGTATGTTCGGGAACTGAGGCGGTTCCAGGGAGACTACCTGGAGGGGTACCCGTCAGGCGTGTACGCGATCGCGCGGCATATTCTGGACAATGGTTTGGACCCTGTGGCCTTCAAGGCGTGCTTCACAACCGCCGAGACGCTACTGGATTACCAGCGCGAGGCCATTCAGGCAGCCTTCAACTGCCGGATTTACGACCAGTACGGTTGCTGCGAAATGGCTGTGTTTGCCGCCGAGTGCGAACTCGGCTCGCTGCACATTAGTCCCGATTACTGCATTGTCGAGGTGCTGGATGACGAGGACAGGCCGGTAGAGCCAGGCCGCGTGGGGCATCTGATATGCACGGGCCTCCTGAACAAAGCCCAGCCGGTCATCCGCTACCGCGTCGGTGACATGGGTGCCATTTCGGCCCAGCCTTGCTCCTGCGGCCGGGGGCTACCCGTCCTGGCGAGCATCGAAGGCCGCACGGATGATGTGGTCATTACGTCCGACGGGAGACGGGTCGGACGTCTGGATCACGTCTTCAAGGGCATGACCAATGTCATCGAGGCCCAGATCGTCCAGGAAGACTATGGGCAGTTCCGAATCCGGATCGTCCCCGCTGAGGGGTACAGCGATGCGGACGGCCAGACGGCGGCCGCGAATTTGGACGAGCGAGTCGGCCCGGCCGAGGTTCGCGTCGAACTCGTCGACCGGATCGAACGAACCCGGTCCGGCAAGTTCCGCGCGGTTATCTGCAATCTGCCGGAAGCCAAGCGTCCCGGCCGGGGGCGGTAAACTGATGAACGTCCTGCTCATCCACCAGTTCTTCCTCAGCAAGGGCGATGCGGGGGGATCGCGGTGGAACGAGTTCGTCCGGCACTGGACCCGCGAGGGCCACGACGTCACCGTCATCGCCGGAAACCTGCACTATGCGACCGGCCGGCGGTACCCGGACTGCCGCGGCCGATACGTTGCTGCCCGGACGGAAGGGCCACGCCTGACGGTGCTCCGGTGCCACGTCAGCCGCGGGTACACGGGCGGTAGCCGCATCGGGCGTGCCTGGGCGCTTCTCTCGTTCATGGCGTCGAGCATGGCGGCGGGTATCCTGCGTGCGCCGCGGCCGGACGTGATCGTTGCGACGAGTCCGCCGCTGGGTGTGGCGCTGTCGATGTGGGCGCTGTCGGCATGGTACCGCGTACCGGCCGTCTTTGAGGTCCGGGATCTCTGGCCCGACTGCCTCGTTGCGGAAGGGCTCCTGACGAATCGCCTGGTCCTGTGGCTGCTCTACAAGATGGAGTGGGTGGGGTATCATCGGAGCCGGTGGGTCAACGTGCTGACCCCCGCGTTCGAGCAATGGCTGGTTGCGCGGAAGGGTGTTCCGGCGTCCCGTTTGAGCATGATTCCGAACGGAGCCGACCTGGACCTCATGAAACCCGGACCGAAGAAGAACGCCGTCCGCCGGCGCCTTGGCCTCGAGGGAAAGTTCGTGGTCAGTTATTTCGGCGCTCACGGGCGGGCCAACGCGCTGCACCAGATCCTGGACACGGCGGCGCTTGTCAGCAGCGAGATGCCGGATGTGAGGTTCATGCTCGTGGGAGACGGGCCGCTCAAGAAGGAACTCGTCGAGCGTGCCGACCGCGAAGGTCTTCGGAACGTGGTCTTTGTGGATGCCGTGGACAAAGCCGACGTCGGCGACTACATCAACGCCTCGGACGTCTGCACGGCCACGCTCATGGACCTCGACCACTATAAGATGTATTATCCGAACAAGGTGTTCGATTACATGTGCTGCGGGCGGCCGATTATCATCGCTATCGATGGCGTGGCGCGGGAACTGGTCGAGCGTGCGGAGGTGGGGGTGTTCGCCGAACCCGAGAACCCCGAGGCGTTTCGCCGCGCGCTGGTCGCCCTGCGCGACGACCCGGATCGGGCCCGGCGGATGGGGGAGAACGGGCCGCCGTTTGTCCGCGAGCATTTCTCGCGCGAGACGCTCGCCCGGCGCCTGCTGAACATCGTGCTGGACGTTGCTGCCGGGCGCAGACCGTAATGCCGGCAGCGTAACACTCTGTAACGGGGAGACTTGTGGACGTTTCCATCCTGGAAGGTCCCGATGCAGCCTGCGAGGCGTTTGTGCGGGCCCAGCCGGCCGCCAAGATGTGTCATCGTCCGGCCTGGAGCGAGATGCTGCAGGCCGACCTCGGATACGAGGTCCCGTACCTGGTGGCGCGCGAGGGCGACGAGGTGCGCGGCGTCCTGCCGCTGACTCACGTGCGCAGCCGCCTGTTCGGCAACCGCATGGTCTCTCAGGCGTTCGGCAACTACGGTGGCCTGCTGACGGCGAACGACGAGGCACAGAGGGCCCTGTTCGAGGAGGCGGTTGAACTGGCGACCGAGCGCGGCTGCGAGTCCATCGAGTTTCGCAACATCGATCCCCTTCCGTACGATCTCGCACTTCGCGAAGGCAAGATGTGCATGCACCTGCCGCTCGCCGCCGATCCCGATAACCTCTGGAAGACCTTCAAGCCGAAGGTCCGCAACCAGGTCCGCAAGGCCGAGAAGTGCGACATCACGGCCGTCAACGGCGGCACGGAACTGCTCGACGAGTTTTACCAGGTCTATACCATCCGCATGCGCCAACTGGGGACGCCGCCCTATCCACGCAAACTCATGGTTTCGGTCCTCGAACGCTTCCCCGAGGAGGCCCGGCTGTTCGTGGTGCGGCTGGGTGACCTGACCGTGGGGACGGGGCTGGTGGTCTGCTTCAACGGGTTCGTGGAGATTCCCTACGCGGCCACGCGGACCGAACACAACCGGCTCTGCCCGAACAACCTGCTATACTGGTCCGTCATGGAGTATTACTGCCGGGCCGGCGCGACGACGTTCGATTTCGGCCGCTGCACCGAAGGGGGCGGGACGCACCGCTTCAAGAAGCAGTGGGGGCCGGAGCCGGTCCCGCTTCATTACCAGTATTGGGTCCGCCCCGGACACGAATTCAATATCCTGGGGCCGGACAATCCGAAGTATCAGAAGAAGGTGGCCATGTGGCGGAAGTTGCCCCTGTGGGTGACACGCCTTATCGGGCCGCGCATCAGCCGGAGCCTGCCCTGAGCCAATGGTCCCGAACGCGCTCACGATCGACGTGGAAGATTACTACAGCGTCATGGCCCGTGACCGGCTGGACCTTGCCCTTGCGCCGACCGAGGCCGTTGTCCGCAACACCGAACGGATGCTGGAGGTGCTGGCCGACCACGGCGTCCGCGCGACGTTCTTTATCCTGGGGGAAGTGGCCGAGGCGTTCCCGAAACTGGTGGCCGACATCGCGGGGGCCGGTCACGAGATCGGCGTGCACGGATTCTATCACCGCCAGGTCTTCAACCTCTCGCGCGACGAGTTTCGCCGCGACGTCGGCGACGCCAAGAAACGGATTGAGGACATCATTGGCTCCGAGACGGCCGGCCACCGGGCGGCGGCGTTCAGCATTGTGCCCGAGACCCAGTGGGCGCTGGAGGTCCTGATTGAGTTGGGCTTTCGTTACGACAGCAGCGTCTTCCCGTTTGCGGGGCGGCGCTACGGCTGGCCGGGGTTCCCTCGCGACATCCACAAAGTGAGACTGCCCGGAGGTGCGACAATCATTGAGGCGCCGCTGTCGGTCGTCTCCGTGCTCGGCAGGACGCTGCCGGCGTGCGGGGGGGGATACCTGCGGCACTTCCCGTACGCGTTGACGCGGTGGGCGATGCGGCGGGTCAACCGCGACCGGCCGGCCATCGTGTACATGCACCCGTACGAGACGGACACCGACCCCGGCCCGCCGGAGTTCGAGCGTGCGCTGGCGTCGGCGCCGGTGGCCGTGCGAACGTTCCACCGCCGCCAGTTG
The DNA here is from genome assembly GCA_964449275.1 of uncultured Anaerolineales bacterium. GTDB lineage: Bacteria > Planctomycetota > Phycisphaerae > FEN-1346 > FEN-1346 > JAUVZF01. The sequence goes on from CAYVAM010000029.1 coordinate 16,955, forward strand.
CGGAACCGCGAAACCGTCGCGCGCAAGGTCGCCAGGCTGCTCGGCGAGTTCGACTTTGTGCCGGTCCGCAACGTGATCGAGGCCGTCCTGAAAACCGAGGACGCCGCATGAGACTGCTGATTATTACGCAGTACTTTCCGCCGGAGATCGGCGCCCCGCAGGCCCGCCTGTACGAACTGGCCATGCGCCTTCAGGACATGGGCCACACGATCACCGTCCTGACGGCCATGCCGAACTACCCCACGGGGCGCATCTTCGAAGGCTACCGGACCCGGATCCGGACCGAGGAACGCATGGACGGGCTCCGGGTGATCCGGACGTGCCTGTACCCCTCGAAGTCGGCGCGCGTGGTGCCGAGGCTTGCAAGTTACATGTCGTTCGTTGCCTCAAGCCTGCTGCTGGGATCGTGGGGGTTGGGCGTGCAGGATGTGGCCGTGATCGAGAGCCCGCCGTTGTTCCTGGTGCCGGCGGCGCTGTTCATCGGGCGCCTGACGTGCGCGCGGACGGTCATGTTGGTCTCCGACATCTGGCCGGGGGCGCTTCTTTCGCATACGATTCCCGGCGGACCGGCCCTTGCTGCGACGTTCTGGCTCGAAAAGTTCTGCTACGAGCATTCGGACGTCGTGGCCCTGACGAACCCCGGCGCCGTGCCCGATATCACCGAGCGGTTTCCGCACGTGCCAACCACGGTCATCAGCAACGGTGTGGATACAAGGCTGTTCCGGCCCGACCTCCGGAGCGACGAGGTCCGCGCCGAACTCGGGGCGGGCCGTGACGACTTCCTCGCGGGGTACTTCGGCCTCCACGGGACCGCGCAGGGCCTGGAGGTGATCCTCAACGCGGCCGAGCGACTGACGGGCCACGAGCGGATCAAGTTCATCATGATCGGCGACGGGCCCTGCAAAGACGACCTCGTGGCGATGGCGCGGGAGAAGGGCTTGACGAACCTGGCGTTCTTCCCGCCAAGGCCGAAACGCGAGATCCCGGTCATCCTCGCCTCCTGCGACACCAGCCTCATCCCGCTTCACGCCCGTATGCCGGGGACTATGCCCTCCAAGACGTACGAGGCCCTGGCCGCAGGCGTCCCCGCCGTGGTGGCCAAGGGATGTGAAGCCGAGGCGCTGGTCAACGAGTTTAACACCGGCATAGCCTATGAGCCCGGCGACGATGCGGCGTTCGCCGACGCGGTGCTGCACTTGGCCGAGCGTGCCGACGTGGTCGAACGCATCCGGGCCAACAGCCTTCGGCTGGCCGGGCGGTTCGACCGCGATGTCATCGCCGGACGGACGAACGAGGTGCTCACGGCCCTGGCCAGGGGGCAACCGCTGCCCGAGGTCGTGTGGTAGGGCAGGGGGTGCGAGCGATGCGCCGGCGCATCCGACCGGCCGCTCACGCGTCCTTCTTGCGGCCGAAGATCTCGTAGACGAAGTGCCGGTGCCGGCGGACGTTCAGGTCGGCGAAACGCTCGCGAAAGAGGTCAATCTGCGACGGCGTGATGCCGTAATAGTGGTCCTCCCAGTCGAACCGGCCGCGGTGGATGATGTTGCGCCGCAGCCAGAACTCCAGCCGTCCGCCCCGCACGTTCTCGACGAAGGCGACCTTCCCTCCATCCGCCAGGTGGGCCTCAATCTGGTCCAGGAACTCCGCCAGGCGTTCGACGCCCACAAGCACGCTCTTGGTGAAGACGGCGTCGAAGGTCTCGCCGCGCACCTCGTTGAAGCCGCCGTCGGTTCGGATGAGGCGGACGCGATCGCCCACACCCCACTGTGCGACCTCGGCTACAGACGGTCCCAGATCGACGGTGTCGAGCATGGCGACGTCGGCGCCGAGTAGGGCGAACAGACTGGTCATCCGCGCGTCGTTGCCGCCGATTTCGAGGATTCGCTTCCCCCGCAGGTTGCCAAGGAACCGAAGCGCCCGCGCGATGGGGTCGCGCCACAGGTACGGCCGCCAGTTGACGAAGTAGTCCAGATCCACCTGTCGTCCGTCCGGCAGCGGCCAGCGATGTTTCATCGTGGTCCCCGTTGGTACGGTCAGTCCCGGTCCAGTTCGGCGAGCAGCGGCGCGACGACGTCGCGGATGGGACCGAACGTAAACTCGCGGATCAGCAGGTCCACCTTCCGCCGAAAACCCTTGCGCCCGAAGATCTCGTAGACGAAGTGCCGGTGCCGGCGGACGTTCAGGTCGGCGAAACGCTCGCGAAAGAGGTCAATCTGCGACGGCGTGATGCCGTAATAGTGGTCCTCCCAGTCGAACCGGCCGCGGTGGATGATGTTGCGCCGCAGCCAGAACTCCAGCCGTCCGCCCCGCACGTTCTCGACGAAGGCGACCTTCCCTCCATCCGCCAGGTGGGCCTCAATCTGGTCCAGGAACTCCGCCAGGCGTTCGACGCCCACAAGCACGCTCTTGGTGAAGACGGCGTCGAAGGTCTCGCCGCGCACCTCGTTGAAGCCGCCGTCGGTTCGGATGAGGCGGACGCGATCGCCCACACCCCACTGTGCGACCTCGGCTACAGACGGTCCCAGATCGACGGTGTCGAGCATGGCGACGTCGGCGCCGAGTAGGGCGAACAGACTGGTCATCCGCGCGTCGTTGCCGCCGATTTCGAGGATTCGCTTCCCCCGCAGGTTGCCAAGGAACCGAAGCGCCCGCGCGATGGGGTCGCGCCACAGGTACGGCCGCCAGTTGACGAAGTAGTCCAGATCCACCTGTCGTCCGTCCGGCAGCGGCCAGCGATGTTTCATCGTGGTCCCCGTTGGTACGGTCAGTCCCGGTCCAGTTCGGCGAGCAGCGGCGCGATGGCGTCGCGGATGGTGCCGAAGGTGAACTCACGCAGCAGCCGGTCCACCTTCCGCCGAAAACCCTTGCGGCCGATGCCCTGGTGGAGGCGCGTCTTCAGCGGCAACCGGCTCGCGTACGACTCCATCTCGGACGGGTCGTACTCATAAGGGTGCATGTATACGATTCCCGGTCGGTCCAGGCGGTCGAGTTGCCGCCACGCTTTGCGAAGGACCCAGTACGGCCACAGGCGGAAGTACCCGCCACCGCCAACCGGGCGCCGTTTGCCGAGCCACTCGAAGCACGCGATCGGCGCTTCGACGATCCGGCGGCCGCGCGGCGTCTGAACGATGCGCGGCTCAGGGGGATAGTTGTCGATGCCGTACCGCCCCATCTTGATCGGAAAGATGGACGAGTCGTACCGGTGGCCTGTCTCGACCAGCACGTCGAGGGCCCAGGGCGTCCGCTCGTCGATGGAAAAGGCTGGCGCCCGGTACCCGAAGATCTCGGTTCCCGTGATGTCCTCGATGAGGGCTTTGGCCCGCGCAAGGTCCTGCCGGAAATCTTCCTCGCTCGTCTTGAAGACTTCGACGTGGCCGTAGCCGTGACTCTGGACCTCGTGTCCGGCCTTGAGGATCGCCTGCACGACGCTGGGGGCCTTCTCGGCCGCCAGGCCCAGGATGAAGAACGTCGCCTTGGTGCCCGCCGCATCGAGCGCCTCGAGCACGTTCTGCGTGTTACGCTCGAACCGGTCCGAGAGATCGGCGGCGGGGTCGATGGTGGACTGGTACCAGTCCTCGACGTCAACGGATATGCCGTGGAGCGTCACGCGGTGTCCTCGCTTCCGCAACGGTCGGCGTCCGGCGTGGGGAGGTTTCGTGCGGCGGGGCCGATGTCGCAGATGAGCCGGACGCAGGCCCTGGCCATCCGCTCGCCCACTCGTGGATGGGTCGGCAGATTGACGACTTCCCGGACGGCCCGCTCTGCCTCGGGGCACATGCCCAACCGGTAATCATACACTTCGAGCGGGGCCTCGGCCTGATGCAGGGGACTGTCGAACCACGCGCCGAGTTCGACACACTTTCGAGACGCCGCCGCCAGAGCCGCCGCCTTGTCCGCCACGCGGACGGGGTAGCGGACCAGGGCCGGGTCGAGTTGGTCGGGTACCCGGGGGAGCGGCCATCCCTGGTCGGCCAGCAGGTCGTCGTACATCTGTGTCATGCGGCGACGGTGCCGGATGTTGGCCTCGAGACGGCGGATGCCCCGAAGGCCGGCGCGGCCCTGACCCGGGCTCATGCGTTTGAAAAACGCCTCGTCGACCTCCATCGCGTCTTCGCCGGCGGTGGAACTGCCCGTTAGAACGCCCGCGCCGGAGAGTTTGCGGTACAGCCATGTGATGGCGGTCATCGTACGGGGAAACGCCACGCCGCGGTGCACCACACGCTGGATGCCCAGCATGGCGGTCTCTCTGCGGGTGGGGTTGCAGGCGTCGCTGTCGCGGCCCTCGGCGATGGCCTTGGCCAGATCGGTGTCGTCGGTCGAGGCCATTCCACCGATGCCCGTCGTGAAGGCCTTGTTCCACTGGAACGACCAGTACGCGGCGCGGCCGAGCGTGCCGACCCGGCGCCCCTTGTAGGCCGAGCCGACGGCCATACACGCGTCTTCAACCACCGGGATGCCGTGGCTGTCGGCGATGCCGAGGATCGTGTCCATCTCCGCCGGGTACCCGTACGTGTGCTGCGCGACGATAAGGCGTGTCCGCGAGGATATCCGCGCCTCGATTTTGCCCGGGTCGATGTTGTATGTAACCGGCTCGATGTCGACGTAGACGGGCGTGGCCCCGAGATACTTGATCGGATTGGCAACTACCACGCAGGTGTAGCCGGGCACGATGACTTCGTCGCCCTCGCCGATTCCCAGGGCCTTGAGCAAGGCGTACATGGCCACGCGGCCCTTCCAGAAGCCGAAGGCATGCTTCGCGCCCAGCCATTCGGCAAAGGCCTGCTCGAACTGCGGTACAGGATCGGCCATGACACGTCCCGTTGTGCCCAGTGCGCTTGCAGTATATGCCGTACGTCGGCAAGTTGCAGCCGCAAACTGAAGCAATCCAATCCGCCCCGGCAGCCGTCGGTTGGCCGACCTGTGCGGTCCGCGACCTTCCGGCGCGCCTGGGGCAGCGCGACCGGGTGTGGCAGGGCGCAGGCCCGCGCCTCTGCCCGCGGACAGGTTCCGTTGGAGACCCGGCCGTCCTTTGCCGATATCCCTTTCAGAAGGCGAGTCTCTGCGGAGGGGCGGACGGTGTCCGAACGTGCGCGCGGCGCAGCCTTAGGGCGAATCGCACACGGAGGCGCGGCTGAGAAGTGGGGGTGCCGGCCGACCGCATGAGTAGGCTTTTCCTGTTGTGCTCGGCAAGAGAGCGATGAGGGAGTGCCTTGTGCCCCAGGACATCAGGCTCGCGGACGACATTGTCGAACGTTTGTGCTGTCCTGTGTGTCGCGCGGGGTTGGCGCGAAGAAACGACAGCCTGGTTTGTGTTTCCGAGGCGTGCGGGACAACGTTCCCTTTGGTGGACGGCATCCCGGTCTTGATTAACAAGGCCGAGAGCGTCTTTCGTGTTGAGGATTTCGCTTCCGACAGAGAGACCTTCTTCGAGCGGCCCTGCTGGCCGAAGACTCTGGCAGCCCGGCTGATTCCCCGACTTGGCCGCAATATCAAGGGCCGCGCGAATTTCAGGGAATTTGCGAAACACCTCTTCGCGCGGAGCCGGAACCCCAGGGTTCTGATCCTGGGCGGCAGCGTGGTGGGCGAAGGGCTGGACGAGATCCTTTCAATGCCGGGGATTGAATTCGTCGAGACCGACGTCGCCACAGGGCCACGGACCCGCCTGATTTGCGATGCCCACCACATCCCTTTCCAGGATGAGACGTTCGACGGAGTAATCGTTCAAGCGGTGCTGGAACACGTTGCGGATCCGCAACGGTGCGTTGACGAGATTCACCGAACGATGAAGGACAAAGGGATCGTCTACGCCGAGACGGCGTTTATGCAGCCGGTGCACGGCGGCAAGTACGATTTCACGCGTTTCACCGATGTGGGTCACCGCCGGTTGTTCCGCCGTTTTGACGAAATCGCCGGCGGCGCGGTGTGCGGCCCTGGCATGGCCTTGGCGTCTGCGTACCGCTACTTCCTGCGCAGTTTTGCCGCCGCCCGCTGGAGCAGAATGCTGGCTTACCTGTTCGCGGTGTTTACGGCCTGGCCCTTGAAGTATGCGGACTACCTTGTTATTGACAAGCCCACCGCCCTCGACGCCGCCGCCGGGGTCTATTTCCTGGGCACGAAAACCGACGCCGCCCTCTCCGACAGAGACGTGTGTGAATCGTACCGCGGCGGAACCGGATGAAGCGCCTCGGGTCTCGGACCCTGCGTGGCGGGCCGACGACCAACCAGAGACCGGAAGACGCTTGGTGACGAGTTCCCACGATAATGGCCGACCGACGCTCGCACCGAACGACGTGCCCGAGCAGGGCGGATCCACCTCTCGCCGCGTGGCCATCAACACCATCTCCAACTGGGTGGCCATGGGCCTCCAGGTTGTCGCGATGATGTTCCTGCTCTCGTACGTCTACAAGCGGTTCGAGGTCCATTACGGGACCGAGCAAGTCCGGGACTTGTGGGGCATCTACCGACTCTCCACGTACTTCTCGATGGCCGTCGCTTTTCTTTCGTTCGGCATGGCGGGGTCGGTCATCCGGCTGGCGAGTGAGAGCATCGCCACGGGAGATATCAAGCGCCTCTCGGAAACCACGTCTGTGGCCCGGGTGTTCTTGCTGGGTGCTGCTGTGGTCGGCGTGACGATCATCTTGCTAACGTCGTTCTTTTTCCTTGACGTCCTGAAGGTTCCGGCAGCGCACCGCGCAGCCGCGCAGCGGCTGTTTCAACTGACGGCGCTGTCCGGCGGGGTGCAGTTGCTCTATGTCCTGTACCGGGGTCTGCTTCAGGCGAAACAGCGATACGATCTGGCCAATGCGGCCCTGGTTACGGAAGTCCTGATCCGGGTGGCGCTGGTCGTTGCGTGTTTTGAAATGGGCTGGCAACGTCTGGAGGTCCTTGGCGCGAGCATCGCGATCTCGGTCTTCGTCGGGCTGATGATGCTGGTGGTGATGGTGCGGCGGGTGTTGCCGCGATTGCGGATGTCGTTTGTGCGTTTGAGCCGGTCGGCCGCCAGGGAGGTGCTTTCGTTCGGGGCGTGGATCACGGTCGGTCAGGTTTCCCGTCAGGGTTTGGAGATCACGGGGCCGTTCATGGTCAGCGCCACATTAGGGACGGCCGCGGCGGGGGTGTACGGCATCCCGCAGATGTTCAGCGAATACCTGATGCGTATTGTGACGGGGGTGACGCACACGTTGCGGCCGGTGGCGTCGCAGTACGCTGTGCGCGGACAGCGGGAAGACATAGGCCGGCTGTACCGCGTGGGGACCCGGTTGTCGATGACGCTGGCCGTGCTGCCGATTGCCGTTCTGGTGACCCACGGCCGGGCGTTCATCGTCACCTGGACCGGTCCGGAGATGGCGGACGCGTACGGGGTGATGCTTGTGTATCTGGGTTTTACCTTTCTGCGGCTGATTGGCGTGCCGGCCGAGCACGTGATTCTTGCGACCGGGCGCATCCGGGGGGTGGTGCTGAGCCGACTGTTTGCATCGCTGCTGGGTCTGGGATTGGCTCTGGCGGTCGCGGTCTGGACGGACTGGGGCCTCCACGGCTTGGTCGTGGCGCTATTCCTGCCGACGGCCGTTCGCGGCTTGGTTTACCTGCCGCATCGCATGCGCCACGAAGCGCCGGTGACATGGGTTACGACCGTTTTCGGGTGTGTCCTGCCTCCGGCTGTGGCGGCGCTGGTGCCCGCCGGCGCGGGTCTGCTTCTGCTCTGGGTCTGGCCCCCCGCTTCGCTGTGGGAGGTGCTCGCGCAGATGGTCTTGATGTCGCTGCCGTACGCGCCGGTCGTGTGGTTTGCCGTGCTAAACGATGATGAGCGGGGGCTCATCAGGCAAGCGTTGCTGCCTTCCCGGGCGAGGACGCGCGGGGCGGGCCGCGAGACCCGGCCGACCGCAAGTGAACCCGGCAGGGGCGGCAGACGTTGAGGGAGAATGGGCGGCCACAGTCTCTGGAATAGGCCATGTTGTTAAAACTCAAGGCTGGTCTGAGAGCGGTGGCGAGGCGTTTGATGCCCAAGCGGCGACCACTCCATATCCTCGAAGGCAGGGAAATCGGCGAGGATATTCGGATTCTCTCCCTGGCCTGCCCCCTCCGGTATGACCTGTTGGTGCGACGTGATTTCTACACGTGCTACTGCAATCATGCAGACCTGTTCGCCTCCGATTTTGAGTCGTTTCTGCAGCGTCCTGCCGTGGAAGACTACTACACGTTCTTCAGGAACGCACGGGTCCAACGGTACCGCCCCGAACTGTACAACGCACACGACCGCCTCCGCGAGATGTTCGGCGACTTGGTGCGGCGGAGTGTCGCGCTCTACCGGTCGATCAGTACGGAGGGGTTCGACGCTTCCAGGCCGATCCCGCTCCAGACCGGCCGCGTCGTCAGGCATGAGCATGACGTTGCTGTTGACGCCAGGTACTACGCCGGCGACGGGTGCCACCGGATTGCCTGTCTGTGGACGCTCGGTTTTGAACGCCTTCCCAAAGAGTATTATCAGGTGAAGGTTTACAGGGTTTGCAGACCTCTCGATGTGACGGCCCAGTTGATCGGCAGGCTTCCCAATGGGCTCGAACGGTACTGGCGGTACCTGGCGGCCTATTACTGCGACGGAGAAGACTTGCACGGTGCCTCGGCTATCAGGGAGTATGTGATGGGGCATAACCCGAGCAAGATGGCCGAGGTGCAGTCGGTCATCGAAGCACACGCTAAGTTCTTCCAAGGAGGTCGCGAGAATGGCGACGGATGCGCAAGTTGAGGCCATCATGAAGTTCGTCAACGAGACGCAGTTCACAGGCTACCAGCGGCTTGCCCTGCCGAACGGACACGTGATTCCGGGGCAGGACGGCCGGCCCCTGGCCGACCTCATCTTCCCCGAAAGGCTGGACGGAAAGACCGTGCTGGACATCGGATGCTACTACGGGTACTTCCTGCACAACGCCGTGGAACGTGGGGCGGCGAGGGCCGTCGGAATCGAGCAAGATGCCGGAAGGGTCCACATTGCGCAAACGATCGCCCCGCTGTGGGACGGCAAAGTGGAAGTCCGGTTGGCGGACGTCCAGACCGAGGACCTGGGCGAGACGTTCGACTACGTGCTCCTGCTGAAGGTCCTTCACCATCTCATCGACCCCATCGCGGTCGTCAAGCGGCTGGCGTCGCTCTGCCGAGGGACGATGATCATCGAGTTCCGCGAACCGTGGGATCCCCAGTTCATGCTCCATGCAACGCTGGGACGGCTCGAATATGCGTCGCCCTTTCAGCGGGTGTGGATGCGGGTCCGGTCGGGGCTCCACAGGTGGCTGACCGACGATATCCCCTTGGTGGGCGTCGGATCCACGCCCTATCACCGGGTGTACTACCCGAACCGAAAGGCCTTCCGGAACCTGTTTGTCGTCCAGCACGAGATCTTCAAGGAAGTCAGATTCGAGCGGTCGCCCGGAGGCCGATCCGACGGGATAGTCGCCTTCTGCGAAGTCACTGGCAGCACGAGGCAGGCCAAGTCTTGAAACGCTGGCTGCCTTATGCGTGTGCCTCGCTCGGCGCCACGTCCTTCCCCGGACGATACATCCTGAACCTGGCCCAGGAAAGGAGTTCTCGCACAAGGCCTTGCGGCTTCTTGTGCCAACGCCGCCGCGACAGACGCGAGGCCATCCCACTGCGCAAGAGACGCCATGCATGGGCCAGGAAATCACTGAAGAGTCGTCGGTCCAGGATTTCGCAGCGTGCTGAGAGATACGCCTTCAGAAAGGTATCGCACACCAGACGCGCGGGCCACTGCCTGCGCACGACCGTCGCCATCGTAAAGTGGAGGCTTACAACGAACCAGGCTAGGTCGAAGTATCGCGGCCCGAAGGTCGCGATGCTCTGGAGGTACGGTGTCGGCGACCAGTCCAGGATGACCAGCCGCCCTGTGGGCAGATCAAGGCCAATGTTGATGGGACCGTAATCACCATGCAGGAAAGCACAATCAACCTTGTAGGCCATCCATTCGGCAGGGAAGGCAATACGCTTGTCCTCCTCCAGCCAAAGGCCGGAGTGGATGACCGCAAGCGCTTGCCCCGTGCGCTTGAGCATGTCCTCAAGGCAAGGGTGAGACTCAAGGGCCAGGTCGCCAAGCCTGCGCCACCCATGCAGACGTTCGAATTCTAGGACGCCGGCCTCTCGGTCGAAGTGCAGGATTCTCGGCACATAGAACTGGCGGGTTTTCCTGCCCAGGGCCGCGGCTCGGCAGGTCTTGGCAAACTCCATGGCGATGGTCGAAACAGGCCCGGTCTTTCGGACTCTGTCCTCGAGGAATTCGATCATGTGGCAATCGCTGCCGATCCAGTGTCCGGCGTGCATCTTCGGTGGCGGCACACGGCAATCAGGTTTTGGGAGAAGGGCTCGAAGAACCGTAGTCTGGAGGCGAGACTCTCGATTGCCCACGTCCATGAGTCAGGCAACATTCTCGTCAAGTCCTCGCACATAACCGTCGAGTGAAACATTTCCGTGATGCGCAGGGCGGCGTGGTCGGCAACTCTGCACATTTCTTGCTTCGACATGACGAGGTTGCGCCCGCGCTGCCAGGATCTTCGGGGACTCAGGCCGTAGGTGAATATGAGCCAGGGCGCCGCACGGTGGCGGTGGTTGTTGAATAGGAGATAACCATCTTCCGCTAGCAGGTCAGCCAGGACCTGTATGACGCTGAAGCGAAGGGGCCACTCCGCATGCAAGAAGAATCGGAACGCAGTAATCAAGTTGAACTTACGACCTTTGAGAACGTTTTCCCTGGTCAAATCGGCGTGGAGGAGTTCTGTGCATTTTAGTTTTTGCCGCGCACGCGCCAACATTGAGGATGAGAGGTCTACCCCCACCGTGGTTGTTGCGAAGTCCTCGAGGAACTGCGTGATGCGTCCGGTGCCACACCCAAAATCCAGAACGTTCATCTCGCGATTCTCGAAATGCTCTGAGAGAAACCTGCCGAGAATTTGCCGCTCCAAGTTCCATTCAAAAATGGCATGTCGCCGCGTGCCATAATACGTGTCGTACGTGCGGCCTTTATCTGGGTCGGTATGAGAGTCTCTGTATGTCAAAAAGGTCCTTTCGGCGTTTGGCATACGAATGATCCCCGCGCGGCGGCGCATCAACCCCAGATCAGAGAACCCCTGGATTATGCGTTGCCTCTCTTGGGCTGTCAAGGATTGATCGGCTGCCCGTTCCGAAGCCGGCCCGTCCTGCCGGCCGTATGCGGTAATCCACAGCCTGGATGAACTTCGGACGATTGATGGGCTGAAGGAGTACCTCGCCCGCTATTGCGGGCCGCCCAGACAAGGCCCCCGCAAGCGGGTGGCACGGGGCGCCTGTTCTGGTGGGCGTGTGGCATTGCGCTAGAGCCGGGAGAGTGGCGATGTAGTATTAGTCCTGGTCCTTTTCGGGCAACCCCTGTTCGCGCCGTTTCTTCCGCTCCTCGGGCGGCCGCGTCTTCCAGCGGCGGTGGACCCACAGGTATTGGTCCGGTGCGTAGCGGACCAGTCTCTCGATGGCGGCCGTATAGCGCTGTGTGATCGCCATCGCGCCGTCCAACCCCTTCGGGTACTCATCAGGATGGATGGCGTCGGTCATCACCATTCGGTACCGGAACCGGTCGCCCGTCCGGTACGCGCCGCCGACGAGGATGGGGATGTTTTGCTCCATGGCCAGATACGCGATGCTCTTGTAGGCGGAGGCCTTGCGTCCGAAGAAATCGACGAAGAAACCACGCCGACCGGCGTCCTGGTCGGCGATGAAACCCAGGTGCCGTCCGCGACCAAGTTCTTCCAGCGCCTCGTCCGTCACACCGAACTTCATCAGAATCTTCTGCCCGGACCGCTGACGCAGCCGCAGAACGTAATCGTTCAGGTACGGGTTGTCGAGCGGCCGCGCCACCGACGTCGGCGCCAGCCCCATCGCCGCCATCGCGTAGCCGATCATCTCCCAGTTGCCGAAATGGCCCGTGATGAGGATGCACGGCTTATCGCCCGCCAGGTAAGCCAGCGACTCGAGGCAGTCGGCGACGTCCACGTACTTGAGGAAACTGTTGAATTGCATCAGACGGGGCAGGCACAAGACCTCGGCCCCAACCATGATCAGGTGCCGGCACGAGCGGCGAGCGGTTCGCCGGAGTGCCTTCTCGCTCGCCCCGGGGAAACTGGCCCGAAGGTTCTTCATCGCACGCCGGCGGTGCCGGCGGTCGAGCCGGTACAGAAGGTCTCCGGCCAGTCGAGCGCTTGCCAGATTCGCGTCGATGGGGAAGCACTGAAGCGCCGTTTCCACCAACCGCAAGGCGGCGTACTGGAACAGCCAGACCGCGCGTTGGCGCCGTGAACTCATAGGGTCCCCGCTCTGGAGCCGAAGCCGGCCGTCGGCCCCACGGGCGGCGATTGTAGAGTGGGCCGGACGCCCGGTCAAGGCGGCCGCAATCCGTTTGCCGCTTGCCGGTCCGACGCTTACAATTCGGACATGGCCACCGAACACGGCGCGGCGCGGGACGACGAGGTTGTCCTGTCGCAATTCGACTACAATCTGCCGCCGGATCGCATCGCGCAAGAGCCGGTCCGGCCGCGCGACGGGTCGCGGCTCCTGGTGTTGGATCGGCACAGTGGCGCGACGCGGCACGGCCGGTTTCGGGATCTGCCCGATCTGCTCGAGGCGGAGGATTTGCTGGTCGTGAATGACACGCGGGTCATTCCGGCGGCCTTCACGGCGCAGCGCCGGTCGGGCGGGCACATCGAAGGCTGTTTCCTTCGCCGGCTTGACAACGGGCTCTGGGAAGTGCTCCTTGCCGGCCGCGGGCGGATCAAGGAGAATGAGTCGCTCGAAGTCGTCGGCGCCGACAGGCGGGCCGTCGCCGAGATCACGCTCGTCGCGCGCGGCGAAGCCGGCGTCTGGCACGTGCAGCCACCTGAGGACGCCGAGGCGATGACGCTGCTCACCGAAGTCGGCCGTCCGCCGGTGCCGCCGTACATCCGCCGCACCGGGCCCGAGGACCCCCGGACGGTCGCCGACGTCGGCGATTACCAGACCATCTATGCGCGGCGCGACGGGGCTGTGGCGGCGCCGACGGCGGGCCTGCATTTCACCGAGGGGGTTCTCGACCGGCTCGACGCCCGCGGCATCGAGCGGGCAACCGTGACGCTGCACGTGGGTCTGGGCACGTTTCAGCCGGTCCGGGTGGAGCGGCCGGTCGACCATCGGATGCACGAAGAGTTTCTGGAGGTTTCTCCGGAGGCCGCCGCGCACATCAACCGGGCCCTTGTCGAAGGCCGCCGGGTCGTCGCCGTCGGGACGACGACCGTCCGGGCGCTCGAGTCGGTGGCCGAGGACGGCCTGTCCGAAGTCCCTGGCCGTAAAGCGCCACGGGGGGGCTGGACCCGTAGCGTGCCCGGACGGGTTCGCGCGGCACGCGAGTGGACCCGCCTGTTCATCTATCCGCCGTATGCATTCCGCGTCGTGGATGCGATGCTCACCAACTTTCACCTGCCGCGCACCACGCTGCTGATGATGGTATCGGCGTTTGCGGGGCGCCGCCGTGTCCTGGCGGCGTATGCGGAGGCGATTCGCGAGGGGTACCGGTTCTACAGTTACGGCGATGCGATGCTGATTCTGTAACGGGCTCCCGTTCGGGTGGGGGCA
>CAYVAM010000030.1:0-30562 GCA_964449275.1 uncultured Anaerolineales bacterium
CCGCCCAAGTCGGCATGGCCGCGAGGCAGAGGAATCCAACGAGCAGCGTGCTGGTTTTCATGTTTCGTCCGCTTTCCGGAATGTCCTGTCCAACAAGTATTCCGCGTGGAGTTCCGGGAGTTCCGGAGTTCCGGGGACAGGATACTTAACGGCGGCCCCTCGCCCTGCGACCTGTCTGGTTTCAACGGGCGTTCGCGTCCTTCATCCTGAGTGTAGCAAACCAAAAGTCCAACAAGATGGCGTGCCGAGGCCGCCCAAACCACGGGTCACTCAATCGTTGCGTTCGCCCATCATGTCGGCGATCTTCTCCATCCGCCAGTCGACCCCAGGAATTTGTGACCCGATTGTGTACATGGCCGCGGTGAGCACGAGGCCCACGAGGATACCCATTAGCCGAGATTTCCTGGATAGATTCTTGCCGACGACCGTCGTCGGCCTTTCTGACGATTTTATCACCGATCCTGGGATCGACAAGCATTGTCCTTGACCGTCTGAGGGGTGAGCCGGGCGTTTCGGGGTCGTGATGTCGCCCAGAATGCCCGGCCCGGCGGCGTACATTCGCAATCCGCGCACACCTTGACCGTTGCCTTCCCGTTCCCCGGACGCCTTGACCGCTCTTGCCGTCATCGCGGCACCGTCTCAGGCAGACGCAGCCGTCGAATCCGCTCCAGAATCGCCCGGAACAGCCGTTTGGGCACAGCCACCTCGGCCATCTGGAAGATGACGTACCGGGCATGGGTCACCACCTTCGCTCCGATCTTGATGAGCTTCTCCCGCAGCGTCGTCAGCGACCAGTGCTTCACCGCTGGCGGCAGGGCCAGCCGACGCAGGAAGTTGCCCAGATTGTACGCCAACGCGAACAGTTGCAGCCGGACCTGGTTGTCCGCGAAGTCGTGGCACGACAGCTTCGTCCACTTCACCGCGTTCTTGCCTTCCTTGATCCACTGCTCCGCGGTGCCGCGACCGTTGTAGAACTTCACCACTTGCCAGGGCTTTCGCCGCAGGTTCGTCACAATAAAGCCCACACGCGGGAACAACTCGCCCTTGTGGTGCTCGATTTTCGCCACCACCCGGCGCGGCTTGCTCCATGTGCCGGCCTGGTACAGGAAGTCTTTGTGCCAGACGACCGGCTTGTTCGATGGACGGCCCGGGAGCCGCGTCAGCAGCGGCTCGATCTCGCGATACAGGACCTCGTTGGCCGGCAGACGGATGGCATACAGGTAGCCCTCGGCTTCCAAGTACTCGTACAACTCTGGCCGGGCAAAGGCGGCGTCGCCCCGAAAGAACCGGCGGATGTTCAGGTCGTGGTAGCGGTCGACGATGGGCTCCAGAACGGACCGCCAATCATCGGCGCTAGCGACGTTGCCGTTCCGCAGCAGGCACCGCTCCAGATCGCCGAACTGGTTGAAGCAAAACAACGGGTGGTAGCAGGTGCAGCCGAAGTGGCCGTTGTACGCCGAGCCCTCCTGCTCGCCGTAGGTCTCGCTGACCGAACTGTCCAGATCCAGGATGATCTCGCGGATCGGTTTGCGGCGGTGAACCGTGTCGATCCATCGCCCTGACAGGTCCATCAGAGCCGATTGATTCTTCGGCTGGGTCAGCACTTCGGTCTCGAACAGCCCCATCTGGCTGGTGGACGCGGCCTGCTTCGTACGAGCACGTCCGCCAACGAGGTAGCGCATGGTCGCATCGACGCTCGTCCGATCGGCGTCGTTGGTGTCTTCGTACCCGGCCAGGCGGCTGAAGATCGACTGCCGCAGCAGTCCGACCATCGTGTGCCGCGTATTCTGTCCGGTTCGCCAGTCATCGAGAAGCCCATCGGCCATCGCGGTCAATTCGAGCACGTCGTCGAGTTCGCGATAGGGCAGCAAACCAGCGTCCGAGGTGACCTTCGATCCGTGGAATTCGAGCTTGAGAGACCCATCAAAACCCACGCGAAGAGCGTCCTTGCGGCCTTCACCCACTGCATTCCTACCTTCCGCCGTCCGTGGCATCGAGAAAGCCCTGTGTTTATGCGGTTGATCGTGACCTCATTATCCACAAACTGTCATTTTCATCCAGGAAATCCGGGCTCAAGTGCCATGGCCAAGCCGACTCGCACGCGACCCTCCAGGATCGCCACGCTTTTCTTGGTCGACTCGCGGATCTCGCCCACCTGGGCAATTGCCTCATCGCGGGCATGCTGGATCCGCTCCATCGTCTGTGCTGAGAGGGACTCTCGCTCCTCGTTCGCCTTCTCGATCTCCTTTTCGACCGCCGCCATCCTCCCCTTCGCCTCGTCGAGTTCCTTCTGCACCGTGTCGAAGGATTCCTTCCGCCGTCGCTCCATCCACCACGGGACGAGGACGCCGACGATGACAAAAACGCTCACAACCGCCCAGACCAGTTTGCCCAGGCCTGGTTGTAGAACTCGTGGACGTTGTTCAGGACGTCGAGGATCTCGGGTGCGGTCAGAACGGTGTCGGCAAGAAACGGCGGCATGGCTTCCCCCTTTCTGTTGCCAAGAAGCCAAGATTAGACCCCGGCCCGCCGCCAAAGTCAAGCCGCCGGTGTTTCTTTACACCGACCGGCGCCCAGGCCTCGGTCACGAGAAGCCCGATGTCTGCCCACACTGTGGGAAGCGACTCCGCCAGGATCCGCCGAAACCTCCCGATTGGGTCATGGACGACTAGACGTGCCCTCCTTCCTCCCGACGACGGCGAGGTGGTCGCGGGCGCGGGTGGCGAGGGACGTAAACCGGACGGAAGCGGACGTCCGGTTTTTTTTTGAGCGGACGTCCGCCGCCATTTCTGAGCGAGAAACGGCATCCGCGCGTCCGTCCGCGCATCCGTCCGCGCGCGGATGGGCGTCCGCTTTTCCATTTTCAGGAGGCGCGTTAGTGATGACGGTCAGCAACCACAAGCAGCAGAAGGTGGTCAAACTGCTCTCGGTCGGAGAAGCGGCCAGCCGCCTTGACGCTCGGCGGCGCGACCTCTCCATCCTGTTTTACCAGGGCGAATTTCGAGACGATCTCTGTCCGGTGGTCGCTGGCCGGCGGGTGATCCCTGAGAATTATTTGCCCATGATCGAGGCGGCGCTGAGGCGTCGCGGGCTGCCGGTACGAGAACCGGACGATGAGGATCCCTCGTGAGACTGTTTGACGGTGTGTACTATCGTGCCCCACGAGTGATCGAGGCGCTGCGGGGCCTCAGTAGCGAGGCGAAGCGCTTCTGGGCGTACACGCGCTTCCGAGAGTACCCGACCCGGCCCGCCAAGTTCTCGGAGGCCGAGGCCTGCGGCGACTTGGCTCTGGCCCGTCGAACTCTCCGACGCGCGAAGCGGGAACTCTTAACCCACGACCCCCCTCTGTTCGTGGTCCACCAGCGCGGCACGCGAAACGCGGATGCTCAGTACCACGCGCTCCTGCCTGGCGAGACGCCGCCTTCCTGCTGCGAAGGCCAATGGGCCAAAACGGCACCTTCAAGAGGGCTTCAACCGGCCAAAGCGTGTGTTTCAATAGGCCACGTAGGCACTTTGACGGGGGCCAAGTTGGCCGGCTCAAACGGCGCAACCCCTTGTGCTGACGAGACTTGCGCACCCCATAAAACAGGTAAAGGAGGGAAAGTAACAGAGAAAGAAACCGGGGGCCGCCCGCCGCGCCGCGAGGGCGGCGGGGCGGCCCTCGAAAAAGAAACGGACCCCGCGCGGCGGGCCGTCCAACTGGTGGTCGGCGCCAAGCACTTCGATGTCCACTTCAGCGATCTCACGATCTCCAACACGGATGGCTACACCATCGGGGGCATACCGGATCGGACTCGACGCGACACCCTTGAGAAGTGGTTCGGGGCGGATCTCCGCAGCGAACTCGGGCGTGTCCGCTTTGAGCTCACGGCACCAACGGCTCAGAAGGCGGTGGTCGCATGAACCTGACGGCACATTATGCCGTACATATCGAGGACGTGTGCAAGGCCCTCGACCACAGGGACGTGTCGGCAGCCGAGGGGTTGATCGAGCGGATCGAGGAGTTGGAGAACGAGGCCGGCGAGGCGCTTGGCACGGTCGGCGTAGTCGTCGGAGTCATGGTGGCCGAAGCCCGCGAAGCCGAAGGGCCGAGGATCATCCCGATGGGCGCCGAAGCCACCCAAGCCGACGCAGAGAACCACGACGCGCTTGTCGGCGCAGCCCTTGACGTCCTGTCGACTGAGAGCCACAAGGCGAGGGTTCTCCACCTCGACCTGCGGCTGGCGGCCAGGTGTCCGGTGGGGGCTGACTTTTCACAAAATTTCACACCCTAAAAAAAGAGGGGATCTGGAACTGGCGGAAGAAGACCGGCCGTGGACGCCGCCGCCAGCGGACCTGAATTGGCACAAAATGGCACACCCAAAAAAAGGGGCGGCGTTCCATGACCGACGCGGCAGTGATCGATGCGAGACCTGCAAGGAGCAACTGATGCCTGACGCCCGTCTCCTTTCTCTGGAAAGCACGATGAGCGGGGCCACGAGCCGCGCCACGGGCCGCGAACCCTCCGGCGAGACCGATGGGACGGTCGAAAGGGCTCGCGGCCGTCTGAGACGCCACAGGAAGCCTTTGACCCAGCACGGGGCGGCGCGGGCCGAGAAGGTCGCGGCCGCGCCGCCACGCGTACGTGACCTCTACGGCCGGGCGTGGAACGGGAGTCGCAAGGCGGCCATCCGGATCTTCTGCTTGGAGTGCGTCGGGTACAACGCGGCAGACGTGCACCGATGCACAGCGCCGGCGTGCCCGCTCTACGAGTTCCGGCTCGATGGGTAACGAGAGGATGAGCGAGGACCGCGGACATTCTGATGCTTTGTGCAGCCTGCCCTACTTCGTGACCACCGACGATGTGGCGGATCTTCTCCGGTTTGAACCGTCACGTGAGTCGAAGCACGGAGAGACCGGCAACCGGGAGAACCGGTTGAAACAGGCTCGGGGCTGGCTCATCCGCCATGGAGTGCCGTTCGTTCGTGCGGGCAAGCGACGGGTCTATCGCCGGGAGGCCGTGATGGCAGCACTTGCGGATGCCGAGGAGGCGCCGGTTTCTCTTTGACACCTTCGTGGGCCCGGGCCATAGTTGCCGTGGGTCCTAGCAGGGGGAATCGCCATGGCGCATCGCTACACAAAGGTCAAGATCGTCCGACTCAACGCCAAGCCTGCGCGGCCGTATGTACTCCGGTGGCGAGGAGCGGACGGACGAGCCCACGAACACTGGATTCCGAAACCGTACCGCCGTAGCGCGCCGCTTCGAGCGAAATACGCGGCGAAGATCGAGGCGGAACTCAACGGGATGGGGGAAGCCCCCCGGGCGCCCAGGAGGTTCTCCGACGCGGTCAAGGAGTTCTTGGCGGCCCGCGAAGTCAAGGGACTCAAGCCTTCGAGCCTGAGAACGTACCGCCTGGTACTCGGCCGCTTCGAGAGAATCATCAAGCCGCAAGACCTGGCGGGTGTGACGGCGCGGTCCATCGAGCGTTACTTGGCCCGGCGGAACGTGAGCGGCACCACGCGGCGGCGCGACTGGGTGCACGTCAAGGCGTTCTTCAACTGGGCGGTCCGTCTCGGACACATCGACGCCAATCCTGCCAAGGCTATCGAACCTCCCCGCGCAAGATACGCCGAGCCGTTTGCCTACACCGAGGAACAGGCCCAGCGTTTCGTCGAGGCGGCGCGTAAGAGAAGGCCGTGGGTGCATGCCGCGATTCGGTTGGCGATCACGTGCGGCTTCCGTATCAGCGAACTGGCCGCACTGAAGGCCTCTGACATCGACTGGAAAAGGAAGCGAATCCGGATACCCGCCCAGAAGAGTGCCAGCGATAGGCTTGTGGGGTTCGACGACGAAACGGGCGGCCTGCTCCAGGAACTTCAGTACCGACGCGAGCGAATCCTCTGGGGCCCACCGGATGTCCCCATCGTGACCGAGGGCACGTTTCGCAGGCGTCTCACCCGTGAGATCCGTGACGTGTGCCGCGAGGCCCGAGTTCCTGAACCGAAGAAGCCCGTTCACGACCTTCGGCGCACCGTGGGCACGATCCTTGCCCGCGCCGGCACGCCCCTGTTCGTGCTTCAGGAGTTCATGGGGCACAAGTCAATCCAAACCACCCGCACCTTCTACTACGCTCGGGATGCCGAGAACGCCGCTACGCGGGCACTGCAAGACTTGAGCCGCGCAGTGCCAGGTGTGATATCTCAGGACGAAATGGGTGGCTTATCGGGTGACCTGTCCTGAGTCGCGCCTTTTCACCTCATAGGGGCACCGCGCCGCAACTTCCGACAGACTCGGCACTTACGTTGGTGGGCGAGGTGGGAGTCGAACCCACATGGGCCGAAGCCCAGGGGATTTTAAGTCCCCAGCGTCTGCCGTTCCGCCACTCGCCCGTCTGTGTCGTAAGTGCTTTCTGCGCCGAACGTCGCGGTCGGCCGGAACGTGCGACAGGCCCGTATTGCGGGCGCGGTTCTGCCGATTCCCGGCCGCTCCATCCACCCCTTGCCGGCGCCGAGACCGCCGGATTGTCGCACGCACTCAGGCGTTTGGCAAACCCATTTTCCGTGACCACTTTGGCCGCTTGCTTCGGTTTCAGCAGCAGGAGGCCCCTTAATCCTACAACGCCACTTCGCTATTTCGCGCGGTGGGGCTCCCGGCCCACGGCCCGAAAACGCGAAGTCCACGTGCTCCCGGCCTTCGGCGGGGGCACGATCCTTCGCGATGGCGCCCGGCCCGATTCATTTCTTGCAGCCGCACGCTGCGGCGGACACAATGGGCGCTGCCGGTCTGCCGTCCCGGCGCCGGGGTGGACGGACTCCGTTTGGGAGATAGAGCACCATGTTTCTCGATCACCCGGCCATCGAGCCGATCCGGGAGTTGATGCTCGACCCGGAAGTCACCGAGATTATGATCAACGGCCCCGCGCGGGTTTTCGTCGAGCGTCACGGCGTCATGGAGCCGCACCCTCTCGAGTTGGGCGGCGAGAAACAGTTACAACTCCTGATCGGCGCCCTGCTCCGGCCGACGGGCCGATCCGTCTCCGCGTCCGCCCCCTACATCGATTTCCGCCTGCCGGACGGGTCTCGCGGCAACGTCATCATCCCCCCGCTCGCCGTGGACGGCCCCACGGTGACCATCCGGAAGTTCACCAAGCAGTTGACGAAGGCAGCCGACCTGATCCGCGTGGGAACACTCTCGAAACGCATGGCCCACCTGCTCGGCGCCGCCGTCAAAGGCCGAGCGAACATCATCTTTTCCGGCGCGACGGGCAGCGGCAAGACCACGACGCTTCAGATCCTCAGCCGCTACATCCCCGAGTCCGAGAGGATCATCACCATCGAAGACACCGCCGAACTTAACCTTCAGCAGCAGCACGTCGTTCGCCTGGAGTGCCGCAAGGCCAACGTGGAAGGCAAGGGGGCGGTCACCCTGTCGCAACTCTTGAGGAACGCGCTCAGGATGCGTCCGACTCGGATCATCGTGGGCGAGATTCGCGGCGAGGAGGCGGTGGACATGCTCCAGGCCATCTCGAGCGGGCACGAGGGGTGCCTGGCCGTCCTGCACGCCAGTTCGCCCCTGGATGCGGTTTCGAGACTGGAGATGATGTCGCTGTCGCGCGGCCTCATGCTGCCGCTCTGGGCCATCCACAAACAGATTGCGGCGGCGATCGATCTGATCGTGCAGCACGACCAGTTGACCGACGGCACACGCAAGATCACCCGCATCACCGAATGCGCGGGCGTGGAGAACGACCGCGTCGTCCTTCACGACCTGTTTCAGTACCGGCGGTTGAGGGCCGACGAGTCCGGCCGCGAAGTCGGCGAGTGGACCGCCAGCGGCGTCGAGCCACGGTTTCTCCGCAAACTCCAGAAGATGGGATTCACCATTCCGCCCGAGGTGTATGCGAAGGGGTCCGACCAATAGGGCCCGGTCACCGTTGAAGCGGCATACTCCAAACATCGACGTCGGGACGTGCTGCCGCTGAAACCGGAAACGGCCGCCGATCTGCCGAACTTCCTCGAACCGAACGCTCCGGCAGAACCGGCCTTCTCGTTGCCGAAGTGGGGTCGGCCCCGTCCCCACATGGCCGATAAGGATATCAAGAAGCCTGATTCTGGAGGCGGCGACCGGATTCGAACCGGTGAATGGCGGATTTGCAATCCGCTGCCTTATCCACTTGGCTACGCCGCCCCGTCGGTCTGGTCTCGCCGAAGTCCCAGCACGACCTGAACGAGCCGGAGATTCTAGCCGCCCCCGGTCCGCACGGTCAAGGTCTTTCACCCCGGGCGCAGCGCCGGGTGCGGCCCTTCCTTGGATGCCTATGGATTTCCGCCGGCCCAGCACGCCACTTTCCCGTTCTTCATCGCCATGTAGAGGCTGCCGTATGCTGCGGCGAGCCCATCGAAGACCGGCTGTGCGTCAAGCGGATACTCCCTCAGCGTTTTGCCGTCTGCGGTAGAGACGACCAGGAGGACCGTCCCGCCGGCGCGGTTGGGGTTTTCTTCAGGAACCGTGGCGGAGTCCTTCCACCCGGCGGCGAACAGGGCGTCGCCTGCAAGAACCATGGCACGGAACTGAACGAGCGTTTTGCGGTCCCACGTGTGGTTGTTCTTTGCCAGGAGCAACCTCCTCCTCTTGCCAGATTCCCCGACCTTGTTCTGTTGGGCAAAAAGCCTGGTGCCTATCGGAAACTGGTCCCTCCTGTAGCGGGCGTACTTTTGATGCAGATGCCCGGTGTGGGTGGACGGCTGCATGGAGTTGTCATGTTTCAGAAACGTGTAGAACGTCTCGACGCCGTAGGCCATGCCGCCGTCGAACACCAGGAGTTTGCCGGCCGGACACGTCGCCCCGCCGCCCAGCATCCAGTTCCACCTGTGGCCCCAGCAATCCTCGAGCAGGCCGGTATTTGCCACGATGACTCCCGCCCTGCGGCCCCTGCCCGGCTCCAGCGAGGAGTTGTATCGCATGTGGCGCATGCAGATGCTTTGTCCGTCCGAAACAAGAACATCCGGCAGGCCCCCCGACTGGCTGACGCCTTCGGTGCGGAACGTCGTCGCGCAGCGCACCGCGCCGGTCCGGGCATCCAGACCGACCAGGCGGATGCCGCCGTCGAGGTACGAACTCCGCCCGGCGGCAAAGTAGACGGTTCCCTCCTGTGCCAGCACGCTGCCGTGTATCGGCCAGGCCGACTCGAGCCTGTCGCGCACGACGGTGCGCCTGTCACGAGGCGCGCCCCTGTAGCGCCATGCCAGTTCGCCGTCGGCGGCGCGCAGCGCATAGACATATCCACCACGGCAGCCGAAGAACGCCGTGCCGCCCGAGATCGTCGGGGGCGAATCAACGCGGCCCTCCGCGACAAATCTCCACATCGTTCTGCCGCTGGCGGCGTCCAGACAGTAAAGGGTCTGACGGTCCACGGCGCTCACAAACAAGCGGTTCTCCGCCACGACGACGCTGCTCAACTTCGCGCCGATATCGGCCTGCCACTTCTTCCGCAGGTGCGTAGGAACCTTCGTGCTCGCGCAGCCGCTACGCGTCATATCATGACGATAGGTAGGCCACTCTTCGGGGTGCGCATTCGGCGCCGGCGCCGCCCAGGCCGAGGTTTTCGAGTTCTGGATGGCGGCGGTGGGCTTCTCATTTTGGCCTTCAGATTCCAGGTTTGAAACCGGCTCGTACGCGGGTCCCTTCAGGAGCCTTTCAGCGGGTCGGCTCTCGGGGCCTGCCTTCACCCGCTGTGCGGCCACCGCGTGAAATCCGTCGAACTTTATCCGGACGAAACATTTGCAGGGATGCGGTGGCGTGTAGATCAATCCATTGCACGGCATGATGCCATACTGGCACACTCCTCTGAGCCACCAGTTGATGGTATTGTCGTTGCCCTTGAGGTCCACGAACTCCAGGCCGCGCCGGCCGCTGATGAAGTACCGCTCCGTGGCCTTGTCGCGGTAACAGCGATGGTGATGCCCGCCCGGCCACACGTCTTTCTTGGCCAACCTTTTTTTCACCTGGCCGGTGTAAAGGTCAAAGGCCAGAAACTCGTTACCCTTGCCCGGGACCTTTTGCTTATCCACATGGACGGTTGCGGTAGTGGGAAATGTCCATACCAGGTCATCGATCACAAACAGGTCGCCCGGCGACGCGAAGCCGGCGTATCCCGTGGTCTCCCACAGTTTGCGCCCGTCCTCGACGGCAAAGACCGACAGCCGGTCCAGCGACAAACAGACGATCGTATCGTTATACTGTACGACGGTTGGCGCGTAATTCATCAGGAACAGACCCTTCGTGGGGAACGGCGCCTTCCAGAGGTCCTTGCCGCTCGGCAAATCGACGCAGTACAGGTTCTCGCTGTCGAGGTAGAAGGCCCTCTTGTTTCCGGCCGCGAGAGACAACGGGGCCAGGCGCGCCAGATGCCGGCCCTCGATCCGCCACAGTTCTTTTCCCGTGTCCGCCTGATAGGCAACGATGCGTTTGGTCGCCTGAGGCCCGTTCTCGTCGGAGAAATCCCAGTAATTGCCCACCTTGGGGGCGTAACGGTTCCAAAGATCCGGGTCCCCAACCACCGCCAGAAGGATGCCGTCGAGGCAGATGAACTCCTCGGTCTTCTCCGAACCTTTGTACGTCAGCAGCGTCTTGCCGGTGGCGGCATCCAGGGCCGTCACGGGCGCGCCGAGTCCGAGGGTTGCGTACACGCGGTCGCCGATTGAAACGAGCCGCCGCGGCAGTTGGGCCGGACCGGAGCGGAAATAATGGAGATGCGTCACCCAGGAGTCTATGCTCCGCTTCCACAGAAGCATCCCGTTGAAGGCGTCGCGGGCCACCAGATGCCACTTGGCCGGGCGATGGATCAGCGACGTAAGCCCTTCGTCGAGAATGTAGAACATGCGGCCGCCGCTTGACGTCATGGCGCTGATGCTGGCCAGCGCGTCGTGGTCCCTCGTCCGTTTGGGCTCCGCCTGCCATTGGAGATGCTTCGGCGTGGCGATGCGGCTGTCTTTGGCCACCGCGTTGCCCGTGGCATCGTGAAGAAAATGCGTCCATTCGTCGATATCGTCCGACCACGGCTTGACGGTCTTTGTCCACTTGCCGTCTTTCTGCACCGAGGCAACGCCGTTGGGACACAGGACGCGCATCATCTCTGCCTCCGAGACGCGCGCCGGCTCTTCCACCACCAAGAGGTTCACCACGTTGTCGATATAGGGCAGAGCGTTTCCGGACCACCGGCCCACGGACACTTGCCCGTACAACCCCCGCTCGCTTATGGAATCGCGCGCCTTCCGAATGTTCTCCTCGCTGCGGTCCAATCCATGAACCAGGTAGCCGTCGGTTGCGTGCAACGCAGCGGTCAGTCTTCCATCCCCACAGCCGACGTGGACAACCAGCCCGCCCTTGACGCCCGTCGAACGGAGGATCTGTCGAGCCTCATCTGCGGGGTCAAGAGCCCATGCGATTTGGCCGGCCGCCAGGAGGATGGCGGCGCAACGAAAAGCATCCAGAAGGTTTCGTCTGGTCACGGTCGCCCTTCCCAAGTCTGAATAGTCGCGCAAAGTAGCGTCGTAGTACTAACCGGCGCACATGTCAGGCGCCGACGACATCGAGAACGGCGCCGGCGACCTCGTCCTGCTGGGCCCGCGACAGTTCCGGATAGATCGGAAGCGCCAAGACTTCCCGCGACGCCTGCTCCGACTCCGGCAACGCGCCTTCCCGGTACCCCAGATCAGCAAAGCATTCCTGAAGATGCAGCGGCACCGGGTAATAGATCGCGTGGCCGATCTTCTTGCGATCCAGATGAGCCACAACCTGGTCGCGCGGCGGGGCGCCGTCGCCGTCCCTGATGCGGATGACGTATTGGTTGTAGATCATCCGGTTGTGTTCTTGCGCGTGGGGCGTCACGATCGCCTCACGCGCCGCGAACGCTTCGTCGTAATACGCCGCGTTGGCCCGGCGCGCCTCGTGCCACTGTTCCAGATACTTCAGTTTGACCGTGATGACGGCCGCCTGGATCGCATCGAGCCGGAAGTTCCCGCCCACGTACCGGTGATAGTATTTCGGTTTGGAGCCATGATTGCGCATGACCATGCACTGCTCGGCCAACGTCGCGTCGTTCGTCACGATCATGCCGCCGTCGCCCACCCCGCCCAGGTTCTTCGACGGGAAGAACGAAAAGCACCCAGCCGTCCCCATCGATCCCGCCTTGCGGCCCTTGTACGTGGCGCCGATGGCCTGCGCCGCGTCCTCGATCACCGCCAGGCCGCGCGCCCGCGCCACCTCCAGAATCGGGTCCATGTCCGCCACCTGGCCGAACAGATGCACCGGCAGGATCGCCTTCGTCCGCTCGGTGACGGCCGCTTCGATGAGCGAGGGGTCCATGTTGAACGTCTTCGGATCGATGTCCACGAAGGTCGGCGTCGCGCCCGTCCGCACGATGCACCCGGCCGTCGCAAAGAACGAAAACGGCGTCGTTATCACCTCGTCGCCGGCGCCGATTCCCAGGCTCATCAGAACGTTCAAGATGCCGTCGGTGCCGCTCGACGCACCGATGCCGTACTTGCATTCGGAGTACTCGGCCACGGCCCGCTCGCACTCGGCCACCTTCGGGCCGCCTATGCAGCGCTGCGACTCGAGCACCTCATCCACCGCCGCACGCACATCCTCACGAATCTGCCCGTACTGCGCTACCAGGTCCAGCAACGGAACCGCCATGGGGTCTCCTTCGCCACATTATCAAGGGGGCCGAGGATTCTGTCAAGAATCGGCAGCCGGAGACGCCCAGCGCCCAGCGCCATCCGGTAGGCACGGGCCACGAGATTTGGCGCGCGGACCGCGCGCCCCGGGCCGCCGCTCAGCCGAGCGACTCGGACAGAACATCCGCAATCCGTTCGGCCGCGTGACCGTCCCACTTCTCGGGCGTGCCGCAGGTGAACTCCTCCCGAGCGACCACGTTCCGATAGGCGGCGAGGATTCGCTCCGGATCGGAACCCACGATCTGGTTGCACCCGACGTCAACCGTCACGGGACGCTCGGTGTTCTCGCGCAGCGTCAGGCACGGCACCTTGAGAATCGTAGCCTCTTCCTGGATGCCGCCCGAGTCGGTCAGGATGAAGCGCGCCTCGGCCATCAGCGCGAGAAATTCGAGGTACCCGAGCGGTTCGAGCAGACGAATCCCTCCCAACCGGTCCGCGTCGGCGTCCGGCAACAGGCCGAAACGCAGCATCGTCTTGCGGGTTCGCGGATGGATGGGAAAGATCACAGGCAGGTCCTCGGCGATTTGCCGGATCGCGCCGACCAATCGCCCGAGGGTCTCAGGATCGTCAACGTTGCACGGACGGTGGAGCGTCAGGGGCGCGTAGCGGCGCGGCTGGAGGCCGAGGCGCTCGAGAGCGCGGCACGCGCGTGCCTTCTCCAGGTTCGCGAGGAGCGCGTCGATCATGACGTTGCCGACGAAGTGGACCTTGGCGTCGGGGATGCCCTCGGCGCGAAGGTTCTCCACGCCGCTGGGTTCGGTCACGAAGAGGAAGTCGCTGATCGCGTCGGTCAGCACCCGGTTAATCTCTTCAGGCATCGCCCTGTCGAAACTACGCAGCCCCGCTTCAACGTGTGCAACGGGGATATGCCGTTTGGCGGCAACCAGGGCACAGGCGATCGTTGAATTCACGTCGCCGACAACCAGCACGAGATCCGGTTCATACGACTGCACGACCGGCTCGAACCGTTTCATGATCTGCGCCGTCTGGACGGCATGGCCGGCCGACCCCACCTCCAGGTTGACATCGGGCCGCGGAATGCCCAACTCCTCGAAGAACACGCGACTCATCTGTTCGTCGTAGTGCTGGCCCGTGTGAACGAGTACCGGAGACATCCGCGGTCGCGCCTCGAACGCCGCCATCAGCGGCGCGATCTTCACGAAGTTCGGCCGCGCACCCGCGACGTTTAGAATCCTGATCGCCATGCCTTCACCCACGCTCGCCGTCCTCCTGATCCGACTTCCCAAGACCCGCGGCCGGCCGGCATCCTATCGGCAGGCACAATCGGCATCCAGCAGATAAAAGGGGAGGTCACAACGCCTGCGTGCGGCACTCCGGCAGAATCCTCTGCAAGGCGCCGCACCTCACTTCGCCATCAGCCAGGCATCAAAGACGAACGCGGCATCCATCGCGATGAACCAGTAAAGCATGCGCTCGATGAACGGCTCGTATTGCCTGGGCTCGCGAGTCGGGCCCACCGCCGACCACAGCCCTCCCGGCCACAGGCCGGCCAGAAGAAGGGCGGCAAACACCCGAGCCACCGGGGGCATGAACCCCGCCGACTCCGTCCCGACGCCGAACGCAATCATCGAGAAACCCGCCACCGCCGCCACCACGAACGCCACGGACCACGGCCGGGTCGATACGCTGGTGCCGTCCCTGGCGCAGATGCTGTATCCGGTCACGCACACGCCCGCGAAGAACAGGGCAAGCGCATGGCGCATCCACAGCGGACCGCTCGGAAGCAACAGTTCAATGCCGATGTCCTTGGGCACACCCACCACGGCGGCCACGCCGATACCGAA
The DNA here is from genome assembly GCA_964449275.1 of uncultured Anaerolineales bacterium. GTDB lineage: Bacteria > Planctomycetota > Phycisphaerae > FEN-1346 > FEN-1346 > JAUVZF01. The sequence goes on from CAYVAM010000030.1 coordinate 14,526, forward strand.
ATTCAGAAACCGGCACAGCCCCATCACCGTCACAGCAACGTAGGCCGGCCCGCGCTTGGCGGCCAGATTGTACAGGTTGATGGCGCCAAACGTCCCGATGGCCAGCACCAGGGCGCCGCCCCTGTCCATGGCGACACTGAGCATGACGGCGCAGACGGCCGCAACACACCCCATCAGGATCAGGAGAACGAGAGCGGCCCCCATCCCGAGTTCACCCGTGACAAGCGGGCGGGGCGCCTTCAGAAGACGGTCGCGGCGGACATCGACCAGGTCGTTCTGGACCATGCCGAACAGGTAGAGCCCCGCCGACGTGCCGCCCACCAGCGCCGCCAGGCGCCAGTCGAACGGCAGGCCACGGCAAATGACAGCCACGGCGTAGCCGGCGAGGACGTCGGCCACGGCCGTCACGACCAGCGGCAGACGCAGAATTCGATATATGCCGCGTGCGCTCACCGTACCACCAGTTTATTCCAAAGCCGGCGCGCTTTCCAGTCTTTTCACGTTTCGCGCGCCCCTCCTCACAGTCGCTGCCGCCCCGATTGCAGGGAAGGCAGGTGAGCCAACACGGGCAAGGAAGCGTTTTCCCCGCAGACCGACGAGCCGCTCAGCCGGCGAGGTACTCCTTCAGACCGTCCACCGCTCGCAGTTCGTCAAGGCTTCGGATGACGTGATCCGGGGGACATGACGGGTCGGCTTCCGTCTGCGCGAACTTCGCGCCTGGACGAACGATCCGCACCGTCGTCCAACCCAACTGCTTCGGCGCCGGGAAGTCCAATGTGGGGTTGTCGCCCACGAAAACGGCCTGTCCCTCGAAGCCGATGCGCTGCTGGACCAACCGAAACGGCGCCAGGCTCGGCTTAATGCCGTCCGGCCCGAGATCGTGCGTGAAGACGACCTCGCGGAAGTACCGGGCCAGCCCGACGCAAGCGAGTTTCGCCCGCTGCGTCGGCCCGTGGCCGTCCGTGATGAGTGCAAGCGGAAGGCGGCGGCTCCACAACTCCAGCGCGGGTTCGACGTCCGGGTACGCATCGAGTTGAACCGGCCGGCTGCGGTACAGGTCCACCAGGTCGCGGATGACCATCTGGTCCGGCTCAAGACCCGCCCGCTCAAGAACCGTGTCGAAGACCTTCGTCCGCAGGTCCGCCTCGTAGCACGCCACAAGTTCGTGCTCGAAATCGATCCGCGGCCCGTACAGGTCCTCCAGCCGCCGGGCAACCGCAGCCAGCCGCGCCAGGACAAACTCACGCTCCGGGCACAGCGTGTCGTCCATGTCAAAGACAAGGCACTCGACCATGCGCAGTCCCCGACCTGCAGGCCCAGACGTCATTAGGCGCATCACACCGACGGCAGCGGCTCCACGAGCGCGGCCACGTGAGCCGAGACGCTCCGGCCGAGGGCGTCCAGGTCGTATCCCCCTTCCAGGAGACTGACGATGCGGCCTCCGGCCGTCCGATCGGCCAACCGTCGGATGCGGCGGGTCGCTTCGGCGTACGCATTCTCCGTAAATTCCAGGCCGGCCAGCGGATCGTCGCGGTGTGCGTCGAAACCGGCGGAGATGAAAACGAACTCCGGCCCGAAATCCCCGGCTTGGCTCAGGCCGTCGTCCAGGGCGGCCAGGAACTCCGCGTCGCCGTCTCCGTATGACAGCGGGTAGTTCAACGTCAGTCCCAAGCCGGCCCCCTCCCCCGTTTCGCCGGCCGCGCCCGTCCCGGGGTAGAACGGCCACTGGTGCGTCGAGACGTACATCACGTCGGCGTCAGCGTAGAAGATGGCCTGCGTCCCGTTGCCGTGGTGCACGTCCCAGTCGATGATGAGGGCGCGGCCGATGCCGCGAGCGGCCTGCGCATACCGCACCGCGACCGCCATGTTGTTCAGCAAACAGAACCCCATCGCCCGATCGCGGAGCGCGTGGTGTCCCGGCGGCCGCACGGCACAGAAGGCGCCGGAGACGGCGCCGTCCATCACGGCGTCCACGGCCGCGCACACACCGCCCGCCGCAAGATACGCCGCCTCCGCCGACGCCGGGCAGGCGTACGTGTCGGCGTCAAACCAGACGGTCCGGCCCGCCTCGGCGGTGCGGCGGACCCGCTCGACGTGCTCTGGCGAATGGACGCGCTCCAGGTCCGCGTCCTCGGCGGGCCGGGCGGGAATCGGCGTCAGGCGGTCCCACAGGCCGGCCTCCGAGAGGGCCTCGCGCACGGCCGACAGCCGCGCCGCCCGTTCGGGATGGCCCGGGACGTCGTGGGCAAGGTATCGCTCATCGTAAACGATGCCGGCCGTCATGGCGCCGGCGCCGGCGGCTGAGGCTGCGAGCCGCCGTGCCGCTGTTTCAGATGCTCCAACTCGCGGTGGATCGGCCACTGGCCGAACGCGAGGACGAGCAACATGATGAAGTTCACGAGCGGCACGAGCATCAGAAGGCCCATCGCGCCCGCGTAACCCGCCTTTGAGAAGATCTTCCACCAGATGATGACCGTCAGAACGAGCATCAGCAACGCGACGAACAGCACGATGATCAGGCCGATGCCTCCGGCGATCAGTTCAGCAGGGTCGCCACCACTCAAATCGTATTGCATGCGTTTCTCCTTATCAACGCCGGACGAAAGCCCGGGCTCCGCCTGCCTATACTAACCGGCCGCGCGCGATATTCGAGGAATAAGTCCGCCGCCGCACTACCTGGGCGTGGCAACGATTTCTGGCAGGGGACGATTCCCTGCGGCTTGGCTTCCCTGGTGGTTGTAGCGCCGGGGTTTATCCCCGGCGCGGGACTCGATCGCCGCGGACTCGACGGCCGCCGGGCATAAAGCCCGGCGCTACAACCGCCTGCACTCGACGGCCGCCGGGCATAAAGCCCGGCGCTACAACCGCCTGCGCCCGCCGGAAAAACTTGCCACACCCCACTACCCCGCCTCGCCGACCTCCGCCAGCACCTTCTCGATGAGAGGATCGAGCGCCGCTTCGACCGCCGGCGTCAGCCCCTCGCCAAGCGCCACCTCGCCGGGCTCGACGCCGAAGACGATGGTGGGCGGCAGGCGTGTCCCGGTCATCTCGGCCAGGCGGACCGCCGTCACGACGGTCAGGTCGTGTGCCGAGCGCCACTCTGGCGCATCGGCCGCCTTCTCAAGGAGCGCTTCGAGCGTAAAGCGGTGGATCGTTCCGGGCTCGCGGCCGGTCTGAACGGCGTCGATGAGGATGACGCGGTCGGCCCCTTCGAGTTCGGGGATGACGGCCAGCAGGTCCGTCCCGGCGTCGATGGCGTCCACGTCCCCGGGCAGGCCGCGGCGCTTGAGCACCTGGATGGCCCGCGGCCCGAGCCCCTCATCCCGCGCCAGTGGGTTGCCGACGCCGACAACAACGATTCGCGAGCGCATCGCACCCCCACACGAGAGCCCCAAGACAGAGTTGCACCATTCTACGGAGGGCGAACCGTCTGTCAAGCAACCCGCCTTTGGGCAGGTGGTCCGGGCGTGGCAACGATTTCTGGCATGGGACGATTTCCTGCGGCTTGGTCGTAGGGCCGGGGTTTATCCCCGGCGCATCCTGGCCGGCGCCGCCGCCAATCCCGATACATCGGGACCGGGCATAAAGCCCGGCGCTACAACCGCCTGCGTGTGGCAACGATTTCTGGCATGGGACGATTTTCTGCGGCTTGGCTTCCCTGGTGGTTGTAGCGCCGGGGTTTATCCCCGGCGCGGGACTCGATCGCCGCGGACTCGACGGCCGCCGGGCATAAAGCCCGGCGCTACAACCGCCCCCGCGCTCGCCGGAAAAACTTGCCACACCCGGTGGTCCATCGCTTCAAGGTTCAGCCCTGCCGTGGCCGGATGCGCTGGGACACCTGGGATTCAGGACATTTGGGTCCCACCTTTCCAGCAAAGGCGGGCGTTCGTCAACCGCGCCGGCGCGATCACAGGACGCTTTGCGGCGGCCATCGTGCTTTCGGCGCAGTTCGGCCTCTTGCACGAACCGCGCGGCGGCCTTCCCAGGCCGCCGCGAGACGCGCTGAATCACACGTGGTGGCCTGGGAAGGCCAAGACGCGCAAGCCAGGATGACTTGTGCAACAGGCGCAGTTCGGCCTTCCAAGTGGCCTGTGAGAACGCATAGTTGTTGCTGAACAAACCTGCCGCCGCTATAATGCCGATAGGAAAGTGAAGGATCCTTACCGCCAACAAGGAGCAGCGCCGTGACTCGAAGAGGTAAAGCCCGGGCGGGGTTCAGCCTGATGGAAATCCTCATGGCCGTCGGAATCCTCGGCGTGGGGATGACCATGGTGGCCTCGGTGTTCCCCGTGGCGGTGGACCAAAGCCGCCGCAGTCGCGACCTGACCATGGCGGCCCTGAGCGCGCGCAGCGTGGCGGCCGCCTTGCGCGCTCGCCGACAGGAAGCGGTCGATTCATTCCGAAGGCCGGACGGCCAGGGGAAGACCTTTGATGCCTCCGCTGGAGGGAAGACCCCCAAGACGGGCCGGTTGAGCTCCACGGCACTCCCAACGCAACTGAGGTGTTACAACCCCTGGAGTTTTCTTTACGACGACAGTACCGAGGGCGGCGGAGGCGGGGCAGCCGGCACCAAGAGCCCCCGCGAGTACCGCGCCAACGTCAGTGGGATGTACAGCCTGTGGAACGCCGGCAGTTATGTCCCGGTCGTTTTCGCCACACCCATCAGCAACGACCCGAAGGACGATGAGACCAAGAAGGCAGGACACGGCCCCTGGCGCATCACCATCATGATATACAAATCGCGAGGGGAACGGCCCGACTACCTCGCGCTGAACCCGTCGGCCTCGTGGGTCTGGACACAGAATCCCGGCAAGGCCGGCAGTTACGTCATGGACTGGCGGTTCAAAGGGGCCACGGACCAGCCGAACAACCGCGGCGAGGCGTACAAGGTGCAGCGATGTATTTCGTTGCAAAGCGGCGACCGCGTCGTTCCTGCCGTCGCATTCCTGGAGGAACTATCACCAGGCTCACTCAGGTTCCGTGCATTCGTGGCCGGCGGCGACCAGACGCAAGGCACCAACTGCTGGAGCACCACCGACAGCATTCCCTCACAGTGGGTCAGCCTGCCCGGGGCGATCGCCGCCTATCACACCGTATTGGGAGACTGACCGTGAAGCGAATGCGACCACGCACGCGAGCGAACCGCCGGAGGGGTTTTACCCTCGTCGAACTCGTGACCGCGGCGTCCCTGATGACGGTCATCATGCTCGGCGTGGTCCAGGTGTTCGGCATCATCATGCAGACGACCTCCGACGCCGAGGGCATCCACTTCGCCCAGCAGCAACTGCGGGCGCTGCTGAACCGGCTCCACAACGACCTGCGCGGCATGACCCGTGAGGGATACCTGAAGATCAGGAGAGTTCCGGCCGCCCAGACCAAAGACTACCTCGACACAGGCCCCTACAGCCGCGATACGCTGGCCTTCGTCACGATCGGCCAATGCACGAGCGCCTTCGACCCACAGCCCTACGAAGGCACCGCCGCTGAGGTCGTCTATACCAACAACGTGCTCACCCCCAATCAAGCCCTCAAGGTCGAGACAAGAGACGTGGACGCGCGGCGTGGCATCCTCGCCCGGGGTCAGTGGATGATGACCGGGAAACCAGGCGGCAACGCCGGTCCCTGGGACGACGATTCGCGATTGAAGTACTGCTGCGACCTGTTCGCGGACCAGCAGCGGACCGTAGGCGGCATGGGCGCAGGCCAGGACCGCGTCAGCAGCGCGGGACAACAGGTCCGCGTCGAACCATGGATCGCCACGGAGGGCCCTCCACCGCACCCGGGTACCTTAAAGCGGGTCATGGCCTGCTGCGTCAGCGAGTTCCACGTCGAGATCTTCGAGCCGGACGCCAGTGGCGCCCCAGGGTCCACCGGGTATTTCGAGAGCACCATCAGCCCGCGCAACTACACCTGGTCGTGGAGACCGGACCCCGCCGGCACCATCAAGACCTGGCCCCGCGCCCTTCGCGTCACGGTGGCCGTCCACGACCCGTCCGACGCCGAACCGCCCCAAAGAGACAGCGGCGGCAAGGTCAAACGTTTTCGGGGCTTTGCCTTGCAGGAAGTCTTCTGGCTAACCGATCCGTAGTCATTCACGCATCACGAACAGTTGCATGGGACCGAAAGGCCCGGCCGGCAAGGAGAACCCATGAAGTCACCAGGTTCGGTCCTGATCGTGGTGCTCGGCCTGCTCGCCATTCTGGCGGTCGTGGGCCTCACGTTTGTCACGATGAGCAGCATCGACCGCCGCACCGCCGCCAACTTCGCCATCCAGAGCCAGTTCATGCTGGCTGCCGACGGCGCCGTGGACTACGTCTGCCACCATCTCATCCAGGACCTCTGGCACTACGACCCCAAGACCGCGCAATACCACGACCTCCTTCTGACGGACCAGAACAGCGACCCCGGCGAGCAAGTGCCCCTGGCCCGCAACGAGCCGTTCGATTACCCGAGCACCATGTACGACCCCTGGTTGGCGACGACGCCAAACGGCGAGTCGATTCCCGCCACAGGCCACTTCTCGTACGGCGAGAAAGGGGACGCCCACTACGGCCTGACGAACTGGGGCCTATCAAACAACGCCGAAGACAAAGACCATCGCCCCAACAACCTCGGCTGGCCGACGGGCCGCAAGGTCCAACCCTACACGCACGGCAACGGACACGGCGTCTGGAACCCCGACCTGTCGTTCCCCTTCGACGTCGGCCTCATCCGCGTCAGCGTCACCGTCCTGGACCACGGTGGCATGGTCAACCTGAACGCCCACGGCAGAAGCAACGCCAGCGTCGGCGAGTGCCGGAGGTACGGTTACTTCGTCAGCGACGTGGACCCGGCGCATTTCCACTTCAACATCCAGAATCTGCTGAACGGCGCCGGGCAGCCACCCGGCCTGTGGAAGCAGCAAGCCAACCCGTACAACGACCACCTGTACGCGGCCATCATCGAGAACCCCGGCCGCTACGGTGACCACCCATTCACACTGGACGAGGAGTTTGAACTGAGGCGTCTCATCGGCACACATTTCCAGAGCCGCCTGGAGCAATCTGCCGGCAATGATCTGAACTCCGCACCCGACACGGTCACCGACACCAAAGCCCGGAATCGCCTCAGCCTGACAACCGTCAGTTGGACCAGCGAGGTGCGACCCGACTTCGAAGACGCAGGCGGACCCATCGCGATCGAGTCTCCGGTGCCCCAAGAAGCGTCGGGCGCCCCCGGAGGAGGGCCGGCGCTGGCGCGCCCGGATTGGTCCCCGCGAAAGATCGACCTGAACCTCGACGAGCCCGACGAGATCCGAGACGCCCTGAAGTACGGCTACGTTTTCGCCGACACGGACGACGGGCGCGAACTTCGCAACCAGTTCGTCGCCAACATCGACGCCTTCCGCAACGGCAATATCGACCCCAACGAGAACGCCGTCACGACCTGCACCGGCGCAGGCGGCGCGGTCGGGGCGGCCCCACAGCCCATCCTCAGCAAGATCCAGGTCAACAGAACGCCGGACAAAGAGGAGGGCGACGAGGTAGTATCCATCAGGTGGACGGTACAGGTACAGGTCATCAGCCCCTGGCCCGACAGTGTCTACGGCTTGAGTCGGGGCCTCCGTGTCAGCAACATCACACTGACAGCCATTGGCAAGGAAGGCACCGGTGCGATAAACTTCGACAAGGAGTTCCCCAATACCGACAGGATGCCCCCGAACGCCACGGCGGGCGCGGCATGGGTCTACAAGGCCGAGTTCTCGACGGAACTGGACGAGCACCTCACCGCCAAACTGGACAAGATACAACTTGGGGGCCCCGCGCTCCTCGACGAGATTGACGGAACCTTGCTGGCGACCATTTGCGCAAACCCGCCGCTCGCGAGCGCGATGCAGGAAACGAAGCACCGCATGATCTCCCGCGAGACAGAGAAGCGGCCCCCCGAAGCGGGCGGCAGCGAGGGAATCCCCGTGGTTTACATCGGCAAATGGGAAGACGGAGGAGGGGATGTCAGTCAGTTCGCCTTCACCGCCCAGCCGCCCGGCGCCATCCCCATCCGGTTCCCGCGTTCCGTCCGAAGCCGCCTCCGGGCGCACATGCCCGAAAAGGGCCTCTGCCCATACCCGAGGCAGCAGGCCGGCGCATCCCTGTCGTTCCGGGCCTTCGCCCGCGTCGGCGACCTCAACCAGGTCCTCTGCCCCAAGCCGGCAGACCTACAGGCCGCCCAGGGCGACGACAACAACCACTTCTTCTGGCCCTGGGTCATCAGGGTCGCCGAAGCATCTGATGACGCAGACCCTCTCGCGGCCGAAGAGAGACTCAAATTCAACTGGAACGACGACGCCCTTCCCACGCCCGGCAACTACAGCCGTATGAACGCCGCCAACGTCTTCTGCGTCGGCGGGCCTTGGCTCGATCAGATCGACAACGACGGCGACGGCTACTGCGACGAAGACGGAGGCGTCCCGGCCATGTTGCCCCCGGGGCAGCAGTTCCCTTCAGAGGGCGATAAAGGCCTGAGCCCCATTCAGGGCGCGGCCGACGAGGGCGGCTACGGCCGGTTCGGCGGACCCGAACTCCGCGTCGCAGGCAAAGTCAACCTCAACACCGCCACCGAGGACACCCTCAAGACCCTTTACAGGGGCGCGGGTCTGACGGGCACAGGCATGTCGGAGACCGATTTCGTACAGGCCGTGACGAACAGACGCCGTAACGGGCCCATTTACAGCCCGGTTGAGGTCTTCAGAAACCAGTTCAATCAAAACAAGCAACTCAGCGGGCTTGACGCCACGGGTCCACTGGAGGAACGCGACCTGCCTTTCACGCGAATCTCGAATATCGCCACCCTTCGCAGCGACACCTTCTCCATCTACGGCACCATCGAGTACGGCCTCATCCAGGGGACACCGCCGAACCAGACGGAGTTCCAGGTCAGGCGGCGGCGGCGGTTCTGGGCCCTGGTGGACCGCAGCCCGTGCCTCGCGTACTACCCCGGCACCCTCGGCCGCGAGGACGAGTTCATCCGCCCGCGCATCCTGAACTTCCAGTGGCTCGACTGACCCCTGTTATCTCCTCATTGGAGGGGCGCCACTCGCCGAACACTTTGCGCGGCGGGTCTCCAGCACTTTGCGCGGCGGGTCTCCGGCACATTGCGCGGCGGGTCTCCCGACCCGCCGCGCTATGGCCTTTCCATCGCGGGAGAACGCGGTTTTCTGCGCGGTGGGTCCGGAGACCCACCGCGCAAAAGACTGACATAGCCCTGTAGCACCAGCCGCCGAGCGCCGTTCAATCCGCAATCCGCAATTGATTGCCTTCTCGCATCCGGCCTATAATCACCTCCATGGACCTCGTGCGTCTGGCCAGCCCGTGGATGCTCGCCGGCCTCCTGCCGGTATGGGCACTCGTCCTGTATGCCGTGCTCGCTCCCGGCCGGCGTCGAGAGGGGGCGGGCGCCCGCGCCGCCTTGGCCTGCCTGACGGCCGGTCTGCTGGCGGCGGCGCTGGCCGGGCCGTCGGTTCGCGTGTCGCGCGAAGGGGTTTGCCCGGTCGTTCTCGCAGAGGACGTCTCTGGCAGCATGTCGGCTGCCGCCGGCAAGACATCCCACACCGAGACCCTCGCCCCGTGGACCGCCGCACTCCCACTTGGACACGTCCTCCTGCACCCCTTCGCGGATGGCGTCAGGACGGATGTCGAGCGCGGCATCGAGGCGGCCGCACGCACGCTGCCCGACGCGCAAGGCATCCTCCTGCTTTACACCGACGCCCGCGAGACGCACGGCGACGCGGTCGCCGCCGCCACACGCCTGGCTGCCGCAGGTATCCAGGTCCACGCCATCATGCCCGACTTGCACCCGCGCGACGTCGCGATCGTCTCGCTTGCGCCTATGGGTGACGCGGTCCCCGGCCGACCCGTCCGTCTTCGGGTCCAACTCGCCTCGACCGCACGGGCCGAGGCGCAGGTCGTCCTCGCGCGTCCGGCCGCCGGCGAGACGCCCCAGCGAACCTGGCGCCGGCACGTGACGGTCGATCCCCTGGCGGGCGCCGTCCTGCTCTTTGACGACACCGCCCTGCCCTCCGGCCTGTACCACTACAACGCCGAGGTTCGCACGTCCGACGACGGGTGCTCCGAGAACAACCGGGCGGCGTGCGCCGCGCGCGTCGGCCGGCCCCAGGAAATCCTCTACGTCCACGGTGCGGATGAGCCCGCTCCGCTCGCGGACGTCCTCGCCGGGAACGCTCCCGCCGACGCCGCGCTCCGGACGGTCCACGCCGCACCCGGCGTCCCGATCTCCGGCGCCTCGGTCGTGGTCCTCGACAACGTCTCGGCCTGGACGCTCGGCACGCGAGCCTGTCGCGTCCTTGCCCGGCGCGTGACGGACGGCCGCCTCGGCCTGCTCGTCCTTGGAGGCGACGCCGCCTTCGCCGCCGGCGGCTACGCCGAGTCGCCGCTCGAAGACATCCTGCCTGTCAGCAGCCGCACGGGCGAGCGGCCGCCGCTTGACCTGGCCCTCGTCGTGGACGCCAGCGGCTCGATGAGCGAGACGGTCAAGGACGTCCGCAAACTCACCCTTGCGAAGCAGGCGGTGCTGGCGCTCCGGCCGGCCGTGGGCGATGCCGACCGCATCGGCATCGTCGCCTTCGCCGGCGAGGCGCGCGTCGTCTCGCCCCTGACGTCCGTCGCCCGGTGGGACGACCTGCGGGCGCGCCTTCTCGCCATCCAGGCGGGCGGCGGCACGCGGATCACGCCCGCCGTCGAGGAGGCCGCCGCACTCTTTGCACCGTCCGACGAACGCGACACGACCGTCCGGCACATGCTCCTGCTGAGCGACGGCCGAAGCGAAGACTTCGACGTGGCCCGCCTCGCCGGCCTTTGCCGGGACCGCCACGTCAGCGCCAGTGCCGTTGCGACCGGCGCCGACGCCCAGCGGGATCGCCTCGGTCGCCTGGCACGCGAGACCGGCGGACGCCTCTACGCGGGCGGCGATCTCGGACGCCTGGCCGAAACGTTCCTCAAGGACATGGCTTTCGCGCGCGGCGAGGGGCTGCGCAAGGTCATCCGCGCACCCGTGTGGCGCCGGCCTGAACCCATCTGGAAAACGCCTGCGCCTGCGCTTCCGCCCGTCCCGGCCCACAACGTCACGCGGCCGAAGGAAGGCGCCAACCTTCACTGGGTCACCGCGCCCGAGGGAACCGAGACGGACGCCTCGCCGCTGCTCGCGTCGTGGCGGCGCGGCCTGGGGAAGGTGGCTGCCATGCCCTGGCCCGTCGGAAGCATTCCGTGGCAGAACGACGCTGACACCCAAGCACAGTTCAGGCCGCTTCTGGCGTGGCTCTCGGCGCAGGCCCTGCCGACCGACTGGTCGGCCCGTCTCGTTCGCCGCGGCGGCGGGTGGTGGGTCCGCGTCGAGCAGCGCGCCGAAGCGATCGGCGGATCCTCGGCGCCGTTCGTCGCAACGCTTCTCGCCGATTCTTCGGGCGGCGACCTGCCGCCCGCCGTCCTGAGACAGACGGCGCCGGGCATCCACGAGGGAGAGATCCGCGCCGGCGCAACGGTGGTCGTCGTCCACCGCCGGGATGACCTCGGCGCAGCGGTTTCCTTATCGGCGCCGGGGCGCGTGCCGCGGGAGTTCGAGCGCCTTGGTGTGGACCGGGCGAAACTGGCGGCCATCGTCAAGGCAGGCGGAGGGCAGATTCACACGTCGCCCGGCTCGATGATCGAGGCCGTCGAACGCATCCAGGTGAGAGGGTACAAACCGGTGGGCCTCGACTTCGTCTGGGCGGCCGCCGCGATGGCGGTCCTCCAGGTAGTCCTTCGCCTGCTCGGCCGCCTGTAAGGGCGAGGCATGCCTCGCCTCACGGGCGAGGTTCGAGGACACTCTTCGAGAGGTCGTTCTCGGTGATGACGACGATAACGCTCTTCCAGTCGCCCATATCCGTAATGCGGCGGATGTAGCCACACTGCTTGACGACACGGCTGCGCGGCCCGTTCGGACGCGGGTTCGGAACCTTCATTTCCAGCCACACGTCCATCCCTTCCGAGACCGCCGCCGGCGGCGGGCCGACCACCTTGACGCCACACGGCGTCAGGTCCGCCGACCGCCCCTTGAAAACAACCCTGCCGGTCTTGTCCTTCAACATGACCGGACACGTGAATGACACCCGCTCGTGCCGGCGCCGATTCTGAACGTGAAGCATTGTCACCCCCCGCAAAATAGGGGACCGCACGCAACGGCACACAAGACCGCCGGTCCCATCCCCGCGCAAAGGTCATATCGGCGCAGAAGAACGACGTGCTTCAAGGAAACCGGCCCGCACGCCGCACCGTCTGCGGCGACACCTTGGCAAGAGACGCCTCCGGCGCACGCGCTACCGCGCCGCCGCGCCGCGGGCGTCGAGATAGATCATGAGAACCGCCAAGTCGGCGGGGCCGATGCCGGCGATGCGGCCGGCCTGGCCGAGCGACCGCGGACGGACGCGGGACAGTTTCTCGCGGGCCTCCGTCCGCAGGTGCGGAACACGCGAGTAATCCATGTCAGGCGGCATCGGCCGATCTTCCATCCGGCGAGCCCGCTCGACCTGCGCCTCCTGCCGCACGAGGTAACCGGCGTACTTCGTCTCGATCTCGACTTGGCGGGCGGCCTCGTCTGAGATGTCCAGCGACGCGAGGTCCGGCACGTCGGCCACCAAGGTCCGCCACGTAACTTCAGGCCGCCGCAGCAGACTATCGAGCGTCCGGCCGCCGCGTCGCACACGTCCGAGCACCTCCTGTGCCGACGCGATCTGCCGCTCCTTTTCCCGAACGCGGCTCCACGCGGCGTCCGAGACGAGACCGACCTCGCGGCCGACAGACGAGAGACGCCGGTCGGCGTTGTCGTGCCGCAGCAGCAGCCGGTATTCCGCGAGACTCGTGAACATCCGGTACGGCTCTTCCGTGCCCTTCGTCACGAGGTCATCGACAAGGACGCCGATGTAAGCCTGGTCCCGTCGCAGGACGACCGGCTCGCTGCCGTCAAGCGTCCGGGCCGCGTTGATGCCGGCCAGGAGACCCTGCCCGGCCGCCTCTTCGTAGCCGCTCGTGCCGTTGATCTGCCCGGCCAGGTAGAGCCCGGAGACGACTTTCGACTCCAGCGTGGCCTGCGTCTGCGTGGGCGGGACGAAATCGTACTCAATCGCGTACCCGTACCGGAGGATCTTCGCCCCCTCCATACCGGGGATACCGTGAACGACGGCGTCCTGGACGTCCTCGGGCACGCTCGTGGCGATACCGTTGCAGTACACGAGGTCCGTCTCACGGCCCTCGGGTTCCAGGAACACCAGGTGATGATCCCGGTCGGGGAACCGGACGACCTTGACCTCGATGCTGGGGCAGTAGCGCGGGCCGGTGGACGTAATCTGGCCCGAATACAGCGGCGCCCGGTCCAGGTTCGCGCGGATCGCCTCATGGATGGCGGGTGTCGTCCGCGTGAGCCAGCACGAGACGCCTTCGAACGGCTCATCCGGCGCGCCGAAGGCGAACCGCACGGGCGCCGGATCGCTCGGTTGCTCGGTCAGGCAACCGTAGTCGAGGGTCCGGGCGTCCACGCGCGGCGGCGTGCCGGTCTTGAGGCGGCCGAGGCGGATGCCCAACCGCCGGAGGCTGCCCGAGAGACGATCGGCCGCCGGCTCATCAATTCGCCCCCCGGACCACGTCCGGCTGCCCAGATGAAGGATGCCTCGCAGAAACGTGCCGGTCGTCAGGATGACGGCGCCGGCGCGATACGCGCGGCCGCTCTCGCACCGGACGCCGACGACCCGGTCGCCGCGCGTCAGGATCTCGGCGGCGGCGTCTTCGAGGATCGAGAGGTTCTCCTGGCGCTGGAGTACGTTCTGCATGGCCAGCGCGTAGCCTCGGCGGTCGCACTGTGCCCGCGGGCTTTGGACGGCAGGCCCCTTGCTGCGATTGAGCACGCGGTACTGAATGGCGGCGGCGTCGGCTACACGGGCCATTTCGCCGCCGAGGGCGTCGATTTCACGGACGATCTGGCCCTTCGCCAACCCCCCGATGGCCGGGTTGCACGACATTTCGGCGATGCGGTCTCTGCGGATCGTCACGAGGGCGGTCCGCGCCCCCAGCCGCGCCGCCGCCAGCGCCGACTCGCAACCGGCGTGCCCGCCGCCCACCACGACGATATCGAAGGTCGGCTCTTCCACTGCTCTTGCATCCCTCAGCCGTGTCTCAAGTGGCGACATTATACACCCGCCGGCCGGCGTAACCAAGCCGCGCGGTGTGCCACACTTCGCGCGGTGGGTCAGGAGACCCACCGCGCCGCCGCCTCTCCGGCGCGCCACACTTCGCGCGGCGGGTCTCCGGACCCGCCGCGCCGCCTGTGCGAATCGGGGCGAGATATGCCAGAATGGCAGGGGTTCAGGGCCAAAGCCGCCCATACGGCATACAGAACCCCATGGCACGGCCCAGCAACGGGCACGCATTTGGCATCCGCTTTGCACTTTGTGAAGCGCAGGTCCGAGAAAACACGACAAAGCAAGGAGAACGGACATGGCTATGAAGGCGTGGGTACCAGCGGCAGGACCCTTGGCGGAACTTCAACGCGAAATGAACCGCGTGTTCGATTCCGTTTTCGGACGGCACTTCAAACCGGTCGGCCGCATACGATCCGGCTACGTGTATCCGCCCACGAACGTCCGGGAGACCGACGACGCCTACACGCTGGAGTGCGAGGTCCCCGGTCTGGAGATGGCCGACCTGGAGGTGTACGTGACGGGGAATCAGTTGACGGTTTCGGGTTCCCGCAAGCGTACGATCCCGGAGGAAGAGGTCACGCTGCACCGGCACGAGCGCGACACCGGCCGGTTCAGCCGGGCCGTCACGCTGCCCAGTCCGGTGGACAGCGGCGGGACGGAGGCGACGCTCGCCGACGGCATTCTGGCGATCCGCATCCCGAAAACGGAGGAAGCGAAACCGAAACGCGTCGAGGTCCGTGTCGGCGATTAGCGAGCCCGGCGCACCACAGCCAAGGAGGCATGAACCATGGCCAAGCCAATTGACGTAGCGGTTGAGACGAACCACGATCCGCTCGAGCCGCCGGAGAGTTACTTCGTCCCGGCCACGGACGTGTATGAGACGGCGGACGAACTGACGCTGGTCGCCGAGATGCCGGGCATCAAGCCGGACGGCCTGGCCGTGACCGTCGAGGACAACGTCCTGGTGATCCGGGGCCGGCCGGGGGCGAAGAGCGAGGCCGGCGGCGAGGTGCTCCTGCAGGAGTTCACGGCCGGCGAGTTTTACCGGGCCTTTCAACTGCCGGCCGACTACGACACCGAGAAGATCGAGGCCGGTCTCCGGCAGGGCGTCCTGACGCTCAGGCTGCCCAAATCCGAGAGGCTCAAGCCCCGGCGCATCGAGGTCAAAGTGGACTAGGCGCCGGACCCGACGCGCCGAACGCACACGCGCACGCATCGTAACCCGGAAGGAGGTGCAATCATGGCTATCATTCCGTGGAGAGGACGAACGCTGCCGGTTGCCACGCTCGCGTCGCTACGCGAGGAGATGAACGACCTGCTTGCCCGGTTCTGGTCGCACACGAGCGAACCGTTCGGCCTGGCCGAATGGTCGCCCGCGCTGGACGTCTCGGAGACCGACGACACCGTCCTGGTGCACGCCGAGATCCCCGGTATCGACCCGAAGGAACTCGACATCGCCGTCGTCGGCGACACCCTGACGATCCGAGGCGAGAAGAAAGACGAGACCGAACGCGAAGGCCGCAACTTCCACCGCGTCGAGCGACGGTACGGGGCCTTTACGCGAAGCCTGAGGCTGCCGGCCCCGGTGGATGCGGAACAGGTCACGGCCAAGGCCGCCGGGGGCGTCCTCGAAATCCGTCTGCCAAAGAAGGAAGGGGCCAAGGCGAAACGGATCGAGATCAAGAGCGACTGACGGGGCCAGGCCATCGAAACCGGGGGACCGGGAACGGATGGGACACGGTCTTTCCCGCGTGGCCGGTCCCCGGTTCTCGCGTTGGGGTGACGCGTTGTTGTCTGCGGCGTGGGCGGTGGCTAT
>CAYVAM010000031.1:0-30556 GCA_964449275.1 uncultured Anaerolineales bacterium
TCATGGATATGACGGCCGGACTGATGTACGACTACTCCTACTGCACCGGCCCCGGAGGCGGGGGCGTGGACTTGGAGATGGACTCGAACACCTTCACGTTCTTCCTCTCCAAGAACGTCGAACTGCTGTACTTCGGTGTGTCGTTCTCGTTCGGCGATGCCGAGATGCGCACCAACCGGCTTCGACGCCGCACCAGCGTTGACGTTGACACCTTCGCCGTGGCTCCCTACCTCGGCCTGGCCGCCTACCAGAAGGGGCCGCTGTCGCTCTACTCCACAGTAACCTGTGTGTGGCGCTGGCAGGACTTCGATTACAACCGCGGCATCCGCTCCGACGACGCCAGCAGCGGCACCCTGGTCCTGATGAACCGCGCCAACTACGAACTCACCGAACAACTCATGGTCACCGGCATCTTCGACTTCAACGACGTGGTCCAGGAGGAACTGACGAACATGCGACAGGAAGACGTGGACCACTGCTGGCTGACGATGGGCCTCAAGTTCCGCTACAACCTGACCGAGACGGCCCAACTGTACGCCGGGTACACGGCCGACGTCGCCAACCAGTCTTACGAGAATCACCAGGTCGAGGTCGGCGTGTCGCTGGCGTTCTGACGCCGGCCCGGCTCTCGCGTACAGGCTCTTGGCGAAAGGAGCGGTGAAATGAGAGGGTCACACAACTGCCCGCCCGGGACGGCGTCGGTGGGTGCCCGGCGCGCCGCGACGGTGGTCGTTCTACTGGGCCTGCTCGCCATGGCCCTCTGCGTGGGCGCCGCGTGCGAGAAGAGGAAGTATCAAGTCAGAGACGAATACTGGGAGGCCAGCCGCACTCTCAAAAAACTGGAGAAAGACGCCAAGGATATGAAGGCGGCGATGAACCGCGACGGTTGTCAGTGGCCGGGCGGCAAGCCTCAGTTCGAAGCCCAGTATCTCGGGGGCCCAGTCACGAGCGTTGCGCGAGCGCATATCACAAAATGGAATGCCCTCCAAGTACAGATTAACGAATACACTGCGACGTGTAACGATCGCAAGACCGAGGGTGCGGACCGGGGATTCACCATGGGGATCGACCACGCTGCACTCATGCGGGACGCCTCGACGCCGATCACGACGAGTACGATCACGCCCGACCACCATCACTAGCCGGCGCAGGCAAGGGCACAGAATCGTGCCAACCACCCCGGGGAAGCGGTCCTTTTGTTTGTGCCCTTCAGCGCCACCCACAGAGGATGCCCGCGCGGACCCGCCGGGAAGGCTCATTCGTATTCCGATGGCGGCGTGTTGAGGCAGCGCGGCCAGGTCTTCCGGAAGCCGCCCGGGGCTGCTGCATACCGGAGAGTCGTGACCATGAGCACAGGCAACGTCGCGCAGAGGCGGCCGGCGAACGGGTGTTGCACACGTGCGGCGCTGGCCGGCCTGCTGGCGGCGCTGCTTGCGCCGATGGTGAGCAGTTGCATGGATGCCCCTCTGTTCAGGTATGCGTTCACCCCTGCGTGGAATGACCAGGATTATATCAGGTACTACAATCGGCGAATCGACGAATGTAAGGAGGAACGGGACCGATACATCCGCAGCCGCGACGCACTGGAGCCGCAAATGGATGCCTTGGTCGACAAGCCCCCCGACCAACGCACCCACACGGACGAGGTTGTCCTCTACACGTACGTCCTCTACGACGGGGCGGCGCAGGAGTGTGACGACGAAATCCACAGGCTCGAAGGTTACGTGACCGATCGGCGGCAGCGAATCAGACAGAGGCGGACGCAGGATCTGAGCCGCTTGCTGCACCGGCAGCGGCCGGCGGCCGTGCCGACGCATACGGATCATCACCCTTGAACCTGTGAGCGTGGTGTCGCGGCGGCCAACCGTCGCGGCCGCGAATACGATTCCGAACTCAGGCTGGGCGACGCCGCACCCAGGCACATAGGCCCGTTGCTGGTAGCGCTGCTGCCGGGGTTGCCCGGCGCCGGAAAACCGTGACGAAGGCGTTTCCATGGGAGGAGAGGCGATGGCGAGTCAGCGCCTGGGGCGGCGTTGCCTGCGGAAGAGGACATGGCGATGGCCGCTCGTGGTCGCCGCGGCCCTGCTGGTCGGCGGGCCCCTCTGGGCCCTCGGTCTTGCCGGCTGCAACGAAACCGCCGGCCGCCGTGAGCGGATCACCCGGTCCTGGGGCGACCGGCAGTGGATCGCCTTCTACGAACTCCGCATCAAAACCTGCCGCGAGGAACTCGACAAACGCCTCGCCGACCGGCCCGAACTCAAAAAGGCCGCCGAACCCACGCTGAACCAGCCCCTCGCCAAACGCACCGACGAGCAGTGGGAATGCGAATACCGGCACGTCGCCAACGAGAACCGCATCGCCTTCCTTCAGGCGCAGATCAAACAGTTCGAGGCCGAGGTCCAGAAACGGAGCAAGTAGTCCTGCAACGCCAATTCGCCATGTCGCGCGGTCGTCCGCCTCGTCACGCGTTGAAGCCCGTTGCCGTCGCCGCGCGGGAAGTGGCATTGTAGGAGTAGACCGGGCGGCACGGACGCAAAGACGCGCGGCCTGCCAAATCAAGAAGGCGGGTCGAGGGGCCGGTCGCACCACCACCATCAGACCAGAAGAGGGGGCAGAGAGGGACGGCAATGAGCACGACCCATCGCACGCCGCGCAGCCCGGCGCTGGTATTTCTCGCCTGTCTGCTTGCCGCGCTCTGCTGCTGCGGCGGCGGCTGCAGCATCCTCCCTGACCGCCGCTCCGACGTAGAGGTCAGCGACCGGTACAAGACCGACTACCGCACCCTGGCCGCAAAGAAGCGCAGGCAGGCCGAACTCGGACGCAGCCTGGGCGAGGTCGGCGAACTCAAAGGGGGCGAGTGGCACCTCGCGATGGGCTCACTTAAGTCGGCCGACGCGCGCAAACAGATCAATGCCCACGTTGCCGAGTGGCACGACCTCAGCGACCAGATCAAGCGGATCCAGAGAGGACTCGACCGCAACCACGAGGAGTTGCGGCGCCGCGGCATCGACGTGGCCAGGTTGACGCAAGAAGCCGCCTCGACGCCGTACACGACCCAGACACCGCATCCCTGACGGCGCCGGAAAACGTGCAACGGCGCCGACACCGTAAGGCCGCCGGCGGCCCCGGTCGCCGCGCCCCGGGCCGACTATGATCCTGTGCTTCACGAGACTGCGGCCGCTCCTGTTTGCCTCGATGCTCCTGACCGCCGGGGCCGTCGGGTGCATCCGCACGCCGCTCGAGACCTTCCGCGCCCGCCCTCTTCCTGTGCCCGCCACCGCGCCGCTTCGCGTTACGTTCGACCGGATCCTCAACGTCGATTACCCGAGCGGCAAACGCCTGGCCGGTTGGGACGCCACAGGCCTGGTCATCGAGAAGACGCTTGCAGCCTGGTACCCGAATCTGAAGGTGCGTCAGACGCTCCGGAATCCGTCGCCGGAGGGCGTGCGCCGGGCCCTGGCCCGCCTTCCCGACGCGGGTGCGGCCGAGGTGTCCGTCGTCTACCTGGCGTCGCGCCAGACGCCGGCCGGCCTGTGGGAGTTCCCGCAGGGGGGAGGCCGGGCGTCGTGGGCAGACTTGCTGGGCGGCGCCGTCCCACGGCATCCGATGCGGCTGGTCATCCTCGACGCCTGCCACGCCGCCGCCGTCATGAGGGCGCCCGAGTGGCGAGGCCGTCTGGCGCCGGCGGCGCTGCTGGCCGCCACACAGGCCGAGCGGACCTACGAACTCGACGTCACCCGCCGCCGGCCGCTCGACCTCGTCCGCCGGTTCCCCCTCGCCGTCTCGTGGCTGAAGACCCACATGCAGGCTGAATGGAACGGCAAGATTAGTTTCCTGGGTCTCGTGTGGCTCCGGGCGTATCTGGAGACCGACCGTGCCCCGGCGTCGGCAGCCGACTGGGCTGCATTTATCCGAGGCTGCCAACACGAGGCCGACACCTTCCGGACCCGGCACAACCGCAGCCTGGCCTCCACCGTCCATGGCTATGTGAACGGCCAACCAGGCAGCCGGCCCGCGCCGGACGATATTCCCGCTCCCGGCAAAGGGCCTTGACAGACGGCCGGCGGTCGGTTATGGTTCTGTGGTATCATCCGCGTGGATGATGAGGCTCAGAGACCTGTGGAGGACAAACGCCCGGTGCTGGCCGACGTGACGGCGCCCGGGCCCCGAACGCTATGCCTACGGTCAATCTTCCTGATGGACATACTTTGGAAGTGGCCGATGGGGTAAGCGTCGCAGACGTTGCCAACCAGATCGGTTCAGGCCTGGCCAAAGCCGCCGTCGCTGCCAGGCTGAACGGCAAGTTGGTGGATCTCTCGACCGTCCTCGGCCCCGACGGGCCGTACGACCTGGAGATCCTGACCGACAAAAGCGACGAGGCCCTTTCGATTCTCCGCCACTCCACCGCTCACGTGATGGCGGCCGCTGTGCGCCGACTGTACGGAGACGGTGTGAAGTTCGGCATCGGTCCGGCCATCGAGAACGGGTTCTACTACGATTTCGACCTGCCGGAACGGATCGCCGACGAGGACCTGGAGCGCATCGAGGCCGAGATGGCCAAGATCATCGCCGAGAAGGCGCCGCTCGAGCGCCGGCAAGTCTCGCACGACGAGGCGGTCTCCCTCATGCAGGCGGCCGGCCAGGACTACAAGGTCGAACTGCTCCACGACATCGCCGCCCGTAGCCTGGCCGACGGCGAAGAGGAGGCCGACGCCGAGGTCAAGCCGCAGGCCGGCGAGACCGTCTCGCTGTACCGGTCGGCCGACTTCGTGGACCTGTGCCGAGGGCCGCACATCCCGCACGCCGGCAAGATCACGGCGCTGAAACTCCTGAGCGTGGCGGGCAGTTACTGGCGCGGCGACTCGACCCGCCCGATGCTTCAGCGTATCTACGGCACGGCGTTCTTCTCGAAGAAAACGCTCCAGGAGCACTTGGCGCGCGTCGAAGAGGCCAAAAAACGCGACCACCGCCGCATCGGGGTGGACCTGGACCTGTTCAGTTTCCACGAGGAAGGTCCGGGCTTTGCCTTCATGCACCACAATGGGATGATGATCCTGAACGAAATCCTGGGGTACTGGCGCCGGCTCCACTATCAGGCGGGTTATGAGGAGATCCGCACGCCCACGATCTTGAGCGAGGAACTCTGGCACCGCAGCGGCCACTGGGACAACTACCGCGAGGCCATGTATTTCACCGAGATCGACGAGGCGGCCTACGCCGTCAAGCCGATGAACTGCCCCGGTGGGTTGCTCGTGTACCTGAACCGGCCGCACTCCTACCGCGAACTGCCGATGCGGGTGGCCGAACTCGGTCTCGTTCACCGCCATGAGAAGAGCGGTGTCCTGCACGGCCTGCTGCGCGTGCGGCAGTTTACCCAGGACGACGCCCATATCTACTGCCTGCCCGAGCAGGTGCAGGACGAGGTCGTCGGCGTCATCAACCTGGTTGACACGATCTACCGCACCTTCGGATTCCAGGACGTCCGGGTGGAACTCTCGACCCGGCCGGAGCACTCCATCGGCACCGACGAGATGTGGCAACACGCAACCGATGCGTTGCGGGGAGCGCTTGAGGCGTGCAATATCGAGTACAAGGTCAACGAAGGGGAAGGGGCGTTCTACGCTCCAAAGATCGATTATCACGTCCGCGACTGCCTCGGACGGTCGTGGCAGTGCGGAACGATCCAGGTGGATCTGGCCATGCCCGAGCGCTTCGACCTGACCTACGTGGGTCAGGACAACGCCGAGCACCGGCCCGCGATGATCCACCGGGCGATCCTCGGAAGCATCGAGCGTTTCCTCGGCATCCTTATCGAGCACTACGGCGGCGATTTCCCGCTCTGGCTGGCGCCGGTCCAGGTGGCGATTCTGCCCGTCAGCGACCGGTACAATACATACGGAGCGAAGGTGCTCGAGATGCTGAACCGCGCCGGCCTTCGCACCAAACTCGACGGCGCCGGCGACAAGGTGAGCGCCAAGATTCGCCGCGCTACCCTCCGCCGTATCCCCTACATGCTCATCGTCGGCGAAAAAGAGGTGGCGGCGGGAACCGTCAGTGTGCGAGACAAAACGCTCGGCGACCAGGGGGCCGAATCCATCGAGGCGTTCGTCGCCCGTGCGACCGACGAGATCCACGAAAAACGGCTGCGGCCAACGGCACCAGGTCCCGCTTAGGCCGCACACCTTCGGAAACATCGAACGGGGACCGCTTGTGAGGAGGAACGCTTGAAAGAGGCGAGGCAGCGGATCAACGATCAGATCAAGATCTCGCCGCTGCGTGTGATTGGGGTAAACGGCGAACAACTCGGCATCGTGGAGCGCGACGAGGCACTCCGGATCGCCGCCGAGGCCGGCTTGGACCTGGTGGAAGTGGCGCCGAACGTGCGGCCGCCCGTCTGCAAGATCATGGACTACGGGAAATTCAAGTACGAGCAGTCCAGGAAAAGCCACAAGAGCCGGGCCAAGAGCCACGAGGTGCGGCTGAAGGGAATCCGGATCCGACCGAAGACCGAAGCACACGATCGCGACTTCAAGATTCAGCAGGCCCGCCATTTCCTGGAGGCCGGCGACAAGGTGATGGTCAACATGCTCTTCCGCGGTCGCGAGTTGTCGCACATGGACTACGCCGAGCAGAACATGCGGGTCTTTGTCGAGCAGTTGGCCGACGTGTCCACGGTCGAACGGGGACCTTCGAGGGAAGGCAGGAGGATGATCCTCATCCTCCTTCCCAACAAGAAGCCGTCCTGACAAAAATCAGGCCCCGAAATCCCGACGTCAAGCCGGCCGGGCCTTACGCCGACGGCAGGGGTGGGGCGCGTTCTATAATCCTGGCAAGCCGTGAGCAGAAAGGGCAAGACATGCCCAAGGGAAAGACACACAAAGGAACCGCAAAACGTATGCGCAAGACCCGGACCGGCAAGATCGTCCGGAACCGCGCGGGCCGCGGACACCTGATGAGTGGCAAGACCGGCAAACGCCGACGACGCCTCCGCGCCAAAGATACGGTCAAGGGGGCCCAGGTGAAGACGTACTCGCGCCTGCTCGGCGGCTGACACCGCACGGGCGCTGCGCATAAGCAGGAGATCAACCATGCCTCGAATACGAAAAGGGGCCACGCGCCGCCAGAGCAAGAAGCGGCTGCGGCGGCGGACGAAGGGATATTTCGGCGCACGCGGGAAACTCTACCGCGTTGCCAAGCAGTCCCGCATGAAAGCCGACCAGTATGCCTACCGCGACCGCCGGACCAAAAAACGCGATTTCCGTCGACTCTGGATTACCCGGATCAGCGCAGCCTGCCGCCAGCGCGACATGTCTTACAGTCGTTTCGTCGGCGGCATGAAGAAGGCCGGCATCCAACTCGACCGTAAGACGCTGGCCGACCTGGCCCTAAATGATCCGAAGGCGTTTGACGCGGTCATCGAAGAGGCACGTGCGGCTGTTGGAGGCTGAGATGGCGGGTCTGGCCGAACTCAAGACGCTTGAGCACGAGGCCCTCGCTCAGATCGCCGCCGCCGATGCCGATGCCCTCGAGACCGCGCGTATCGAATGGCTCGGCCGCAAGGCCGGCCGCATTACGGCCCTCCTGCGATCCATCAAATCGGTCCCCGCCGAGGAACGGGCGGAGTTTGGCCGGACGGTCAATGCCCTGAAGGCCCTCGTGACGGAGCACCTGGCCCGTCGACAGGCCGAGTTGGAGGCGCGGCGGACGAAGCGAACGAGCGTGGACGTGACGATGCCGGGCCGGCGGCTCCGTCTGGGCCGGGCGCACCCCATCGCGCGGGCCACCCGCGAGATGGTCGAGATTTTCGGCCGCCTCGGATTCGCCTGCGTCGAAGGGCCGGAGGTGGAAGACGAGTGGCACAACTTCGTCGGCCTCAACATTCCGCCCGCCCATCCGGCCCGCGACCCGCTCGACAACTACTACCTGAGTGACAACGTCTTGCTGCGCAGCCAGACCTCCACGGTCCAGATTCGCATTATGGAGAATCAGCCCCCGCCCGTCCGCGTGGTGGCGCCGGGCCGGGTGTATCGGCCGGATACGGTGGACGCCGGCCACACCAACATGTTCCACCAACTCGAGGGCCTTTGGGTGGAGGAGGGCGTGACCTTCGCCGACCTGAAAAGCGTTCTGACGACCTTCGCGCGGGCCTTCATCGGCCCCGAGGCCCGTACGCGGTTCCTGCCGAGTTACTTCCCGTTCACCGAGCCGAGCGCCGAGTTTTACTTCTCCTGCCTGCTGTGCGGCGGGGCCGGCTGCCCGGCGTGCAAACGGACCGGCTGGATGGAGGTCGGCGGATGCGGAATGGTTGACCCGAACGTCTTCGAGGCCGTCGGCTACGACCCGGAGAAAGTGACCGGCTTTGCGTTCGGCTTCGGGATCGACCGCTCGGCCATGCTCAAGTACGGCATCAACGACATCCGGCTGCTGTTCGCGAACGACGTGCGTTTCCTGCGGCAGTTCTGAAGGCCGACGGCAAGAACGGCCCGCGATTTCCGTTTTTCCCTGCTCCCTTGCGGTTTTGCATCGTCCCGCCTTGCCGGATCATGCCGCCTGCCATCTGTCACCGGAGTCGTAGGGTGCGTGCTTCGCACGCACGCGGATCATCTTGGCGAAGGCGGGTTGGCTTCCATGCCGTCACCCTGAGCGAGTCCCGATGCCTCGGGACGAGTCGAACGGGTCTCGTCGTTGGCTCGGATTCGTCCTGCTCCATAACACTTACGTCAAATCGCCGCTCGCCGGAACCCCCGAAAACGCGCTTTTTGAAGTCTAATTCTTTGTTTTTGGGCCGCCAGGGGCGCTTTGCCCATTTTTTGTTAAGATAGGTAACGCAAAACTTTCGCCGTTTTCGTCCGTTTTTGTCCTTTTTCGTCTTTTTTCATCGTTTTTGCTCCTTTTGACTCCCTTTTTGAGGCGTTTTTCCGGACCCAAAATTGATGTAAGTCACCCATGCCAAAATGGCAGGCCGACCCGACGGCCGCAGAGGGCCGAAAAGTTGTTAGAGTTCTAACAAAATCGAGAGAGGGGCCGGATTTTGTTAGAGTTCTAACAAAACGGCCGAAAAACAGGGAACAGGGAATGGGGAATAGGGAATAGGGGTGGAAGAGAGGCGTTCATGCCCTTTTAGCCGCGACCCGTCCGCGAGGGCGGCCGTGGCCGACCCGAAGGGAAGCGAGCGCATTGCGGATTGCGGATTTCGGAGTGCGGATTGAACAGCAACGAATAACAGGCCAGCGGGCAAGCAGCGGACGGCAACGGCGGGAGCCGTTCGGGCTCAACGGTTTGGCGTAGCTATGGGTGGTTTTGGGATGTGAATTCGCCGACTTTCCCATACAGGCCCAGTGGAGACAAGGGCGAGTCAGGGATGCCCTTGACGCGGGGGGTTATGGGTGTGGGCGAAGATCCGGGTGCGGCCCCGCGGCGGTCATGGTTGTTCAACTGGACCACCTGCGTGCCGTGGCCCGCGCGCTTCAAGCGCCGCGGAAACGGTCGTAGCAGGCCAAGATGGCCTCGGCAATCGAGACGGGCGGGCCGAGGAGCGATTGGGCCTTTTGCGTATAGGGGAAGGTCGAAAGGATGTATTCGACGTCCGCGCGTTCGATGCCGTAGAGGAGAAAGTAGGCAGCGTCGAGTTCGACCATCAGGTCCAGTCGTTCCTCCTCGTTCCAAGGATGGACACCTTCGGCAAAGCCGGCGGATTCGGCCAAGGGCCGCATGTCGTCGGCCGTGCAGGTCAGTTTGAGCACGCGGTCGGAAATCCATTTTCCGAGCGTTTGCCGTTTATCCCAGGAACAGCGCTTAGCGTAGCGGTCCGGGGGGAGAGTCGGAATCTGTTCCACAAGATAGAAACTCAAATGTACACCGCCCACCTTTTGCCTAGCAATAAAGTCATAACACAGGCTGTCCAGATTCGCCAATAGGCAGCACTGGTAGCGCATGCTATACTTGTTGTCAACATGCACAATTGGCAGGGGATGCGTAAACGCGACGTGAGGCACAAATGCACAGATCATTGTGCGCTGGTTGGTCGCACTTGTGGTGTCCTTATAAGCAAGGTAAGCCACATTACTTGCATTCGCCATCACGCATGACACCTCGCTCTGAAGGACCCACCACCGCGGCTGAGCCGCAAACTGCGGGTTTTGGTGTTGCACAACTGTAGTTGACTGGGGTTGAGCCTGACGCATCCAGTTCGTACGATCCACGAGCACGCTTGCGGCACGGTGATCATACATTTGGACCATCTTGGCTTCGTAAAGCGGCAAAAAGCGTTTTCGGCCCTTTTTCCATACAGGTCCATCGTGCCGGAATTGCATTTTGGACAATTGTCTGGCAGTGTAAAACAACTTGGCATCGTTACTCTGATCAAACATGCGAATAAACTGTATACCCCATGGGTTGTGGACTGGTTTGCGCGTACGGTCTATCAGGATGGGAATACGGCGGTAGATGGCCTTTGTGAGTTCGGCGTCGCGGCGGGTGCGAAAGACGGGGCAGGTCCGCGTGTTCGGGTTAAGCGCCTTCAGGTCGTCCGGCGAGAGGCGGATGTGCCGCTCCGCGCCCTCAAGGTCGTCCATGGTGTGGGCGAAAAAGACGAAATCGGTTTCCCTGGACCGGACCTTCGCGCCGCCGAAGAGGAGCACGCAAAACTTGTAGGAGCGGTGAACGTCGGGAAAGATCGGGGCCTTGTTTTCAAAGTCATAAAGTGCCGCCAGACTTCCGGACTCCACAAGTGCCGCAAAGAAGTCGCGCGTCGTGTAGTCGGTGGCAATGCCGGTCGGGACCAGGATCCCGACGCGGCCGGTCGGGGCCACGAGGCGGCGCGCCAGTTCAGCAAACAGGGCGTAGGTGTTGATGTCGCCCTTGCCGGTCAGGGGGAAGTCGCCGGATGCGCGGGCGTGGGCGAGGGTCTTTTCGGCAGATTCCTTTGCGGCCAAATAGCGGGCGTAGAGGTCCGGGTGGCTGCGCTCTAAGTCGGCAATTCGTTTCCTTGATTCCGCCGGGCTTGAGGCGGTCAGGACATCGGGAGCACAATCGGAAAAGAACTCGCGATTCTGGAGTTTCATGCGTTCCCAGGGCGGGTTGCCGATGATGCAGTCGAAGCCGCCGCGCTCCTGTGAAAAGACTTCCGGAAAGGCGGCGCGCCAATCCAGGGCGTGTGGGTCCATGGCGGAGTCGCGGACCAGGCTGTTTCCCCAGCGAATGTTTTCCGAAAGGTCGGCCAGACTCCGTCCGCGCCGGGCCGAGCGGATCCAAAGCGCCAATTGCGTAATCTCAACGGCTTGGGGTGAGACGTCCACGCCGTAGAGGTTCTCGCGGAGAATGATGTCGGGAATTTGCTCTTCCAGGGGGTCGCTCGCGCGGTCTTCGTGAAACGCCTTATGGCCCAAGAGGTCGCTGTAAACCTCGTCAAAGACGTTATAGGCTTGGATCAGAAACGCGCCGCTGCCGCTGGCCGGGTCGCAGACCTTGACCGCGCGGACGGCCTGGAAGCATTCAGCCCAGAAATCGGCGAGTTCCGTTTGTGGCGAGTGCGCGAGGCGGGCTTTCTGGAGATTCAGTTTGCGGCGGCCGGCGACGGCAGCCAGGCGCGCTTCGATGACCGGTCGGACCGTCTCGTCCACGATGCGCTTGGTGAACTCCGGGGGCGTGTAGTAGATGCCGCCGCGTTTGCGTTCGGCGGACTTTCCCATTCTAAGGGCGGTGCTCTCCGGTTCGCGGAGTCCTAACACGCCCGTCTGTCGGATGCGGCTGATGCCGTGGATGGACCGCTCGAAGAGGTGCCCCAAGACGTCCACGTTGACCTCGTCGCGGAAGTCGTAGTCGCCGATGGCGCGGAAGAAGTTGGTGTATTCGTCCGGCAGGTCGAGTGCGTCCAGGGCCGGGTCTTCGGCAAACAGGCCACCATCGAACGGAGTAATGCCCTGATCGGGATCGCCGGAGTCCACCGTTCGGAAAAGGGCAAGGAAGTTGTGCCAGCGGGGATTGGTGGCGATCTTGAAGGGGGGGAGTTCACGCCAGGCACGATCCAACGACCGGGGCGGAAGCAAATCCCGGTCCTCGCAGAAAGCCACAAAGACGATGCGGTCAATCAATTTTTGCGCGATGCGGATGGCTTCTTCCAGGGGTTTGCGGTAGGGCGCGCGGGTCAGCAGCGCTATCAACTCGCTGCGCTGCTCGTGGTAGCGGCCATACAGTTCTTCGCCGACCTCTCGCTGGCGGTTCTCGGTTTCCTCAAGAAGGCGCTCGAGAAGAGGCTTCTGCGCGGCGCTTACCGGCAGGAGGCTGTCGCGGCGGAAGAGGACCCAGAACTCTCGAAAGCGCCGTGTGTCCTTGGCGGCCAACTCGTGAAGCGTGAACATCTCAAAGTGGCGTTTCGTCTTGTTGCGGTGGTAGAGGCGGAAACTGACATAGTTGCAGACGATGCCCCAGGGGCACTCCGGTTGCGCAATGAGGTAATCAAAGCACTGGTCCACGGCGGTGCGTCCATTGAAACGGTCGCGGTCCACGTTGACCAATGGCCCTTTGAGTTCAACCAGGGCGTAGGGCTTGGCTCGCGTCCCATGTTTGAAAACGCCCAAGGCGGCATCCGCCGTACCACGGTTGACGCGAAAGGCGGGGTGCAACTCCCAGCGTTCAAGGTTCTCAGAAAACAGGGTGTAGCCGAGCACCTGTCCGAAGACCTCGGTCAGGAATTCGCCTTGTAGGGCGGTTTCGTTCATGGAGGCGAGTTTGCCGCTGCGCTCCATGTCGGCCCACTTCCGGATGATTTTGTGGGCGGCGGCTGCCTCCTGGGCCGAGGGCCAGTAGTCCGTCACCGCCTTTGCGAGAAGTCTTGGGAGAATGAGATGGGGCTGGTTGCCGCGCGCGTCGCCGTTGGCGGCGCAGCGCAAGTCGGGTATCAACTCGCCTTGGTCGCCTGCCGTCATACTTGAACCGCCAGAAGTTCTCGGTCGCTTCGACGGACATCCTAACCGTCCAGGGCAAACACGTCAACGCCGTAACATAGAAGGGGCTTCGGCGGTCGGCGTTCAAGATTCTTCCGCGGGCCGGGCCGCATGTGCCCGCTCCGGGAAACTCACGGCCGGGCAAGGTGGCCGTGGCACACGGGCTGAAAAACGCACGGCCGGGCAAGACCGGCCGTGGCACACGGCGGGCACGGAATGGGCGAGCGGACGGGCCGCGCACCTGCAGGAGCGGAGAAATCTCGTCGTCCGGACAGGGATAACGGCGAGATTCCTCGACTCGCTTCGCTCGCTCGGAATGACACGCTAAACACGTACGGGTCGGGAGACCTGCCGCGCGAAATGCGAGCGCGGTTTATGCCTGTTCCGGCTCCCCCGGCGCGCCGGGGGAGCCAAAACGCACGGCCGGGCAAGGCCGGCCGTGGCACATGCAGGTCAGAACAGCGACTTGCGTTGGGTGGCCGTAATGGTTGTCGTTGTGGCGGCGTTGCCGTTTTCGAGTTCGAGTTCGACGCGGATCTTGTCGCTGTCGTCGGCATGCGGCACGTAGGTGTAGGTGTGTGTGCCGCCGATGTCGCCGTAGAGGAGTTCGCCGTCGGGTCCCATGACGTCGCGGTCGTAGGCGGCGGTGCCCCAGTGGACTTCGAGGTCGACGTGGCCGGCCGTCTCGGTGACCTTGAGCATGAAGTCGTTGTGGTCCCAGTCTGCGTCCGGGAGGGCAACGGGGGGGGCCTGTGCGTCTTCCATACACAGCCAGTAGACGTTGGGGTTGTCGTCGGGCTCGTATTCGGGTCTCGGCTCATAGTCCACGCACTCGGCGGGAGGACGATCGTCGTACTGTGTCTGGGAGAGTTTCATGACGTAGGGTCCTTCTTCCATCGGGATGCTGAAGGTGTTGCCGGCGTTGGGTCCGCAGGTGGCGGTGATGTAGCAAGAAAGCGTCTCGGTGATGGTGCGTGAGGACGTGACCTCCGACCAGATGGCGAAGGTTTTGACGTGAGAGGCCAGGACGACGCCGGCGGCGGTGCCGGACGGCGCAGCCGGCGGGAAGGCGATGGGGCTGTCGTCTTCATAGACATTGATGACGTACTGGCCGCCAACCTGCTCTTTTCGATACTGGCGCCACACGGTTTCTTCTCCGCCGCCGGGCAGCCGCCTGGCGAACATGATGTTGACCGCGCTGTGGTCGGCGGACGAGAGCGTGGCCTCAGCGCGCCAGACGTCGGACGCGATGCGGTCGAGGACGCCGCGGGCCTGGGCCACGAGTTTTGCTTTCCTGGTGTTGTAGTCGCTGGTGGTCTCGGCGCTGTACATACCATAGGCGATGGCCGACATCAGCAGGCCCATCAGCGCCAGAGCGAGAAGCAGTTCGGCTATCGTGAAGCCGGTAGTTCTTGAATGTAGGTATCGCATTGGTTACTCCCTGTAAGATCCCCTGACGCAGACCAACGAGTAACCCCCGCTGAGCCCTGCGGGGTTAGGGTTGGCTGCGGTCCTGTCGATGAGCAGGTTGGCGTTATCTTTGAGTCTGACGAGCGAGTCGTCCAGGTTGAGAATGGCGCCGCCGACGGTACCGGCGGCGTTTCCGCGGAACACGAACTTGCCGGCCGCCATGCACCCGTTGATGGTGTTGAACGTATTCGAGAACCTGACGGTGTAGCCCGGAGCGAGAAGAAACGAGCCCGTCGCCTGGCGCAGGCCGTCGTAGCGGCTTCGGTCTGGGAGGTTCTGGACGCCGGAGGTCGTGAGGTTTCCGTTAAACCGGATCTGGTTGACCTGCAGGTCCTGGGCGACGGGTTCCTCGGCGACGACGATGCCGCAGATGTTGGTGTTCCCGGTGAACGTGACGGTGTTGGGGGACTCCACATAGAGGACGCCGTAGATGTTGACATTGCCGCTGAAGGTGGGATTGGTCCCTGCGGGGATGCGGATGTTGTGCAGGGTGGCGTCGGAGACGTCGCCCGCGACGACTTCTTCGACATATTGCTGGAAGCCGGCCGTCTCGATGGTGGGCCACTCGGGTTCGTCGGCGCCGGTGATTCTATCACCGCCGATGGTGGCGTCGCCGATGGTGCTGATGTTTGCATCGGGGTTGGCGGCGGCGGCGTCTCCACTGATGCGAGCGGTGTCGCTCATGTCGATGGCGCAGGCCACGGAGGTGGTGGCCGAGAGGATGCTGCCCTCCTGATCGTTGTTGGCTCCCTGAATGGTGGCGTTGTCCGTCATGACAATCGTTGATCTCGTGGCGATGGCGTACGCGTTGATCGCCGTCATGGCGTTCTCGAAACCGAGGTCGTAGTAGGCGGTCCGGACGGCGCCGGCGAACCTCCCGGTAGACTGGATGACGATGCAGCCGTCCTCGTGGGCGCCGCCGTCGGCCGTGATGACCAGTTCGATGGTGCCCGCGAGGCCGTCGGCACGGGGCAGCCAGATGGCGGGCAGGACGACGGCGTTGGCGTCGGCGGTAATGGCGGCGGCGTTAACCATGGCCGAGTTGGCCCAGGCAGTGCGGAAGTGGTCGGCAATCTGATTGTGCACGGAAGCGGCGGTGTCGCCCGAAACGGCCAACCCGCCCAACTGCCGCTGCGCCAGAACCAAACCGGTCTCGGCTAGTGACGAGGACTGGTTCATGTGAAGGCGGTCGCGGGAGATCGCCATGTTGGTGTCGGCCATGGTCACCAACGCCAGGGCCGCACACGTGAACAGCGCCACGAAGATCAGCGTGACGAGGAAGGCAACTCCCTTTGGGGTTGCTCTGCCAGTGATTCGCCCCGGCCTCATCATCGAACACCTTCCTTTCGGACTAAGCAGGGGCGATGAGGTCAATCCGAATCGGCGGCTGATCCCGGCGCGCCGGGACACCCAAGTCCATAGCGCCGGGCTTCATGCCCAGCGGCCGCGCGTCAGGCTGCCGGCGGTTCCGCGCCGGGGATAAACCCCGGCGCTGCGGGTGTTGGGAAAGATTTCCTTGTTCCTGCTTAGCCGCATCGGGGCGTGGGAAACGCGGTCAGTTGGCGGCGGGGGGTAGCCGCAGGCCACCCCTACCGCACCAGTCTCGGCTGTTGTGTGATCGTGCACAGGCCCATCTTGCAGGTTGTCCGCGGGGGCGTCACGGAACCGCTGTTTATCCGAGCGGGACATCGCTTGTCTCAGTCTTTGTATGAGCCCCTGACACAGATGAGCGAATATTCGATTTCGAACCCGGCGGGGGTCGGGTCGGCGTTCTGCTTGTCGATGGTCAGGCAGGCATTGTCCTTGAGCGTGAGTGCGGCGTCGCTCAGGTTCATAAGGCCTCCACGGATCGTTCCGTATGCGTTGTCCTTAAAGAGGAGTTGTCCGGCGGTCATGGACCCGGAAACGGTGCCGAGGTTGCCCTTGAACTTTGCCTGGAAGCCCGGCGCAAGTATGAAGGTTCCCGTCTGGTCGCGGAGGCCGGCGTAGCGGTCCTCGTCCGGCAGGTTCTCG
Source organism: uncultured Anaerolineales bacterium (assembly GCA_964449275.1). GTDB lineage: Bacteria > Planctomycetota > Phycisphaerae > FEN-1346 > FEN-1346 > JAUVZF01. Next base: position 16,428 of record CAYVAM010000031.1, read on the forward strand.
ACGCCGGAGACACTGAGGGTGCCACTGAACACAAGTTTGTTGTTATCAAGGTTCTCGATGGCCGGTTCTTCCGTGACGATCATCCCAACGATATTGGTGTTTCCCCCGAACGTGACCGTGTTGGGCGACTCGACGTAGACCACGCCGTAGATGTTTATGTTGCCGCTGAAGGTGGGGTTGGTGCCGGCGGGGATGCGGATGTTGTGGAGCGTCTGGTCTCCATCCACGTCGCCTGTGACGCTCTCCTCGACGTACTGCTCGAAGCCGGAGGTGTCGATCTCCGGCCACTCGGGCTCGTCCGCCCCATGGACCTGTTCGCCGTCGATGCTGGCGTCGTCTTGTATGCTGATGCCGCCCTCCTCGGCGGTGACCCCGGCGTTGCCGCTGACACTGGCGTTGTCGCATATGTAGATGGCGTCTGAGTCGTCGCTGCCGGAGAAGATGCTGCCTTCGTCGTCGTCGTTGGCCCCCCGGATTTCGGCGTAGTCTGCCATGAGGATGCGCGACTTGCTGACGATGCTGAAGTCGTCAAAAGGGTTGCTTACCCGAGTGCCCAGATTGTAGTAAGCGGTCCGGACGGCGCCAGCGAACCTGCCGGTGGCGGCGATTTGGATGGTCGGGTTGTCGTCGACGCCGCCGTCGGAGGCGATGGCCAAACTGACGCTGCCGGCGTGCCCGTCCGAGCGGGTCAGGGCAATCGGCGGGAAGACAACGCCGCCGGCATCGGCATAGATTGAACCGGCATCGATGGCGGACGAATACATCCACGCATCGCGCAGGTGAGCGGCGATGGCGGTGTGCACGTCCTCGGCGCTGGTTCCTGAGACCTCGATCCCACCGAGTTCCTTCTGGGCCAGGAGCAGTCCGGTCTCAACGAAGGTGGCGGCCTGGTTGCTTTCGAGACGGTTGCGAGAGACCAGCATGTTCATGTTGGAGGCGGTTACCAGTGCCACCGCCATGGAGGCAAACAGCATGACAAAGATGATGGTGACGAGGAACGCCATGCCCTTCGCCTTTGCCCTGCGGCAGACTCGTTGCGCTGTCACGGTCTGTTCTCCTTTTTTGGCGTCGGCCGCGCCGGGGCGTGAGAAGCGCGATCGGCAGAATTCACCTCACTGGAACGGAACGGTCGAGAGGTCGAGCACGTAGTAGTTTTGGCTGAGAACCGGCTTGCCGTAGGCCGAAACGGTAACGGTCACCCGGGCGGCATCTGCCTGAGCCTCGTCTACCTGGGTGTTGAGATCGGTGGCCTTGACGGGCGTTACGGCGATCTGCTGCGTGTATTGTGTCTGGGCCTGCTGGGCGCTCGTGCTGAGGATGGCCGGGCTGTAGGTCACGCCGTCGAGGTCCAGCACGTCTTGGAGTTGCATGTGGAGTGCCATGTCGCGGATTTCGTCCGCCAGAAAGGTTCCGTAGGCAGTCTCCTCGCCGCGCTGAATCACGACGGAGTCGTACCCGTAGGCGGCGACGAGCGCGACAAACGCCAAAGCCAGGAGGACCGTGCAGATGAGCACCTCGGCCAGGGTGAACCCTGCGGCGCGGCGCGATCGTTTCGGCGTGTCATGTGTTTGGTTCATGGTTATTTCACCAATTGTGACATCTTGAAGATGGGCAACAGTATCGAGGCGGCGATGAACCCGACGATGCCGCCCATCACCATGATCATCAGGGGTTCGATGGCGCTGGTGACCGCCTTGATGGTCGCCTTCAATTGGTCGTCGTAGAACTCGCTGACGTCGGTGAGGATTTCGGCGAGTGTTCCGGTTTCCTCGCCGGCCGCGATCATCTGGGAGACGCTTTTCGGAATGAAAGGGCTCTTGGCCAGCATGGGGGCCAGGCGTTGGCCTTTCCGGACGGACGCGTGGACCTGATGCCAGACCTTGGCGTAGTGGACGTTGCCGGTGACCTCTGCCGTGATGGCGATGGTGTCGAGCATCGGCACGCCGGCGTTGACGAGTTCGCCCATTGTTCTGAGGCCCCTCGACAGGTAGAGGGCGTGGCACAGTTTCTTGATGAGGGGCGCTTTGAGTTTCACCATGTCCCACCACGCGCGGCCGGCCGGGGTACGGGTGGAATAGAACAGGCCCCCGGCGCCGCCCGACAGAACCAGGATGTAGAGGTACCAGTAGTGCCTCAGCGACGCGCTCATGGCCATGAGCATCTTTGTCGGCAGGGGCAGAATCTCCTCTTTGCCCTCGAACAGGATCATGAACTGTGGCAGGATAAACGTGAGCATAAAGACGGTGGTCAGGATGGCGAGGGCGACGATGATAAACGGATAGATCATGGCCCCGATGACCTGTCGCCTGGTCTGGGCCTGCTGGGTCAGGTAGCCGTTGATGCGGCTGAGCATGTGGCCGAAGGTCCCCGCCAACTCGCTGGCCCGCACCATGTTGATGTATAGCACCGAGAAGACCTTGGGAAACCGCTGGATGGCTTCCGAGAACTGGCGTCCTGCCTCGACGTCCCGTTTGAGGGTGCTGACCACGGTGGCCATGCGGGGGTTGACGATCTGCTCGACGATGCTTTCAAGGGCAGTGGTCAGGCCGATGCCGGCTTTCGACATGACGCTCAACTGGCTTGTGAAAGCGAGAAGGTCCTTGGCGCCGATGCGGTTGAGAAGAGCGAGCCCGCGCATCTTTGCGGCCCGGTCGCCGTCGCCCGCGATCCGCGTCAGGTCAAGGACGACACCGCCGAGTTCGCGGACCTGCTGCGCGGCGAGGGTTTGGTTGTCGGCGCTGAGGCTGCCGACGACCACCTGACCGTCGGGCCTCTTCATCTGGTACCGATACGTATGCATCATTCACCTAGGCCGAGAGCGCGCGTGCGAGTTCCGCAGGCGTGCGTGCGTGGTTTAGTGCGGCGTCGCGGCTGATCATGCCGGTGAAGAAAAGGTGTTTCAGGGACGCGTCGAACAGGTGCATGCCGGCGGCGCGGTTCGTTTCGATGATGTTCGGGATTTCGAAGGCGCGGTTCTCGCGAATGCAGTTCCGGACGGCGGGCGTCGAGACGAGCACCTCCGTGGCCGGAACCATTCCGGGTTCGTCGATTCGCGCCAGCAGCCGCTGGCAGATGACACCTTTGAGCGTGTTGGCAAGCATGGAGCGGACCTGGTTTTGCTGTGCGGCGGGGAACACGTCGATGATTCGTTCCACCGTCGAGGCGGCGTCGTTTGTGTGCAGTGTGGAGAGGACCAAGTGCCCCGTTTCGGCCGCGGTCAGGGCCGTCGAGATCGTTTCGAGATCGCGCATTTCGCCGATGAGGATGATGTCGGGATCCTGACGGAGCACGTGCCGGAGACCGGACGGGAAATCGAGCACGTCGGGGCCGACCTCGCGTTGCTCCACGGCGCACTTGTCCGACTCGATGAAATACTCGATCGGATCCTCGATGGTGATGACGTGGTAGGGATGCCTGTGGTTGATGTGGTCGATCATCGACGCGAGGGTGGTGGACTTTCCGCTTCCGGTCTCGCCGGTCACAAGGACGAGTCCCTCGTGCGGCATGTCGGCGAAGGTCTGTGCCGTCTCCGGAAGGTTCAGCGTCCCCAGTGCGGGGACCTTGGGCGGAATGGCGCGAAAGGCCAGGGCCGGCGTTCCGCGTTGAAAGTGGGCATTGACGCGAAACCTTGGGCCGGTGGGCAGGGTGGCCGAGAAATCCAGGTCCCGGCGTTCGGTGAACCGGTTGTACTGGTCGTCATCGAGGATGTCCTGAACCATGGCCTCGGTATCCTCGCCGCTGATGACGGGTTCACCTTCTATTTTGTCGAGGACCGTATGGATGCGCAGAAGCGGCGGCAGACCGGCAATGATGTGCAGGTCGCTGGCCCCGCCGACAACCGTCCGCTCGAGGAGTTCCCAAATGCGGCTCACGCTTTGTCTCCTTTGGCACTTGCGATGTCGACGTCTTCGGTGGCCCGCAGCACCTCTTCGATGGTGGTGACGCCCCTGCGAAGTTTCCTGAGGCCGTCCTCTCGCAGGCTGACCATGCCTCGCTCCTCGGCGTAGCGGCGTAACTCGGTCACGCTGGGCCGCGTTGCCACGAGGTCGCGGAAGCCGTCGTCGAGTTGGAGCATTTCGTAGATGCCGCATCGCCCGCTGTAGCCGGTGTTGCGGCAGTGGTCGCAGCCGGCCCCGCGGTATACGGTGTCCACCTGCATGTTGGCTTTTTGGAGGGCCGTCTTGATTTCATCACTCGGCTCGTAGGCCTCTTTGCATTTCTCACAGATGCGGCGGACCAGACGCTGGGCCAGGACCGCGTTGACCGACGCGCTGATCAGGTACGGCTCGATGCCGATATTGATGAGCCGCGTGATGCTCGACGGGGCATCGTTCGTGTGGAGCGTCGAAAGCACGAGGTGGCCGGTGAGGGCCGCCTGGACACAAATGCGGGCGGTCTCCTCATCCCGGATCTCGCCGACCATAATGACGTCCGGGTCCTGTCGGAGCAGGGCACGCAGGGCGGTGGCGAAGGTGAAGCCGATGCGGTCTTTGATCTGGACCTGGTTGGCGAAACTCAGGGAGTATTCGACCGGGTCTTCGGTCGTCGAGATGTTCATCTCCGCGCCGTTCATCGTCATGAGGGCCGAATACAGCGTGGTCGTCTTGCCGGAGCCGGTCGGCCCGGTCACCAGAATGACACCGTGCGGGCGCGAGATCTGCTCCTTGAACAGGGTGAGGTGATCCGGCTCGAACCCCAGCCGCTCCAGACCGATCAGGATAGAGCGGTTATCGAGAATGCGGATGACCGTCTTCTCACCCTGCGTGGTCGGCAGGGTGTTGACGCGGAAGTCCACGTACCTGTTGCGGACGATGGCTCGGATGCGTCCGTCCTGCGGCAGACGGCGCTCGGAGATGTCGAGGTTGGCCATGATCTTCAGACGGGAGATGAGGGCCGGGTGCATCGTCTGGGGGGGCGACATGACCTCGAACAAGACGCCATCGATCCGGTACCGGATGCGCATCTTCTTCTCGCCCGGCTCGATGTGGATATCGCTGACACCTTCCTTGACGGCATTGCAAATGAGGTAGTTGGCGAGCCGCACGACAGGCGATTCGCCCGCCACCTTCGCCAGGTCCGCGGTCTCTTCCTCCTCTTCATTGAGGACCTCGACGGCGTCGTCGGCGATATCGCGAACCAGTTCATCGAGACGGAACTCCTCCGGGCTGCCCTGAAGGTCATCAAGAGCCTTGGTGAGTTCCGAGGTGGTCGCTACGGCGAGTATGACACGGGAGCCTATATGGCGGCGGATCTCGTCCAGCAGGAACACGTTTGCCGGCTCCGAGGTGGCCACGGTCACGGTGTCGTTGTCGTAGTCGGTGTCGATGACCAGGACCTTGCGGTAGCGGCAGAAGTCCGCAGGCAACAGTTCCCGGACTTTGGCGGGGATTTCCAGTTGACTGACGTGGACAAAGTCGAGGCCGTATTCCGTCGCCAGGCACGCCATCACGTCGTCTTCTTTGACGTAGCCTTTTCGGACGAGGATCTGACCCAGCCGCTCGCCTGGACTCGACTTTTGCAACGCCAGGCACTCTTCGAGTTGCGCCCGCGTCAATACGCCGGTATGAACCAGTTGGTCACCCAGACGGAGACGCCCGCCGGGCTTCTTCTGAGGCGTCTCGGCCCCGTCGGGGGTCTCGGCGTCCGGCTCCAAGACGGCCGAATCGTATGTTGCCTGGTCGTTGGCCATTGCGTATCCTCAGCGTCCGCCGGTCTCCGGCCTCAGCCGGAGATCCACGGTCTCGCCTTCGAACGAGAGCCTTACGCCATCGGGGTCAATCGCGTCGACGCGCAGGCTCTCAATCGTATCTCCGACGCGACAGAGTTTTCCGCCCACGATGGCCTTTCGCTGGTCGCCAACGATGAGGATCGACCCGACTTTCAAACCTCGGGCGGCTTCGAGCACCTGTTTTCGGTGTTCGTCGGCTTCCACCTCTGCCTCAGATTGGGCCTGCTCCTGTGCTTCCTGCTGGCGCCCGTCGTGGAGAACGGCAAACGGATTCACGCGAAGCCCTTCAAGCGGCACCTGCCGCGCCTGGACGTATGTGTCAAACGTGCTGACGATTTTCTCGACGCGGTCCACCGAAAGCGCCCCCTCGGCCCCGTTCTGTGGGGCGGCGTCGAGATGTTCCAGCACACTCTCGACATTTGTCATGCCAACCTGTTTGTCACTTGGGCCCAACGCCGGTACGGAGACCGCAGCCGCCTCCTTCGGGCCACCCCCCCCTCCAAACTGGAAAGCGGCGACACCGGCGCCGACCAGGAGCAGAACCGCGAGGATCAGAACCTTCTTCTTATCTGCGAAGCCCGCCTTGACGGCGGAGCCTCCTTCGGGCACCGTCTCGATGCCGTTGTCTCCTACGCGGATCCGCTCTTCTTTTTGTTCTGGATTCAGCAGCATGTTTATCGCTCGAAAAAGATATCCATTAATACGTCCACCTGAACGATGCCCTCGGTCACCGGCGACTTTGTGATCTGCATTTGCCGGATCTTGGTAAGGCGCGGCAGGCGTTCCAGGCCCAGGAGAAACTCGTAAAAACTCTGAAACGGCCCTTCGAGGGAAAGGGTGATCGGCTGAGAGTTGTACCGTGGCATGGCTTGCGGCTGATTGGTCCGGATGCTGCGCGGGGTCAGAGACTTCGACTCGGCGATCAACCACACCTCACGGAGGATCACGTCGAGTTCACGTTCCTCGGGCAGCCGGTTTTCGAAGAAGGCGAGCGCCTTTTCGAGCCGTTGGACCTCTTTCTGGAGGTTGCTGATCCGGGTGGCCACACGCTCAAGTTTGAGGAGTTGTGCGCGTCGGTCCTGAATCGCCGCGCGGTCGGCCTCCGTACGGCGGAAGGCCGGCACGATGAGCAGGACCGCCACCACGGCCGCCGCCGCGACCATGCCGAGCACGGTCACCAGAATCCGGAGCGGACCTTTCATGAGTTACCTTTCGCGCGAACCGGAGCCGAGGCGGCGACGTCCGGCGCCTCGGACGCGGGCGATTCCAATACCTTTGCGGCATCCTCGCTCAACAGAAACAACAGCTGAAACCGCCGCATGGTCACACCTTCCTCATACGGAAACTCCTCTGAGAACTGCAGGTCCACGTTCTCAAAGAGGGGATCGGCGTGAAGTCGAGAGATGTACTCAGCCACTTCCACGTCGGTCTCCGCCAGACCGTCCAGTCGAAAGCGCACCCGCGTAACCAGGACGTTGCCGGGCCGGTTCTTGCCGCCGGTTGACTGAGACTTGGCGCCACCATCGACGGCTTTTTGTGGAGTCCGTTTTATTTGTTGCGGTTGCATGGTCATGGAGGTCAGACTCGTGTGCTCCGGGAGGTAGTTGGTGAGTCGGGCCAGCACGTGACTTCGGGGAACCCGTTCGAGAAGGGCAGTGCTCAACTGAACCTTGCGAAGGAGGTCGGCCTTGTGCTGTTCGAGTTGCTTCAGGTTCGCAATCTGGCGGCTGGCCTCCTGGTACTGGAGTTCTACGAGATGACGCATCCCGGCTATGGTCCACGACCGAATTACCACAAAGCCCGTCACCGCACCGAGGAGCAGGAGCACGCCGGCGGCAATCCCAAGACACATCCAGTTGGCCCGGCGAAGGCCGCGCCGGTGGAGGTAGTCGTCCGGCAGAAAATTGGTGACTTGCATTACGCGGTCCTTCCTCGGCTCACTGCGCCCCAAAGAGGCTCAGGCCGACGGCGACGGTCATCTCCGGCTCGGCCGTTTCCGGGGCGGCCTTTCCCATCACGGCGCCGAACGGATCGCCGACCTCGCAGGGGATATGCAACTGGGCACCCAGGACACGGACCAGCGCGCGGTCTTTGGCGCCGGGCCCCACGAAATACAACCTGTCCACCCCGGCCCCGCGGGCCAGTGACGCATGGTACCGCATACACGACTCGATCTCGTCGATGAAGTGATCCAGACTCCAGCGGCTGCGATTGTAGAACTCGACCGCTTCGTCCAGCGTTGCAGGTTCCGGCGATTGCTGCCACGTCTCGACCAGGTCGGCGGCCTCCTCGAGGGAGATTCCCTTGACCTTTGCGACGGCTTCAACCAGGCGATCCGTTCCTTGTTCGATCCCCTTGACGAACGTTGTCTCCTGGCCGTGCAGGATCGCCACGTGCGTCGTCCGGGGGCCCAGGTAAACGATCATCACACAAGGAGGCCCGGCCTGGCTGGGCCCCGAGTGAGCCGCAGCGAACGCGTAGCAGTAACACATGGCGCACGGCTCCAGGCCCACGCCGGCAACGTTGAACCCCATCCGCGTCATCTCCGATACATGCTTGTTTACGATACGACGCGGTGCGGCCAGAACGAGAACGTCATGCTTCGTCTCGCTGTTCTCAGAGACGGCGCCGGCCACGATATGACGGATGATCGCGTCCTGCGGATCAAACGGCAGTTTGCCTTGGAGTTCGTAGGGTAGGGCGGCTTTCAGTTCTTCCGGCTGCATGGGCGGCATCCGTACATGGTGGACCACCAGATGTTCCTGAGGCAGGCTAAAGACCACGTCCTTGCCGCGGAAACCGTCCGCCGCAATCTTCTGGCGGATGAACTGCCGCGCCTGACTGGGGGTCGTCTCGGCGGCGCCGTTACTGGCCGGTGCGCCGACATTCTCACGGCCTGCCACGATGCGGGCAACCGTATCCGCCGGTGTGGACAGCCGGCAACTGGCTTTGGAGACGACCTTGACGCTGTTGCCGTTCTGCTCCAACTGGGTCATGTGGACGGCATCCGGGTTCAGGTGGATGCCTATCGGCAAAAGGTTGTGTCTGACCTGCGCCATGCCCGATTCCTTGACTGTGGGAGGCAATAGTCCCCCACTAACACACGAGGATCCCTTCTCCACAAAGGATACGTCTATCGTGCGCTGCGTCAAATCATTCAGGGGTCCGGGGCGCACGAACGCCTGTCGCCCGCAAATGCTGAGTGTAAGTTACTGCCACACAAGACGTTACGTGCACGGCCTTCTGTCTCGCGTAGGGGAGGTAATGCGTTGGTGCTGCAGGAGAATGCGCGGCACCGCCGGAATATGCGTGGTTTTTTCCCGGACGACCCTCGCGGGCCGCTCGCGTCGTCGGCCGGGTGCGGGCCGACCACACGGTAAACGGCCGCCCAACAGGTACTCCCAACGGCGTTTACCGTGCCTTTCATCGGCACGCAACGGCTGTTGCCTTCAATGATTCGCATCGCCCCGATGGGGGCCACCGGAGCGGTGCACCTTGATCGCGTGTGGGTGGCGGAAACGCCGATCAGCAATGGTCGCCGCCGGAAGCGGAACCAGCATGAACCCCACGCCCAGGACAATGGCCGCGCCATCGCGGCCGAGCCCTGTCATCTTCTGAAACCCCGTCCACGCGCTCCCGACGAGGACACCCGCCATCAGGAACACGAGCGGCAGAGCGAATACCAGGAGAATGGCCCTCCACGGCCCCGGCACCGGGACCTCGACCGTGACCTGGTCGCCTTCCTTGATGTCATCGGCATCGATCCAGAGGAGGAAGTCGCCTCCGCCGCGCGCGTGGCACGCTTTGCAGCCGGCGCACGCCTCGCTGGGCTCGGACCGGATGCGGACGGCCGCTTTCCCGCCCTCAAGCCGCATGACAGCACCGGTTTCCTGTTTCAGCATGCCTATCTCGCCATGTCTCTGGCCTGCCTCACCTGAGCGACCGAACCTTGGCCGCCTGCCGCAGGACCACGCTGTACGGGGCGTGCACGTTGAGTCGGAGGCTGAGGAACCGTCCGAGCGGCCCGTCCGAGGTCAGGATGATGTGCCGCGTCGTCGGCGTCTTGATGCCCGGCATGGAGGTCTGATGGCCCGTGACGAGGATTTCGGCGTCCACGGATCTGGCGAACTCGTCGGCGGCCTGTTGATCGTGATTGCGGCCCCAGACCAGGGCGTGGACGCTGCCGCCGGGCAGGTAGTCGTCCATCGTCAGGGACCGCTCGAAGATGGCGTAGTCGAAGTACGGGAGCGCATCTTTCTGCGGCGTTGAGTGGCTGATTACGACGCCGGTAGGTGTCCGGACCGCGAGCGGCAAGGCCGAGAGAAACCGCCGGTAGGCGCCGTGGACCTCCGGCCAGACCGGCCCGTAAGCGTTCTCGATGCCTTTCCAGAAGGGCGAGGTGACGTTCTTGCCGCCTTTCGAGATGATCGAGCCGAGGATTTCACACAGGTCGTGGTTCGACAGGACCATCTGGACCCGCGACTTGTATCGGCACTTCAGGGCTGCCGCCTGCTCGAGCAGCCGGAAACTCTTTTCGCCGCCTTTGGCGTCTCCCGGGCCGCCGTGGATGAGTTCCTGGAGGATCAGGTACCGGTCCTTGTGCAGGTGGAGCGCCGCCCACTTGACGACGCGGTCGAAGTTGTCGCGGTCGCCGTGCAGGTCGCCCAGGATGACGACGTCGCCTTTCTCGGGAAGACGGACGATGTTGCCGCGACGCAGCGGATCGCGCCGCATCAGGATCGCGGCGCGGTCCATGCGATCGACGATCTGGCCGATGCCCGGGTGGGCGTCGTCGGGGTTGATGTCCCAATCGTTCTGGGGGTCCTGGGGTTGCGTCACGGCGACACTCCTTGGCGGACCCGGCGGCCGCTACGGGCCGGGCCGCGCCCCAAGGCGGCGCTTCAGGCGGGTCTTCCTCACGTCCATCAGGAACGCCTCCAACGGAAACAGCCGGCCGGGGCACTTCGTGTTCTTGAGTTCGCCGTGGCCGACGACGCTGTCCAGGCCGATGCCGTAGCGGTCGCATAGGGCCAGCACGAGCATCTCGAGCGATGCCATTTGAGCGGCGGTCGGCGGTTTCTGCTCGAAGTTGCCGACCAGACAGATGCCGATGCCCTCCAGGTTGAACTCGGGATGGCGCGACACCTTGGCGTGGGCGCCTGCACGCTGCTCGATCCATCGGTCGGTCGGAATGATCTCTCCGTCGGCAGTGCCCGGCGCGCGGCCGTTGTTGATGACGAAGTGGTATCCGACCCCCTCAAATCCCCGCCCGACGTGGTTGCGTTCGATGGCTTCGATGGTGGCCGATGGCGTGGCCGTGTGGTGGATGACGATGTACCGCCACGCGCGGTTCGGGGCCAGATGATCGGGCCAGACGAGGGTCTGGATGGCCGAGGTGTCCGGCAGGACCTCGCCTTTGGGTGGCGGGTGCTTCTCGACCATGCCGGCCAAGGCGGCCCAACAGGCGAGGGCGGCCACCGTCATGCTGGCAGCCAGGAGCCCCCAGACCTTGACCATCCGCGCCAGGTTCATCCTCGACGGCGTCGAGGGCGGCAACATCATCTGTGGATTGTCCGTCATGGCACGCTCACTTCATCGGTGCAAGTCGAGGCCGCCGGGCGAAAGAGCACTCATTATAGCCCCTCGCCACGAGGGCGTCCAGACAGGATTTATCCTGGACTTCCGGCGGAGGTCTTCTGGCGCCGCTCCGTTGCACTTACGATGTGAATTGGCCTTTTCAAGAGAAAGGGAGAGAAACCGGTACCATCCTGGAGCGCTTGCGTTTAATGTGTGGAAATGAGCACCGCTGGTCATCTTGCGCAAGGAGCGGCAGAGTGACTATGTTGGGCAAGAACACCGTGACGTTTATGGTCGCCGGCCTTGCCGCACTGTTCGGATTGGCGAAAGTCTGCCCGGCCGCCGGTCTGGACGGCAGCGCCGTTCGGCAGAAGGTCGGGCCGCGAGTGTGTCTCGTCCGGGTGGACGGTGCGCTGGGGCTGCCTGTGTCGTACGCGAGCGGGTTCCTCTTGGGTCAGGGCAAGTTCATTGTGACGGACCTGGCCTCGGTGGCCCAGCCGGGCGTCACGCAGGTGACGGCCATCTTTGGGGACGGCACGACTGGCCAGGCCAAGGAGTTCGGCATGGCGGACCCCGCGCTGGGTGTGGTCGCAATCAGCGTCGATCTGCCGAAAGACAAGGGCGCCGGCCTGACACTCTCGAAAGCAGCCGTGCACGAGGACGGTGTCTCGGCGGCGGTCGTCGGCTGGAAATGGGGCGAGAATCTCCACCTGACCGCCGGCATGCTCAAGGGACGCGTGCCGGCGGCTGACTTGGCCGAGAAAGTGGTTCTCGAGGGCCCCACGCCGAACGTGGAGTTTCTGAGGTTCCTGTGTCCGAGGCTTGACATCGCCACGGGCGCGGCCGTGGTCGATGCACAGGGCAACGTGCTGGGAGTCATGGTCCGCCTCATGGGGGCCGTCAAGCCGCTCGTCGTGCCGGCGCCTCTTATCCGCAAAGCGCTCCTGTCGGGCGGGACGCAGTTGAAGCCGCTCTCGGCCCTTCCCAACGCCCTGTGGGCGGTCTCGCTCCAGGTAACGCCGGGCCAGCCCCCGACGCCGGCGAACTTCGCAGCCGCTTGCCGCTTGGTCAAGCGGCGGAGCGTTTGCGCCAAATGCGGAGGCAGCGGAAAGGTCAAGATCAAATACATCGCCGGATATACGAGGGGGCTCGGCGGCACACGCCGGCCCATCATCCGCTATCGAGTCCAAACCTGCAAGACCTGTAAGGGCGAGGGCGTCCTGTGCGGCAGGGGGCTTTACGACCAGTTCATGCGGATGGCCGAGGGCGCCACGCACCTTATCGGTTCGCCCGATACCGCAAAAGACGTCAGGGACGCCGCCTTCAAGAACGGGATGGGACTGCTTGAAGTCCTTGGCAAGGTCCCCAAGAGGTACCGGGACTCGCTCGCGAGCCAGATCCGGGCCGATCTCAATGCAGACGGTCCGAAATACCCGCGCGGCGCCATCCTGTACGCACAGATCTGCGAGTCCGTCGACCTCCGAGGCGACCAGTATACCGTTCTGCTTCCGTACGGGTCGGGGGCCGTGTTGATGGTGAATTCCGAGACGCTCACCGGCGCCTACGGCGCGGACGACAGCCCCGCTGCCGCACCGCCGACCGCCGGGGCATCCGTCGTGGTCGGCGGTGTGCTCCAAGGGACGGCGGACGTGCAGGGCGCCAGCCCGATCTTGATGCGTCTGTTTGGATGGGCATCGGGGCCCGCGCTCGGGCCTAAGATCGAGCGGAAACCTTTCGCCGATGAGTCGCTGGGAGGGCTGACAAGCGCCGTTGCAGTGGTCCCCCCGCCGCCCACACCGAGTGAACCTGCCAAGACCGTCGGATCGACGCCTCCGGCGGCGACAACTCCAACGGCCTCGCCTACGCCTCGAAGGCGACCGAAAGCACCGCCAAGACAGCGGCCTAAGAAAAAGCCTGGCGAGCCGTCGTTCTTCGGGTTGTAGCCGCACCGACCATCGAAATTGGCTGGAACTTCGCTGCCGAAACGTGTCTAATGGGGCAAGAGGGCTGGTGACCATCTCCTGGTTGGTGGGGGGAAGAATCATGCTGATCGAAACGGGCCTGCACCTCACAGAGCGTCTCGTTTCACGGACAACACGTGCCATGCCGTCGCTGGCGGCGGTACTGCTCGGCGCGCTCTGGACTGCCGCCTCACAAGGCGCGGAACCCGGCACCGGACCGCCGCCTCCTGCCGCGCCCGCGTTCTTCACGGTCTCCATCGGCCGGTTGCGAAACATCCAGGCCGACTCGTTCGAGTTCCAGCGTGACGACCAGAAACGTGTCCGCGTGCGGCTGGCCGGGGCCGACTGTTCGAAGATGCCGGATCGAGTCCGCGGAATCAGCGAGAGCATCATTCGCAACCTGCTGGAAAGCAAACCCGTGTGGGTCTTCCCGTGCGGCCGGCCGAAAGACCGAACCGACGAGGTGTGGGCGCACGTCTGGACCAAGAAGGGCTGGCTCGCGGAGGTCCTGATTCGGGCCGGCTACGTCGTGCGCCGGACCGATCTGGACGCTGCGTCTCTCGATATGCCCGACGCCGCCGGCATGACGAACAAGGGGCCGCCGCCGGGCGCACCGGCGTTCGCGGCCGTCTCGTGCAGGCCGGTGGACGGCGAGACGTACGTGTTGGATCGCGGCGGCTTCACAGCCCGCGTCTGTCTCTTCGACGTGACGTGTGCGGACGTGGGCACACCGACCGCCGCCGTCGGCGCCGCTGAGAAATGCGTCGGCGCCGGCCCGGTCTGGGTCTTTCCGTGCGGTCCTCAGAAGCGGGGAGCGGACCTGCGCGGGCGGATCTGGACGGCCGGCGGATGGATCTCGGCGG
>CAYVAM010000032.1:0-30556 GCA_964449275.1 uncultured Anaerolineales bacterium
TGATCGTCAGCGACGGCAAGGACCTGTACATGCAGCGGATCAAGTTCGACGCCGATCTGAACCGCCTGGCGACCACGCGCGAAAGCAGCCTCGGCGAGTTGGACATGGGCGCCAACCACCTCGTCGCCACGGGTGGGTTCCTGGACGACACCGGTTTCGATCGGCTCTACTGGATGTACAGCAGACGGTGGCCCGGCTTCTATTTCTCCCAGCAATCGCCCAAGAGCGGGCAACTCGTCGTGTTCGACGACAGCACGACCTACGCGGTGAAGTACTTCTATCGCCGGTACATATGGAGTCCCCTCTTCATCCCGGCCGAGCGCGGCTATCTGTTGTTCGCCGACGATAAGGACAATGAGCCGATGCTCGATGAGAGGGGCAAGAAGTCCGTAGCCATCGACTGGCTTCCGAAAGAGGCGGCCACCGACAAGCACCGCAGAGGCGGACGCGGCGTCGAGAAGGGCACCGGCTACGTGCGCAGCCGGCCCGCCAAGTGGCAGAAAATGATACCGCTTCGCATCCGGGCCATGGTGCTGGCGAGCGACCACCTGTTTGCCGCCGGGACGCCCGACGTGCTGGACCCCAAGGACCCGCTGGCGGCCTTCGAGGGGCGCAAAGGCGCCATGCTCCAGGTTTTCTCAGCCAAGGACGGCTCGCTCGTCAAGTCGTATTCGCTCTCCTCGCCACCCGCGTTCGACGGCATGATTGCAGCCAAAGGCAATCTGTACATCGCGACCAAAGACGGCAAGGTGCTCTGCATGTCAGGTAAGGAATAAGGGCCGGCGAAGGGTGCGACATCATCGGCTGCGGCGCCGCCTGCTTCCCGGCCTTGGCGACGACCGCTCAGGGGTCGCCTCAGGCCTTTGCCGCGTCGTACTGCGGAACCTTGAGCGTCTCCCCGTCCTTGAGCGCCGACTGATGGGCGACGATGCCCGGCACGGTCATGGCCAGGGCCTCGTAGACGTTGACCAGCGGGTCGCGATCCTGGAGGATGGCGGTGACGAACTCATCGGCCAGAAGTCCGTGGGAGCCGCCGTGCCCACCCCCAGGCACGCCGGGCGGCAGGGGCGGGCGTGTGGTGTCGGGCAGGCCCTTCGCCACGCCGTGGTAGCCGGTGCCGTCCATCCACCCGCGCTCGCCGAAGACGCGGCCCGTCTCCACGATGCGTCCGCGCACGGCCCTCAACTTCGACATGCGGGACGCGCCGCCTTCGCTGGTCCGGAACAGGGCGATCTCGTCGGAGAAGGGGTTGTTGTACCGGTTGGCGCCGGGTTGAATGGAGGGGAAGTTCCCGCGGAACCCCGCGCACGAGACAGACGTAAACCGCTTGCCGGTCACACCCACGTAGTAGGCCGTCGAGTGGGTCGGATACCAGAGCGGGGGCGAGCCGATCCGCCAGCCCTTGAACGAATCGATCGGCTTCGCGGTGTAGTGGTAGTACTCGCCCTCGGAGTAGACCAGGCGGCCGAAGCCTCCGGCCCGGTAAATCTCGCGCATGGCGTGGCAGTCTGCCCGGTAGCAACTGGTCTCGGCCATCATGTACTTGAGGCCGGTCTTGCGAACGGTCTCGACGAGTTGCTCGGCTTCCTCGATGGACCCCCACGTGGCAGGCACGGACGTCATCACGTGCTTGCCGTGCTTGAGGACTTCCATGCAGTGCCGCGCGTGGCTCGGGGCATCCGTGGCGACGAACACGGCCTCGATGTGGGGATCCTTCACCAGCACTTTGAGCGATTCGTACGACTTGTCGCACCGGCAGGCCTTCATGAGTCCGGCCCGGCGGTCGGGAATCAGATCGCTGACGGCGACGATCCGGACGTTCGGATGATTCTGGAACCCGAAGGCGGCGCCGAAGCGGCAGACGCCGTAGCCCACGATTCCGAAGCGGATCTTGCGGTCGGAGACGGGTTTCCACTTCTGCTGGTTCTTCGGCCGGCCGGCGGCAAGGGTGTGCGTGACGAAGTTGCCTGCCATCGTCGCCCCCAACGAGCCGAGGCCCAGTTTCCCCAAGAAGCGACGTCGATCGATTGGCGTGTCAGACATGGACTGCCCTCCTCACGGCTCACCTCCGCTTTTTGCTTTTCCTCCGCCCGTGATTCCCGGCATAGAGCAGTTGCCTTATGCGAGTTCACGGGGATAATGAAAGCCGCCCTCTCTGATACTATATTCGTTGAGTGAAGGCAAGCGCGGCCTGTCCCGTCCCGGAATCATGAGGAGAACGTCAAGGAGGTGGCACATGGAACCCAAGCAAACCATGAATCGTCGGGCCTTCATGAAGGCCACGGCCTCAACCACGGTTGCGTTCAGTGTTGTTGGGCGCGATGTGCTGGGCGGACCCAGCCGCGCTGCGCCCGGCGAAAGGCTCAACCTGGCCTGCATCGGCATGGGGTTTCAGGGACTGCGGATGCTGCCGCCACTGCTGCGGCGTTCGGACGTCCAGGTAGTCGCTGTCTGTGATCCAAACACGGAAAGCAGCGACTACATAGGCTGGGGACGTGGGAAAGCGGGCGCCCGGGGGATTCGCGGCGGCCGAGAGGTCGGACGCGAGACCGTTGAGGCGTTCTATCGTCGGTCCGTGTCTTCCGGAACGTACAAGGGCTGCGCGGCCTATGCGGACTTTCGCGAGTTGCTCCAGAAGGAGACGGACCTCGATGCCGTCCACATCGTGACGCCGGACCACCTGCACGCCACCATCGCCATTGCCGCCATGAAGAAGGGCAAGCATGCTGCGACGCATAAGCCGATCTCGAACGTCCTGTACGAGACCCGATTGGCCGTCGATACGGCCCGAAAGACCGGACTGGCCACTCACCTGCACGCCTGGCGTGAGTCCAAAGAGATCTACACCATCCGGGAGTGGATCAGGCAAGGCGCGATCGGCCCGGTCCGTGAAGTGCACCGTTGGCTCTACAAGCCCATCTGGCCGCAGGGCTCCCCCCATCTGCCGACCGATAACCCTCCGGTCCCCAAAGGCTTCGACTGGGACCTGTGGCTTGGTCCGGTGCCGCATCGGCCGTACTCGCCCAAGTACACCCACGCCGTGTACCGCGGCTGGTACGATTTCGGGGGCGGCTGCCTGGCCGACATGGGCAACTACGGCCTGTGGATGGACTGGAGGATCATGGACCTTGGCGCCCCGACCAGCGCCGAGGGGTGCGCCAGTTTCACCTGCGCGGTGCGCGGCTACCGGAGCGGGACGGTGAAGAACGGCGTCTCGTTCCCGCATGCCAGCACCGTCCGGTTCACTTTCCCCGCGCGCGGCAAGATGCCCCCCTGCGATGTGTTCTGGTACGACGGCGGTATGCGGCCGCGCACGCCGGATGAGTTGATCGAAACCGGCGAGCAGATGCCCGAGAGCGGCGTGATGTTCGTCGGCGACGAGGGCAAGATCCTCGCCGGTTACTTCAACGAGAAGCCCCGCATTCTCCCCGACAAGAAGATGCGCGAGGCGGCCGCGGCCATCAAAACGCCCGACGTCCAGATCGTCAGCATCGAAGACGAATGGATCAACGCGTTCCGCGGCGGCAAGCCCTCGCGCGGCAACTTTCAGAACGCCCAACACCTGTCAGAAGCCATCTGCCTTGGTAACATCGCCATCCGCCTGAACACGCGGCTCCAGTGGGACGACAAGAACATGAAAATCAGCAACGTCTCCGGCGCGAACAAGTACCTCCGGCGCGACGAATACCGCAAGGGTTGGGAACTGTGAAGGACCGGCTTCCGGACCGCGAGGCCTGAATGGGAGTGCCCAGGAAGCAAGACGACCCGGACGGCAGCAGCGGAGGAACACGAGATGAAGGCTCTGGCTAACCGGTGGATGGCCGTCGCGCTGGGGGCCGTCGTCCTGGCCATCGGACCGGCGGTCCGAGCGGCCGAACCCGTGGACCCCGACCTCAGCCCCGAGGCACGCAAGGTCCTGGCGTACCTGGAGTCGGTGTACGGCAAGAAGACGCTCTCGGGCATGTCGTCCTACGGTGGATGGCGGTCCGTGTTCGAGGCGTCGGGCCGGGCGCCGGCCGTGTACAGCCTGGACGCCTTCGGCTGGAACAAGCCGAAGTGGGGCGCGAGTTACCGCCGCGTCCTACAGGGCGCGATTGACGGCGCCCGCACGTGGTGGCAGAAGCGCGGCGGCATCGTCTCGATGCAGTTCCACTGGGGCAAGCCCGGCGACCCGAACGGCTCGGCCTGGGTCGGCGGCGGCAAGGGCACCGGACCCGTCGACGTCGCCAAGACCGTCACCCCGGGCACGCCGGAGCACAAGGCGGCCATGGAGGATCTGCGCCGGACGGCCGACTACCTGGAGCAACTGGCCAAGGCTCGCGTGCCCGTGCTGTGGCGGCCGTTTCACGAGATCGACGGCGGTTGGTTCTGGTGGACCGACACCAAGCGGCCCGAGAACACGGCCGCCCTCTGGCGAATGATGTTCGACTACCTTGTCAAAGAGCGCGGCCTGCATAACCTCATCTGGGTTTACAGCGCAGGCCTGAAGCCGGGCAACCTGAAGCGCGGCGCCCCACTCGAGGAGGAAATCCCGTACCGCAAGCGCTTCTACCCGGGCGAGCGGTACGTGGACATCTCCGGCATCGACATCTACCCGAACTCATACTACGGCTGGGGACCGGTACAGGAGGACACGTACGGCAAGGCGCTGGAGATCATGCGGCAGGTATCGCCGGGCAAGATGCTCGCGCTGTGCGAGAGTGCCGCCATCCCCAACCCCGACCTGATGCAGAAGTGGGGTCCCGCCTGGCTCTATTGCCTGCCGTGGTTCGCCGGCGGCCGGGCGAACCCCGCGGACTGGATCCGCAAGACGTTCGCGCACGACTTCGTTGTAACGCTGGATGAACTGCCGCCGCTTGGGTCACGCAACGTCGCCCCCACGGCGCGGCTGGTCCGGCCGGCCGACGGCGCGGCGCTCGCCGGCGGGACGGTCGAGATCGAGGTCCAGGCCGCCGACCGCAACGGCAACCTCGCCGGCGTCGAGTTCTATCTCCTGCCCGGGCCCTGGAAGAACTGGTTCCTCAGGGGCGATGACGACATGGAGGAAGCGATGCGCGAGGCCCGGCGACTGGGCGAGGCCAAGCCCGGCCCTGATGGCCGCGCCACCTTCACCTGGAGGAACGCGCCGATCGGGTGCCACGACATCGTCGCTCTGGCCCGCGACGCCGACGGGGCGACGAGCCTGTCGAACGTGAGCCGGGTGACCGTGGGCCTCGAGAACCTGGCCCGCGGCAAGCAGGCGAAAGCGTCGTCGGACGCCCAGCGCGCCGGTGTGGCCGTTGACGGCGACCTGTTCACCTCGTGGTCCGGCGCGAAGGAAGGGCCGCAGTGGCTGGCCGCGGACTTGGGCGCGGCCCAACAGGTCGGCGCGGTTGTCGTCTCGTGGTGGAAGGCATACGCCAAGGCGTACCAGATCCAGATTTCCATCGACGGCGCCAAGTGGAGAGACGTGTTCCGCACCGACACGAAACGCCTCTGGCACGGCGACGCCGACGTCATTCGCTTCCAGCCGACCCAGGCGCGCTACGTGCGGCTGTACTGCACCGAGCGCGGCACCAATTGGGGTGGGTACTCGGTCTACGAACTGGCCGTCTTCGCATCCATCCCGTAGCGCGGGATGGCGAGGGCTGGTTCCTGCGGTCGATGCCACGCCGGCGCCCTGCTCACCTGCCGGCCGGTCGATCCGGCTTGAGGATCTCGAACTTGTGGATCGTCACGTGGCTGTACGCCTCTCCCGGCCGCAGCACCGTGGAAGGAAACGCGGGACGGCTCGGCGAGTCGGGAAAGTGCTGTGTCTCCAGGCAGACCCCGTGGTACGGCCCGTACGCCTTGCCGCCCGCCTTGAGTCGGCTGCTCAGGCCTTTGGCGGTGTAGAGTTGGACGCCCGGCTGGGTCGTGTAGACTTCCATGACGCGGCCGCTCTTGGGCTCGACCACGCGCGCGGCGAGCGACAGCCGCTCGCCGCCGGTCTTGTTCAGCACGTAGCAGTGGTCGTAGTTGCGGTCTTCGACCTGGTCGATGCGGGAACCGATGGCCTTCGGCTCGGTGAAGTCCATGGGCGTGCCCTTGACGCTCCTCAGTTCCCCCAGTGGGATCTTCCGCTCATCGGCCGGCAGGTATCGGTCGGCGTTCAGCATAAGGACGTGGCCGAGGACGTCGCCGGACCCGGCGCCCGCCAGGTTCCAGTAGGCGTGGTTCGTGAGGTTGACGACGGTGGGCTTGTCGGTCGTCGCCTCGTACGCCATCCTGAGTTCGTTCCCGTCGGTCAGGGTGTAGGTGACCTTGACCGCAAGCGTGCCGGGGTATCCCTCGTGCCCGTCGGGGCTGGTGTGCGTGAGTTCGACGCCGGCGCTTCGGTCGCCCCGGACGGCCCGGGCCTTCCAGAGGATCTTCTGGAAGCCCTTCCTGCCGCCGTGGATGTGGTTCTTGCCCGCGTTGGGCGCCAGCGCGTGCTCAACGCCGTCGAGGGTGAACGTGGCGCCGGCGATCCGGTTGGCGTACCGGCCCACGACCGAGCCGAACAGCGGATGGCCGCGCACGTAGTCCTCGAACGTGTCGAGGTAGAGCGTCACGTTGGCGAGGCGTCCCTCGCGGTCGGGCGCCCTGACGGCCGTGAGCGTCGCGCCGTAGGTCATGACGTCGGCCTGGAGGCCGTGCGAGTTGGTCAGTGTGTAGCGGTCAACGGTCGTGCCGTCGGGCATGCAGCCGAAGGCGGCCTTGACCACGGAAGGCGAGCCGGCACCGCCTTCGGCAGCATACGACGCAGCGGCAACGAGGCCCAATGCAACCGCCAGACTCACAGATCGCAGGAGCGTGCTCATGGGGCCTCCTTCGCGGAGCCGGCAGAAGCCATGTCGCGTTGCTCGATCCACGCGCCGATGTTGGCGCGTTCGGTTGACTCCATGGCCCGGCGCTTGTCGAGGAACCGGTTGTACCGGGCCAGGTCCTTGGCGGACCAGGCGTGGTCCTCGCGGAACTCGCCGCAGTACGGCACCAGCAGGTCGATCCAGCAGGCGATCTTGGCCATCTCCTCGGCGGAGAGACGGACGTCGTTGTGGCGCTTCCCGAGCATGGCGAGCAGTTTGCTGGCGGCGGCGCCGCGGTGGCGCGGCGGCAGCATCGACGGTTCCGACATGCTGTCGATCCAGTTCACCATCGGATGGTTGCAGTTGCCGTCCGTGCCCCGCGTGTGCGTCAGCGCCAGATACGCCCGGCTGAACTTGCGTTGCGTCTTGCCCACCTCGACCCGTTCGCCCGAGAGGCTGAAGGGTTTGCCCTTTGCACCGGTGTGGCAGCGGACGCAATGGCGGTCGAGGATCGGCTGGACCTCCCTGGCGAAACTGAATCCGCGCGGCGGACCGTAGAAGGGATCGAGTTGCTGCGGCCCGGCCGCAAGCGCCGCCGAGATCCTGCGGCCGGCGGGCGGCGCCGTGTTGGCCGGCTCGTGGCAACCCACGCACGACTGTTTCTCGCCGGGCATGAGCACGGTCCAACTTCGCATGGTCTGCACGGCGCGGCCTTCCGAATCGAGGGCCTGGAAGTAAATCGGCGTGCAGGCCGGCACCTCGAACAGCGCCGAGCCGTCGTCGTGGACCCGGGCGCTGCCGAGGACGACCTTCACGTCCCATGAGCCGTGCCCCACCGCCACGGGCGTCCAGACGGTGCTGGAACCCCCTTTGCCCCGATGGTCCAGCCTGCCGATGGACGCGGCCTGGTACTCGACAGCCACGACGCGAAGCCGCTTGATCGTCCCGCGCGGGATGCCCTTCAGGCCCGGCCCTTCGTAGACGTCCTGAACGTACACGGCGCCGGTCGTCTGCCGGTAATCCACGAGGTCCGGCCGCCGATGCGGCTGCGGTCGCGGGGCCAGCGGGATGATCTGCTTGCACCCGATGCCCGCGCCGGCCTCTCGGCCCTGGACGAGCAGTTCGCGCCGGCCGTCGACATCGACCAAGTAGATGTTGAAGCGGCCGAGGTCGCCGTCGGGCGTCGGCAGCGCGAGCGTTACCAGGAACCGCCGCTCGTCCAGCGGATAGGGATGCTGAAACTGGTCGCCGCCCTCGCCGTACTTGTCCTTGCGGATGGGCTCGGTGTGCCGGATCGGCGCGACCAGTTGCACACCGCTGGCCTCCTGGCGTCCCTTTGCCGGGTCGATGATGCCGAGTTTGCCCGCCGCCGGCCGATGGTGGCCCGTCACGATGGCCACAATCTTCGTGGTGCCGGGGATCTTCCGCGCGTGCACGATGTTCGTCGGGAACCACGACGTGGCCCCGTAGCACTCGCGCTGCTCCGTGCCGTCGGGGTTCATGTGGAACAGCGGCTGGGGATAGATCTGGCCGCGGTCAACGTACTCCCACCGCGTGTAGAGCACGCGGCCGTCGTCGGTGGCCGTCGGGAAGATCGTGTGGACCTGGTCGAACCCGACGCGCCGCATGAATCGCCCGCGGCCGTCCATCAGGTAGAAGTTGCTCACCGGATTCACGTTGCAGGGCGTCGTCTGGAAGCAGCGTGTGGAGTTGAACAGGATGTTGCCGTCCGGCAGGTACACGCCCTCGTAATCGGCGAAGCCCAGGCCGCGCGTCAGTTGACGCACCTGGCCGGTGGCAACGTCCATCTCGTACAGGTGCAGGTCGTCGTCGTTCATGGACTTCTTCCAGGCGAACAGGACGCGCCGGCCGTCGTACGACACGTCCGGGTCGCGGAGGAAGCCCCTGGGATCATCAATCAGCGTGCGGACCTTGCCGTAACTGCTCGCCGCACCGTCTGCGTCGGCAAACTCCAGGACGTTCAGCGACGAGCCGGGCAGGAATCCGCCGCGGCTGCCGGGCGAGTCCGAGAGCCCCTCGGTGTACTTCCAACTCCCGCGGTTGAAGCGGTGCTGGGTGAAAACGAACCGCCGCCATCGCGCCGGCAGCGGCCTCAGGCGCTTCGCGCGGCGGACCTCGCAGGCCCGCAGGTACAGGTTCCGCCATCGCGGGTCGCGTCCCGGCGCGGCGGCGCGTGCGAGAGTGGCCGCCTCCCGGCGCATCGGTTCGCCGTCGGCGGCGACTTCGGCCAGGACACGGTCGATCATCCGCTGCTCGACGACCGCGTCGGCGTTGCTGACGAAGCAGGTCAGTTTCGCCAGCACGGGCGCATCGTGCATGGACTCCCGCGCCCGCAGGTGCTTCTTACGCCACCGCTCCTTCTGGGCCTCCAGGGCCGGCGGCAGGGGAACGCTCATGTAGTCCTGGAGGATCCAATCGCGGACAACGGCGTCCTTCGGCGCGGCCGGACGCCACGCCTCCGAAGCCGCAGCGCCGGCGGCCGGCACACCCAGCGCGGCCGCAAGAGACACCGTCCGCAGGACAGCAAGCATCGGACCTCCTTCACGGGACGAGCGCACGTCGTCGTCTTTCGGATTAGACTCCGCAGAGCCGCCCGATTATGCTTTGGTGGGGCTGAAACTGCAAGTACCCGGCGATGCCGGATGGGTTTACTCCTGTGCACGGATACCGGCACGTGGCGCTGTCGCACGTGCCCGGCCCGTTGGACTGTCAAGGCAATGAGGAGAACGCTATGTCGAAAATCACACGTCGAGGGTTTCTGGCTGGGGCGGCGGCCGCCGGTGCGGCCGCATTCATCGGACCCCGGACCTTGTTCGCCGGCACTCCACCCAACGTTACGAAAGGAACCGATCGGGTCGCGCTGGGGCGGAGCGGCCTGAAGCCGACGCTCCTTGGCGTCGGCACGGGCACGCGCGGTGGCAGCGAGCAGTTGGCCATCGGCCAGGCCGGCTTCACGAAGATGATCCGGCACGCTCTGGACCGCGGCATTCGCTACATCGACACGGCCGACAGGTACCAGACGCATCTGTTCGTCCGTCTGGCGCTGAAGGGCGTTCCGCGCGAGCGATACTTTATCCAGACGAAGACCACGGCACGCGGGCCGGAGGTGGCCAGGGCCGACATCAACCGCTTCCGACGCGAATTGAGGGTCGACACCATCGACTCGCTCCTCATGCACTGCATGACCAAGGGAGGTTGGCCAACCGACATGCGACCGGTGATGGACGAACTCCTCAAGGCCAAGCAGCGCGGGCACGTCAAGGCCGTCGGCATCTCATGCCACGGCTTCGCCCCGTTGGCGGCCGCCGTCGATTGCGGCTGGGCTGACGTTCAACTCGCCCGGATCAACCCGTTCGGCATCCAGATGGACGGCAAGCCCGACAAGGTGGCCGCCGAACTGAAGAAGATGCACGGGAAGGGGCGCGGCGTCATCGGGATGAAGGTCTTCGGCGAGACAGGCTACGACAGCGCCGAGAAGCGGCTCCAGGCGCTCCGGTACGTGCTCGGGCTGGGCTGCGTCGATTGCTTCACGATCGGGTTTGTCGCACCGGAGCAGATCGACGAGACGCTCGATCTCATTGAGAAAGCGGCACAGCCGTCCGTCGGGTGGCTGCGTGCGCCGCACGCCGTAGAGGCTGCGGCATAGTCGTCCACTCGGCGTCTCGCGGCCCGTCGCGCGGCGGCCTTCCCAGGCCGCCGCGAGAATTCCGCGAAACGGTGTGCTGGTGGCCTGGGAAGGCCACCAGCCGGAGGTTGTGAAACAGTCACTTAGAGCGAAGAGATGGTGCGGAAGGCCGCTGGAACGTATACTCAGGTTCGCGGCGCCGAGAGCGCGCATCGCGGAACGGCCGGAGACAGGGAATCGTTCATTCCAGGGAGAATCCCCATGGGTACAACGCGCCGGAGTTTTCTGAAGGCGGCCGCGGCCGCCGGTGTGGTCATGAGCGGCCCGGTCATTCTCGGGGCCAGGACAGACGCCAAGAAGTACCGAACGGCCCTCGTGGGCACCGGCTGGTGGGGGATGAACGTCCTCCGCACCGCCGTCGAGTCCGGCCAGTGCCGGACGATCGCCATGTGCGACGTCGACCAGAACCAGTTGGACCCGGCCGTCGCCGACATCCATAAGCGCACGGGCGACACCCCGCACAAGTACAAGGACTACCGCGAACTCCTCGAGCGGGAGAAGCCCGAGATCGTTATCGTGGCCACGCCCGACCACTGGCACCCGCTGATAACGATCGCCGCCGTCAAGGCCGGCGCCCACGTGCACGTCGAGAAACCCGTCGGCCACACCGTCTACGAGGGCCGCGCCATGGTCAAGGCCGCACGCGAAGCCAACCGAGTCGTCCAGGTTGGCACGCACCGGCGGGTCTCGCCGCACAACATGTCGGCGATGCGGTTCCTGAAGGAAGGGAAACTCGGCAAGATCGGCATGGTTCGAGCGTTCGTGCACTACGGCGGCGGCCCGGGAAAACCCGTGCCCGACTCGGAGCCCCCCAAGGGCCTCGACTGGGATTTCTGGTGCGGCCCCGCGCCGCTGCGGCCGTTCAACCGCCGCATGCACCCCAAGGGTTTCCGAGCCTTCCTCGACTATGCCAACGGCACGTTGGGCGACTGGGGCATCCACTGGATGGACCAGATCCTCTGGTGGACCGAGGAAAAGTACCCACAGACGATCTTCTCCACGGGCGGCCGCCACATCAAGCGGGACAACACCGACGCACCCGACACACAGGTCGTCCAGTTCAAGTTCGAGTCGTTCACGGCCGAGTGGGAGCACCGGCAGTACGGGGCCAACAACGCAGAGAAGCACAACATCGGCTGCTACTTCTACGGCACCGAGGGGACGTTGCACCTCGGGTGGAGCGACGGCTGGACGTTCTACCCCTCCGGCCGCGGCCGCGCCCCCGTCCACGTCGACCCGGAACTCCACAAACCCGACGACCAGAACATCCCGGAATTGTGGGCCGACTTCCTCACGTGCATCCAGACCGGCGCCCGCCCGGCGTGTGACATCGAGATCGGCCACCGTTCCACCAGCATGAGCCTGCTGGGAATGCTCTCGCTGAAACTGGGCCGGAGCATTCAGTGGGACGGCGAGAAGCAGGTCATCACCGGCGATCCGGAGGCCAACAAACTCCTGCGCCGAAAGTACCGCGCCCCCTGGACGTACCCGGAGTTCGCCTAGCCCTGCAACGCCATGCAGCACGGCTGGTCTGGAAGAGTCAGGAACGCTCCGGCGATGCCTTGATCACGCGGACGAAGGATACGGTGACGTCTTCGCCTTCCGCCTCGATGGTGAAATCGAAGGCCTCTGCCGCGCCGGGGAAACATGCGTCGCGCAGGTGGAACGTGGCGGTGAAGACCTTCCCGGTATCGCGGCACGCAGCGGTGCGCCGCCCCCGGTCCCCGCCGGGCCGGGAATACACCAGATTCCACCGGCCGCGACCGATGTCGTGGTACGTGACCTTGACGGCCACACGGTGCGGGCCGCCCCGGAGGAACCGGTCGTCGAGTGCGAATCCGATGCGCCCGTTGCCGCCGGCCAGATCGGTCCGCCGGGCGATCCAGTCGAACTTGTGGCCCGTCGGCACCATCCACATCATCTCGTGCTGGGCGGCCTTGATCGCCGGCTTCGTGCGATACCCGTCGCGGTCGCGCTGGATGAGCCACCGCTCGAAGTTGCGGACCGCAAACGTCTTGCCCTTCTTGCCTGCCGCAGACGCCCGCACGGTGCTCTGGCGCAGGTAGCAGAAGGCGTCGGGCGAGTCTTCCACGGTGTGGCCGAGGGCGAGGCTGACGTAGGCCGTCAGCGCCGGGTCGGTGTCCACCGACGCCGACGACATCCACAGGTAGTTGCGGCGCATCTGGAGCGTGCGGAGCATCGACTCGTGGTACCGGTACGCGTGGGTCTCGAGCGGGCCGAAGCGCCCCGTCCAGTAGCGGCCGTACTCCTCGTTCTCGTCGCCGAAGGCCCGGCCCTCGGCGATGGGCGGGCACGTCTCGTCCACCAGAAGGTATCCGTCGTCATCCACGCGCTGGCCCAGCCACGGGTTGTCGAGGTGGTAGAGGTAGTTCTCGACGAACCCGCACCGCTGTCCCATGCCCAGTTTGTAGGCGTGCCGGATGGCGCGGGCGCCCACGTCGCGGTACTCGGGCTTGCCGACGCCGCCGGTCCCGGCCCCGACCCAGGCCAGTTTGTGCTCCGCGCCGCGGAAGGCACTGGCCCAGGCGTCGAGACGCTCCTTGAGACACTGCTCCAGGCGCTCGGGCGTGAGGCCGGTGTGCTTCTCGCACCAAGTGGCGACGTCGCGCGGAACGTACATCTCTTCGCCCCAGGACTTGGAGATGGCGCCCACATAGACGATGCGCAGGCCCTCGATCTTCGGGATGCCGCTTCGGCCCAGCGCCTCGATAACGCGGAGGTAGCGCCGGTGGTACCGCTCGTCCCAAATGGGGTAACTGAAGAGTTGGAAGCGGCTCTCCATGCTGGTCATGTCGATGACCGGAATGCCGCAGGCAGCGAGCCAGTCCGGGGCGACGGGCTGTTTGCGCCCCCCTTTATTCATCTTGTGGGCGACCGTGGCGTAGAAGTGGAAACGGTAGCCCGCGACGCCCTCCGGCGGGTGCTCGAGTTTCGCTTTTGTGGGGCCGAACTCGAAGCGGCCCTCTTCGGGTTCCACGTCGCGCCAGAAAACGGCGACGTCGAGCAGCCGGTTCCCCGGAAAGCGGCGCTGTTCGCGGCGAGAAAAGATGAGGCCCGAGTTCGGCGCCGGCCCGATGCCGGGCGGCAGCGACCAGTCCCATCCTTCCACCACGTCGTCTTCGCTGCGCCAGGGCATCAGGCGGACGGCAGCGGCGTCGGCCTCGCCCGGCCCCAGTTTGGCCGATCGCACAAGGTGGTGGTTGAGAACCTGCTCGGGGGTGGCGGGGTTCAGGTTCATCGCGGGCCTCTCGGCGCCGAGAGGCCGGCACGTGACCAGCGCCGCGCAGACGCCGAGCAAGACCAGTGCGACCCGTGTTCTCATCCGATGGTGCCTCCAAACGACATCTCGCGGCGCGATTGCCTTGTGCGTTTCCCGTTGTCGAGGGGGTTGCCCCGGGAGTTGCGGTCGTTATCCCGGATTGCGAGGCCGGAGTCAACCGCCGGCGTGACAGACATTTCTACTTTGCGTCGACGGCCCGCAGGCACAGCCGGAGTCTTTTTCGCTTGGAAACCGCCGGTCCGTATGACAAAGTGCTCGCCGACGGGCGCGGCGAGCGCGCCTGCACGGGGGGACGAGGAGATGATAATGCGCAAGGTACTCGCGGTGGCGGCGGTTGTGGCAGCGGCAGCCCTCGTGGTCGGATGCATCGAGACGAAGCAGGATTACACGCTGAACCCCGACGGTTCCGGCAAGGTGCTGGTCGAGATGACCATGCCTCAGATGCCCTTCAACCTGGGCCCGCCCGACGGGCAGGGGGACCCCGACCTCGCGGCCAAGCAGTTCGTCAAACAGGTCCTCGACGGTTCCAAAGGGGTCCGGGCCTGGTCAGACGTTCGATACGAACGCACCGAAGACGGCCGCACACGCTTCATCGGCACCGCCTACTTTAAGGACCTCTCGCAGATGAAACTCCAGTCGGGAAAGATGGAGGGCATCTCCTTCACCAAGGATGATCGCGGCGGGATGGTCCTTTCGATCAAAGAGCAGGAGAGTGCCAAGCCGCCGACACCGCCCAAGGAAATCCCCGAGGGGCAGATGGCTCAGCGCATCCAGGCCGAGCGGATGCAGTATCAGCAGGTGCGGCCGATGATGGCCACCATGCTCGGCACGATGAAGATGGATGTCTCGTTCCGCCTGCCCGGCACGCTTGCCGAGGTCAGCGGCTTCAAGAAAGAGCCGAGCGGCGCCGTCCGCCTGGCGTTCGATGGGGCCCGGATGCTCAAGGTCATGGACGAACTGATGGCCGACGACGCCTACGTCCGTCAGAGCGTCCTCGCGGGCAAGAAGGGCGCAGGCGGAAGTCCCCAGATGGACCAGCAGACACGCGAGAAAATCTTCGGCGCCAAGGGCCCGCTGCGGGCACGCGTGACCGAGCCCTTCAAACCCCTCTTCCCGTACGAGTCGGAAGTCAAGGCCGCCCAAGCGGCGCATGCGAAGATGGTCGAGCGCCTGGGCCTCGACAAGTTGCCCGCAGCCCCACCGACCCCGACGCTGCCGCCCGGCTTCGGCGCTCCCGAGGGACGCAAGGGGATAGGCGGCTAGCGCACCGCGCAAAGCGTGGCACAAGAGGATTGAGCAAGGCGCTCTGGCCGCCCCGGACCTGCGCGGTATAATCATCCGGGATGGCCATCGAAGGAGACGTGCGATGAAGTTCTATTCCTTTCAGATCGTTATCGAGAAGGAGCCGGAGGACGAAGGCTACTACGCCTACAGTCCGACGCTGCCCGGCTGCTTCAGCAACGGCCGGACCATCGAGGACGCCAAGCGCAACATCCGCCTCGCCATCGAGCAGCACCTTGCGTCTCTGCTGGCTCACGCCCAACCCGTACCCCAGAGCCAGAACCTTGTTCACGTCGAGGAACTTACCGTCGGGATGCCCGAATGAGCCGCATGCCCCAGGTGACGGCGCGGGAACTCATACGGTTCCTGGAGGCCCAAGGGTTCGCTGAGGATCGACAGACCGGGAGCCACCTGACGCTGTGGCACGACGGGCGGAAGGTGCCCGTCACCGTTCCAGTGCATACCGGGTGCGACGTGGGCCGCGGTCTGGCCGTGCGTATTCTCAAGGACGCGGGCTTCTCCGTGGAAGACTATCTGCGCCTGCGGTAAGGCACGCTGCGGCCGGCAAGGCAGGCGGCCTCTCGCGGCGTGCAAATCAATCCGTTGCCGCCGAAGCGCCGCGCAACACCTCCAAGAGACCCGCGTCGGACCGCTCAGGCTGAAGCGCTGCGTCGGCGGCGCCATAGCATGACGACGGCCAGCATCGCGGCATAAGCCGCCAGACACCAGTACAGGATCTGGCGCATCAGGTCCATGTGCTCGTCCATGACGACTGCCAGCGGGTAGTAAATCGTGAACGCCGCCACGAGGGCCAGCGTCTGGTGTGCTGCGTAGTTCCTGCCCCACCCGAGCCACAGGTACAGCGCTGCGAGCGAGAGCGTCGCCAGAACCCCCAGCACGAAGCACGAGGCGAACGAGATCGGGTAGTCCGACAGGTGGGCGACGAAGGTGTAGAAGAGGTAGTATCCGACGACCAGCACGCCCAGGCTGAACAGGTGCGTCTCCCGGCCCAGCAGTATCCACGTGACAACGAGACTGGCGGCCAGCAGCATCAGGCCGAGAGGCGCCTCGTGAAGCAGCCGCGCCACGTACCACCCCGGCTGCTTGATATCCGGCAGGATGACGCCCATGCCCAGGCTGGTGGCGGCGGAGACCATGTCCCACTCCAGGACCATCGGCTCGCCGTCGGCCGGCGAGGCCTTGCGAACGTGCGGCGTCACGGACCCGATGGGCAGGGCCATGTGTTTCTCCCAGACGAACCGCTGGCTGCCGCGCGCGGGCTCGTCGCCGTCGGTGGCGTCGGGGTAGATCCGCATCGTGACCTTGTACTGCTCGCGGTGGGCCATGTGTGCGGGCGTATAGCGGATGTATTCCATGCCGCGGGAGGCGTACGCGATCTCGACCTGCACCTCCTGCCCCGGCTTCATGGGCATCTTCCAGGTCTGGGCGTTGTCCTTGAGGACAAGGTTCTCGGTCCAGTTCACGCCGTCCACCGTAATGGTGAGATGGTTATAGGTGCCGTGACCGGCGGGCATCTGGAAACGGAACTCTGCCTCGGTCTCTTGGTCGCTTCGGTTCTTGACCGCATAGGCCAGCCGCCAGGTATCTTCGTAGCAGGTGTAAAAGGCGGATCCCTTTGGGCGGTAGTTCATGCGGAGGTCCACGTCCACTTTCCCGCGGACGATGGAGTTCTGCGGGACGGGTTTTCGGACCTTGCGTTTGACCTTGACGGGGTTCTCGCCGATCTGGTCGACGTCGCCGGAGCCGATTTCGTCCTCCGGCACCTGCCTCCCGTCCTTGAAAAGGATGAAGGCCTTCTCCTCGGTCACGTAGTGGCGGACGGCGAGTTCGCGTTGGTCGTGGGGTTCTCCCCAGTTGGTCCGCATCGCCTCCAGGTTCCGCTGGGTGACCTGGCCGTGCTCCTCGCTGAACAGGCCCGACTGGACGAGCATGGCCCCGCCGAGGGCCGCCACCAGCGCCGCGCCTACCAGGAGCATCAGGAAACCATGGACGAGGCCCATGACGACGGCCCGCCAGCCACCGCCTTCCAGCGCCTCAGCCACCCCGCGCCGCCACGATTTCGACAGGAGCAGCAGGACGGCGGTGGCCAGCGCAAGAAGGCCGGCCGCCAGGACAAGTTCAGCCTTGTCTCCAAAAAACGCGTACAGCAAATTGAGGATATGACGGTACACCACAGACCTCCTTCTGGGTCAGACGAACTGCAGCGCGCGGGTCTGATCGCGGGCAGTCAGAATGAGGCGTCGAGCGAGGTGTGGGCAGGCAGGCACTACTATCCCTCCTCATACCGCGCCGCAGCAGATGTGTCAAAGAGAAACGACGGCTCCGGAAAAAGAAAAAGTTGCCACGAGCGCCGCGGCGCCGCCGACCCACGCGGGCGCTATCTCCTTGATGCCCCCTGTTTGCGTCCTGCCGTTGGCCACAACGCCCCCAATGCCGGGGTTTGCGGCTCGGCGTGAGGAATCCGTTCGTGTTGGGGACGGAGCGTGAGATCAATCAGGCGGGTCGAAGTCGCGCCAAGTTAGTTCTTTCTCGAATCGCTGGTACTGGCGGAGGTAGCGGAGTTGAGAGAGATGCCACCCGGCAGTCCCGTCGTATCCGGATGCCAGGCAGACGGCGGCCTCAAGCGAGTGGAACCCTACGGCCCAGGGCAGCCAGACCTCGTCGGGCGGGTTCGGATCGGCCGCCTGCTCCAGGTGCCGCAGCAGGAAGTCCATCTCGGTCTCGTCCGGCTGACGGGCCACAGGCGTCAGGTGGTGGGCCGCCGCCACCGCACAGTACACCTTGTCCCAGTTGTACAAGGTCTGCCATGCGTTCCGGTCGGAGCCCCGCATGGCGCCGTACTGCGTGATCAAGCGTCGGAGACGCTTATCGAGTACCGCCACGAACTGCTTCCATGGTTTGTCGGGTACGGAGAAAGCGTCGAGGTTCGCGGCACCGACCTTCGCAAGTCCCATCTGCTCGGTCACAGCGCGGTGCCGGAGGAGGTGGAACATCGAGCGCGCATCGAGCGACGCATTGAGCCACGTCGAGTCCCCTTTGGCGGCGGAGGCCAGGTTCCGGGTAAGGCTCTGGCCCAAGTGGTTGAGGGCGGCTTTGTAGGCTGGGCCTACCATTTTGAGGGCGGTCTGCGAATGCTCCGGCCCGGGCAACCGAAGTTCGGCCAACTTCCGGAACGGGCCGAAGAACTCGTCGAGGTCGCTACGCAGCGTCTTCTTGTCGGCCGAGGGGTCCAGGATGATCTTTTCCATCCGGCGGACGAGTTGCTCGTACAGCAGCCCGGCCTGATTGGGCGCGTACTTGGCGGCCGCCTTGACCGCCTCGTCGGCCTGGACGAGTCGCTTGACGTCTCCGGCCAATCCGCCAACTTCCGACACGACCGTTCCCAAGGCTTCGATGTCGTTCTGCGGCGCCTTTCCAAGGGCTTCGGCGGCCTTCCGAAAAGCGGCGGCAGCCTGCGAACAGAGGGCCTTGAGCCGGTCGGCCATGTCGGGCGGCGGCCACTGGTTGATCTTGCCGAGCACCTCGACGATCACGTCCGTGTGCTTCTGAAGCGCGTAGTGCCGGTAGTACGCCTTTGAGTCTTTTCCGAAAGCGGCTTCGGGGATCCGCTTGGCCCGCATCAGGCCTCGGCACGCTTCGCCGCTCAGGGGACTGCGGTCAAGTGCCCTGCGGTCACTGCCTCCCTTGCACATCAGGCGCAGACGCGAGATCTGGCGCCGCCGGTAGATTGGATTTGAAAGGTACTCGAGCGCCTCGGTGAGCGATTCCTGCCGCCGCGCCACGTATTCCGGGTAGGCAGACTTGCCGGCGGTCAGTTCCTTGATGTACTGGGCCGTGCCGGCGAGGATGTGCAACAACTGCTCGGCTTTCTTTCGGCTGCTCGGTACGCTGAGGCCACTCTCCGCAAGGGTGACGAACTTCTGCATCTTGGCCCGGATGTCGTCCCATCCCTGGCCCTGGATAGAGGCGAGAATCTCGCAGGTTTTCTCGATGGCGGCCTTGTCGGCATCGGTCAGGCCGGTCGGTTCGGTCGGTGCGGCGTCTGCGGGCGTCTGCCCGGCCGTCTCTCCCGCCTGCATTCCTTCGCCGAGTTCGGCAAGCGTCCGCTCGGCCTCATGAACCGTCCGCAGGCCGTCCACGAACGCCGGGAGGGTTTTCATCCGCTTCTCGCGGCCGCGCGTGGTGCTGGCGTCGATCGTGTTGAAGTCCTCGACGGCTTTAGCCATGCGGCCAATGCCGTCCTCGACCTCGCCCAACGCCTTGAGCATGGCCTGGCGATTGGGGTCCTCGGGCATAGGGGCGGTTTTCCTGGCAAGAT
Organism: uncultured Anaerolineales bacterium; assembly: GCA_964449275.1. Taxonomy (GTDB): domain Bacteria; phylum Planctomycetota; class Phycisphaerae; order FEN-1346; family FEN-1346; genus JAUVZF01. Next base: position 19,434 of record CAYVAM010000032.1, read on the forward strand.
ACGCCGCCACCTCGTCAAAGAGTTTGTCGAGGGCTGGCAAGTTGTTGTAGAGGTAGGCGCCGAGGGCGTCGAACTGGTATTTCGTAGGCGTGCTGCTCCCGGAGTAAGACCAGCCGCGCGCCAGGCCAATCGACGCCATCCGCCGCGTCGCCAGACGGGCGTCGAGGGCCAAGGCGGCGGCGCCTTTGGGTCTGGAGCGCAGGCCGAGGCGCCTGACGGCAGCGTCCACGTCGCGCAGAGCCGCGTCGTGCCACATGGCTTGGCATTTGATGCGGTTGTCGCCCGAGTCTTTCGGGCCGAGTTCGTGCTTGGCCGATTCGAGGTCGTTGATCAGGTCTCTGCGTTCGCCGGTGTCCTTCTCGGTGCGGAGTTTCTTTTCGATGCCCCTGATGCGCTGCGTCAGGCGCTCGCTGCGAGTTGCCTCCCTGGCAGCGCACAGCGTCGCCGAAAGCACTAGGAACCCGGCAGCGGCTGCGCTCGTGAGAACGGCTCGCTTCGTCATCTTTCCTCTCCGCGCCTCGGCGCCAAAGAAGACAGATGCTCCAAAGTTGTTTAGTGCAGCCACCGGCGTTCGGTTACGGCCAAAGGCGCTTTCAGCGCCATCGCCCCGGCCGCGGTCCCCGCCCCGCCAAAGCGGGGATGAGTCGGCACCGCGTCATCGCTCTTGGCTGAGGGCGCTGGTGCGTCCCTCGGAAAGACCGTCAGCCAAGCCCTGACCCACGTTGAGGCTGGCCACGATGCCCGCGATGAAACCACCTACCCATTTGACGGTCTCGATGTCGTGCCCAGCCAGCACCAGGCCTACCACGGCGGCGATGCCGATCAGGCTCAGGATCATCTTCTTGCTCTTGAGGAGTTCCGTCATCGTTTACCTTCCTTTCGAGAATGCCGCAGGCCGTCGGGCCCTTCGTCGTGTCCGAAACGCGCGGGATAAACCGCGCAGGCGGCTTGCGGCGGCGCCTCGTGTTTCCTGTCCTCACACCCCCATCAGGGCGGCGGCCACTTGCCGCGCCAGAGCGACGAGCGCCACAACGGTCTCGGGGACGAGTCTCTCTTTGCGTAGGCGGCGTTTCAGTTCCGCGAGGTCCTGCTGTTGGATAGCCGGTTCAAGGTCGCCGAGTTCAAACAGATCGGTCGAGACGGCGTCCAGGGGGTCGGTGGTGCCTTCGGCCGCGCGACCGGCCAGGTGTTCCGCCGCCTCGAGAAACTCAACGGCCGTGCGTTTCAGGTTCGCTTCCGCTTCCTGCATTGTTGTTGCTCCTTTCTGTTTCGTAGTCATCGAGTGCCTGACGGGCTTCGGCCTCGCGTACGAACAGGCTCCGCAGCAAGGAGGCCAGGCGCCCGTATTCGGTCACGAGATCGAGCGTGTCCTCGGCGAGTTCGATGGCCCGCCGGATGGCGGCTTGGCGCTGTGCGAACTCCCCGTCGAGGCGGGCCAGCGCAGCGTGGTACTCGTCTTCAAGGGCAACACGCTTGACGAACTTCTCGATCGCGGTCGCCACGGCGACCTGCCCCTCGGCGTCGGCCGACTGGGCCAATGAGGCAGCCATCGCGGTGTCCAACTGGACCCGCTTCTCCTCGGCCAGTTGAGCCGTGACCTTTTCGTGATACGCGGCCATTTCGTCACGGTACTGGACCATGGCAGCCAATTGCAGCCTCTGGCTCCGTTCCAGCGCCGGCGGCGTGCCGCACCCCGCGGCCGCCAGGGCGAGGAGCACTGCTGCGGCGAACGTGCAGAACATTGGTGCGCGGTTCATTCGGTACCTCCTTCGTTAGGACCGGGGAACGGCATGGGTTGCCCAGAGCGGGCCGTGACCGACAGCACCAGTTCGTACATTTCGCGTCGGACGTCCCTGAGGTCCTGGCGTGCTTCGTCCCGCGCGGCGGCTACCATCTCGACGGCCGAGGCGTGCGGCAGCGCGGCGTGCTGCTCGAGCCAGTACCCAACACTCGCCACGTTCAGCCCGCCGCTGAACAGTTGGCCTCCCACGACGAGCAGGATCACGAGACGCCGGAGGATCCGAATCTCCTGCCACGTGCGGGCATTGGCGCCGCGCTGCTCCTGGCGAAAAGCCTCGCAGACGTCGCGTGACACGTACGGGCCCGGAACGGGTGCCGCAAGGCATCCGTCCGACAAGGATCCCCCATTTTGGAAAGTGTCCTTGCGGACAGACTTCGGACCACCATCGGCCGGGGTTTCATCCGTGGTGCTCAAAGTCCACCTCCACGATGAGTCGGATTGGGCCGGTCACGGCCAGTCCCTCCCGATAAGTGCTCGTATAGTCTGGCCCGCTGGGGCCCCATGCGGGACGGTCGGCCCGGTCATCGCGCGTCGAACGGATCACCAGCGACGTGTCCGCGCCGGTGTTGATGGAGTCGGCGGGAACCAGGATGTGCTTGGGTCCGTAGTCCACCGAGTCGAAGGAATCGAGCGACGTGCCTTCGCCGTCGGCAACCTCGGCAGTAAACGTGTCGGAGAAATCCGCGGAGCCCTCCGGTGCCTCGGTCGTGAAGTCGAGCCAAGCCTGTCGAACGGTATAGCCCGCCAGCGCGCCCGTAGCGAAAGCCATCCGGAAGCCGCGCGACTCCAGGAACCACTGTTCGCTGGCGCCGGCATCGAACACTTCGCCGCCCATTCCGACGTCGTACGAAAGGCCCACGCTGACACCGTCGTCATCCCCGTCGAACATGGCAAAGGTCGCTGCCCGCTCTTGTGGCCAGTTGTTGATGCCGAACGTGAGGCGGTACACGCTGTCGCGGCGTTCGCTTTCGCTGACGGTGGGCAGAATCCGGACGCGGTCCAACCGGTTGATCGTCTCGTACAGTTCCCCGAAGATCGTCGCATAGGGCGGCGTCCAGGGATTCGCGGGGTTGCCCTGCCCGTCCTCGGCCGTCAGGTCGTAGGACCAGCCGTCGGCGCCGAAGGCGTCCTGGCAGAGGCTCGCGAGGGCGTAAAGCGTGTTGCGATTGGGGTCCCACCAACGTAGGGGCCAGGTAAGGTCCAGCATCTCCTGGATCTCGAATTGGAAGTTCGCGACGGTCGGCACGGGGTCCGGGTTGCCGCCCGTGGGCGTACCGCGGAGCGGGTCCCACCGGTCAAATTCATCGGCCACGTATCCGGCCTGGACGAGTCCGTCGCGCTCCGCCAGCGCCGCGCGGGCCTCATTGATGATGAAGTCGGTGTCGAGGGCTTCGTGTGGCTCGGGAGGCCATCGATCGAGGGTCCACGGCATCGGGTTACTCCTCACACCATTCGCGGCGGGTGCAACAAGATGGTCCACCCCGCCGGGGTCGAAAGAATCCGCACATACCGGTCGAAACCGTCCGGGCCGGCGAGGTACCCCGCCTCGTCGGGCCAGAGTTCGCCGACGTTCGGCACTCCGGAGATCGGGTCACCGTCGTTCTCAAAGCCGCCTTCTTCTCGGCGGACCGGTTGGACGGTATACGTACCGCCGCTGTAGGAGACGACCCGTGCGAGCCGCTGCGCCGGGCGCGCTACCGGCACGTTCGTCAAGTACACCATTTCGGGCGGCGCGCTGCGGTCGAGCCGCTCCTCAACCCGGACGACCGTGCTCTCGGGCACCAAGTGCGTGCCTGTCTCGGCCTCGGCGACGTTGTGGACGACGATCCCCTCGACCCCACCAGGCACGGCTTCCCACTCGATGTGGCCTCCCGCGTCGGTGCCTTTCGGCCGCACCTCCTCAGCGTAGTATCGCTCGTCGGCCGGGCTCCCGGGGGCGCCGGTTGTGATGCGGCACCAGAGGACCCTGTACGGCGGTCCCCCGGGACTGATCTCCGTCCACCGGTCCTTTGGCCGGTCGGCTTCCAGGTGACGGTCGTCGCCCCTGTCCAGTGCGGCGCCGGGCGCGTAAATCCTGAGTCGGTCCGTTTCCATGATGACGATCTCACTCCAGTTCGAGTTCCGTTTGCGGCACCGGCGCGAACGTAAGACGGACCCGTCTCGCCACCGGAGCGGCGGCGCAGGCGCCGTGCTCTCGCGCCAGGTCCAGCCGCCGTCCACGGATGCCCAGGATGCGCTGGCCAACGCGGCGGCTCATCGCCAGGTAAGGAATCTCGACACGGGTCGGTGTCGGACTGCGCCGGTCGGCCTCGTAAGCCGCGCGGATGAGTTCCTCGAGCCTCGCCGAGTCGTCCACTTCGTCGGCGCCAGGCCGGCCGTAGAAACGGCTCGTGGTCGCGACTCGGCGGTACCGGTATCCGGCTGGGACGTTCAGGTGGCGCGTGCGGCCAGGCAGGTCAGTCGATGCCTCGCTGGCGTACTCGACCGCAAGGAACGCGTCGCTCTCAATCGTGGCTGTCACCCGGACACACACCTGCCCTCGCATGGCGGCCGCGAGATATTTCGGTGGCAGGGGGTCGTCCGTCAGGTAGAGGCCACATTCGTTCTTGAGGATCCGGACGCCGAGGTTCATCCGTTCCCACGCGTCGCCGCCGTCGAGCGACACTTCCACGTAGACGCCGTGGCTTCGCCCAAGGGCGTCGCGCGACAGGCACGGCAGCAGACGCCGGTGGCGGCGGACATAGGGCGCGCCTTCGAAAAGGGCCGAGAGGTCGGGTGCCGGCCCGCGACCGTACGGGCTCTCGCTGTACTGGCCCGCCTCGTTGAGAACCCACTTGCGGAAGACGTCGCGGACGGCGTCGAAGTTCGAGTTGGTGCTCGGACTGAAATCGTCAGGGTCGTAGGTCGCAAGGGTGTCGTCCCAGCCGGCAACCAGGTCGAACGTAGATTCGTACACCTTGGTGTCACCGCGGGCCACGTAACGCCGGGGCGCCGAGTCGAAGCGCATTCGGACGCTCAGTCCCGCGAGGTCGGTGGCGGCCGGGTCATACCGCTCGCCCAGACGCTGATGGGCAAACCAGACGACCGGCGCGCGGCCGGGGTACCAGATCTCGATCCGCCGGCTGAGACCAGCCGTGTGGGGTTCAGCCGTGACGACGATGTGGCCGCCGGCGAGTTCCAGCAGCGCGCCCAGTGCCTCGGCGAGTGTCTGCCCTTCGAGCGAAACGTCCCGGATCACGAGGGCGTCAACTGCGGCGCGGACCTCGCTTGGCGAGGGTACGTCCACATTCTCGGACGCGCCGTATTCGCAGAGCAAGTAAGCGATTGCCTCGTCCAGTGTCCAGGCCGAGGCGTCGGCCCCGTCGGGCGCGAAGATGGTGTACGAACCGCCTGTGCCCGGGTCATAGGGCTGGCCGGACGCATTGGGTCGGCCGTCGGGATTAAATACCAGGGGCAGGCCTTCGACGCGGCCGGCGGCTCCTTGGGCCGTCCAGGTACGCCGTCCACCGACGCGCCGCCGGAGCAATTCGTTGGCCACGTCCTCAGCCTCAAAGCGAAGGCTCTCGCCGTCGGCGTCGAGGGTCATCTCCATCCGTCCGATGCGGCCCTCAAACACGACCAGGTCCTCACTGCGGGCTCCGGGAAACACGCCCCTGCGAAGCAGCGTGGCGCGAACCGCCCGGCCCGGCCGAATTGACGCCGCGATATTCTCCAGGCGGACCTCGTCTCCGGTCGCGGGATTGCGCCCGAAGCCGACCGCGAACCAGGCTCTCGGCGCGGCGCCCATCTCGGATTCCATCCAGTCAAGGCGGACGCGCGGTTCCACTTGCCCGTCGATCCGGACCTGAACTTGCGGGGGCGCCAGGAGGGGTTCTCCGCTGGAACGTCCGAAGAATGCCGCAGTGTTCGGCTCTATGGTCACGGGGCTACCTCCGCTTCGAGGGCGTCCACCTCGCCGGGGGGTGCAGCGTCGGGAGTAACGCGGGCGACGGCGGGTTGTTCATCCCACACACCGCCGGCCGTCACGGCGCGGACCGCCAGTTGATGTTCGACGCCGGGTGTCAGTGGATCGCTCGTCCAAGCGTACCAGGACTGGCCTTCGCGCCATGGCGCCTCATCGAGGGGCGTTTCGTAATCGATCGTGCCGGTGCCACCGTCACCAAAGATCCGGAAGGTTTGCGGCAAGACGCCGCCCAGCCCGATCCTGTACCGCCACTGGAGCCTTGCTGCGCCGAGGGGCAGGGGGGCAGCGGACGCGGCAAGGGCCCCAGCCGGCCGGTCCGGCTCTTGCTCTCCCTGAGCATTGATCTCCAGGCGGACCTCGCCTTGCGCCACGGGACTTTCCCTGCCATCCGTGTCGACGGGGCGGATGCCGAACCAGTGAACGGTTTCGACGGCGAGCGCGTCGGTCTCGACTTCGGTTATGCTCGGTCCCACCTGAGTCCAAGGCTCGTCGTAGTCGAGGGACTCGGGTCCGGTGCCGCTTGCGTGGTAAAGGTTGTATCCGGCCTCGCTCGCGAGCGTCTCGACGGACTCGACGGTCGGCGAGGCTAGATGGTCCTCGGAAGCCGAGAGAGTGGCGCGCCATTGGAAGTACCGCCCGTCGGGCAGCGCCTGCGGGTCACCCGAGTACGGCTGCCAGAGGGCCTGGGGGTCTCCGTTCACATCGGTCTCGTCGCCGGCGCGCACCTGCCAGTCGATTTCGCAGCCCCCGGGCACGCTCTGAGTGCGGACCAGGTCCGTCCAGTCGGCCTGGAGCCGGACAGCATCGAAGGTGGGTGCGGTGAACGTCCCGGATGCCAGCAGGCGATCGGGCGTGAGGTCTGCCGGGTACCGCGCCGTGGCGGAGAGCCGTACCTCGTCGAGGACGGCCGACGTGTAGTCGCTCGCGCCCGGAGCCCGGGCCAGCCGCAGCCGATAATCGTCCGCTGGCAGGCCGGCAATCGCCCCACCGGAACCTTCAGCACGCATAACACCATTCACGAAAAGACGAAACGTCTTGGGGGTCGATGCGGCGTCCAGGACAACCGCCACGTGCCAAGGGTCGCCCGAGTCGAGCAGGTCGGCAACGTCTGCGCTCATCCATACGATGTCGCTCTTTGGTGCCCCGCCCCCGATTTTCAATATCGCATTGAAATACGATCCGGCGGGGTTCGTGGCGCGCTCGGCCCGAACGGTAATGTAGTTTCCCCACGTAGTGGGGTCGTAAAGAGTGAACAACTGGCCGCGCGTGCCGTTCGGGTTGCCCCAGCCCCGGACCCAGGCCTCCAGCGTGACCTGGGAGCGGGCCGGCTGGCTCGCGAAGGCGGCGTCCATGTAGTCGGCCTCGTCGCGAGCAAACTGGTAACCGTCCTCGACGCTTGCGGCGCCTGAGTTCGAGAAGTCGTGGCCGCCGCCGGAAGAGTCCTCCAGGCCGGTCCCTTCTCCCTGGCAACAGCCGTCGTGCAGGTGCCAGAGGCCGAGCGTCTGGCCGTCGGCGGCGAACTCGTCGAAATCGACCTTGAGCCCGGCGCCCTCGACGATGCGCACGCCGGCGCGGTCCCCTTCGGCGAAGTTTGTCTCGTCCATGCGGAAGGTCAGCATGACACGTGAACTCCTCGTCAGACGGCTTCCAGGTCTACCTTGCGGGTGGTCTCGCCGACGCGGACCCGCAGTTGTCCGAGGTCCGACCGGACCCACTGCTCCCCATCAGCGGGCGAGGCCGGATCGTCAGTCCGCACCGGGACGAGCCATGCGGCGGCGTCCACCAGGTCGAAGTTCGTGTTCAGCACCTCGTCCCAGTCGCCGACGTGATCGCCGTGACCGGGTTTCTCGAGGTTCAGGTTCGGCGTATACGTTGAAGCCATGTCGCGTTCCTTTTCTGAGCCTCCGTTTTCTCATGCGGTTACAGGCCCGAACTCGCCTCCCAGCCGAGGGTGGCTGTCTGGGTCTGGGCGTCGTAGGCGGTTCCTCGGAAGTTGTCGGGTGGCGGGGGCAGCGGCGCCACGGTAATCTGGACTTCCGCAGCACTCGCAAGGCGGTTGCGGGCAGCATCCACGGCGACCACGGCCAAGCGCCACATGCCGGGCTCCAGGAGTTCGGTCGTCCACTCGTACATCGCGGCCGATTGACCGTAGCCGCCCACGCCGTAGCCGCCGCAACCGTACCCCCAAGGCGCCAGGCCCCCCGGCTTTGCCGGGATGGGCGATTCGTTCAGCGGCGTGTTGTAGTCCATCGTGCCGGTGCGGCCGTCGCTGAAGACGTCGAACGATTCGAGGTTCGGGTCCAGGTACTCGCCCGCCTGCCATGTCAGGCGTACCTGGGCGCCGGCATCTTCACCAAACCCACTGAGCAGACTGCCGAAATCGGTCCACCTGTCTGCCGCTTCGACTGCGACGACCTCGACAAGGAGCATCTGGGCAGGTCTGTTTGGACCGACCCGGAGGGGGTCCTGACTTCGGACCGGCGCCGACACGGCCAGCCGCCGATCCTCCGGCTTTGCTGTCACACCCGCCAGTTGGCCGTTGACGTAGACCTGGTGCCACCGACCCTCTTGCGTCGAGTCCCACATTACCTCGGCGGCGTCGGGAGCCACGGTGGCGCCCTCGGCTCCGACATCGAGGGCCAGGGGCCGAACGCGAACGTGCGCGATGCCTTCGGTCGAGTAAGACACGGTCACCTCGCGAGTTGCCGGTACGTGATCTTGTAGGGCTGGTGCCACTGCGTCCCGGCCCGGGGCGGGCCGAGCCGGCCGAAGCATTCCAACCGACAGTTCGGGAAGTCCACGCCGCCCGGCGTGGTGAGCGTGTAGGTGCGACCGTCAATGAAGGACTCGATAGCCGCTTCGAGGACCGCCAGGGCCGATGTCGACCCGGCTGACAGGACGCCCATCTGGTGGATTTCGCGCGGTCCGTCGCCGAGATCGAGGGTCAGCCCCCCGGTCAGGCCGTTGAATGTCTGGTCCACGATGCGGCGAGCCGGGCTGCCGATCTCGACGACATGGGGACCGGAGGAGAAGAGAGTCTCGTCATCCAGCGTCGCGGCGCCGGCCATCGACTCGATCCAATAGCCGGACGCCCCATCGAAGGCGAGCGCCGTCGGACGGCCCGGGACGGTTTCGCACAGCCGGACCGCCCCGAGACGTGTCGCGCCCACGGCAGGCCTGAGCGAGGCGTTGCGTTCCGACGGCGGTCCGTCCTCGGCCTTCCCTCCGAGCAGCGAGTTCGCCTCAACGGCGTCGCGGCAGGCCTCGGCGAGAGAAACGAGCGACTCGAACGCCCGCGAGCCGGGTACCGCGCGGTCGAGAACGCGGGTGCGCCAGTGCACGAGGTGGTACGTCCCGACCGGCGTCTCGGGCCACGCGACGTTCTCGACCCCGGACGGTTCGAGGACAGCGGCAGGCAGGCGGCTCAGGGGGATCTCTACCGACTCGTCCGTGCGGATGAGGCGGACCGTCCGCAGGCCCGAGACGCCCACGAGCGTTTCGTGAGTCGCTTCCAGAACTTCAAGATCGGCCACGTTCATCACACCCTCCTCAATCTCGTCGGAGTCGATGGCTTGCGAGCGTTCGGACGTCGTCAGGTCGACCGTCGGCGTCGCGGTCGAGGACGAGGCGTGCCTTGGCGACCTCGTCCTCGTAGAGGCGGGCATAGTGTTCGGCCTTGACCGCCAGGCCACTCTCTTGTCCCGGCGCGCCGGGACTACCTGCCTGACCGCGATAGAGTGTGGCCAGAACGAGCGCGACGCTCGCCCGGCGAAGGCTGCGATGCTCGGCGATCCATCGCGCCAAGTCCTCGCCTTGGCCGGAGGCGTCGGTTTCCAGCCCGAACCGGGTCAGGAGCGCCCAGCGCGCCTCCTCGTGCTGCGGGTCGAACGTCTGAATCCGGAACTCAAGGTCCGTGGCCGTGGGCAGGGGAACCCACTCATCGCCGCGTCCACCGACCAGGCCGGCCATCAGTTCGGTCTCGCCTTCGACGCTGATGACCTCGTAATACCCATCTACGCCCTGATCTGCGTTTCTGAGATGGACGACGTGCCCGGCACGGACCTTGCTGGTGATGAACAGTCCACTAGCGGCGACGACGGAAAATGTCTGGCTTGAGGCGCCGCTGCCCTGAGTCAAGCACTGATGGTCGAGGACGATTTCCCGCATGAGGGCGGGTTCCCATTTGAGGAGGTCAGCATCGGTCGAGAAGTTGGTCATCGGACATCTCCTTGCTGCCGAGGTTCGGGCTCGCTCGTACTTCCGGTCGGGGAACGTTCCCGCTACCTCACGGTCGCGGCTTGGTTCCCTCCCGCTTCACCCGCGGAGCGTGGCCTTTCAGATCTGAGATCTCAAATCTGAGATCCCGAATCTCAGACCCCCGCGGGGGAGGCGGGAGGGGCCGGTCGCCGGAGCGACCGACCGGCCTCCCAACAGCGGTCAGGCTGTGTCCAGCCCGCGGATCACGCCGTGGGCTGCCTCGTTCCTGAGTTCCAGCGTGTACTCGCCCAGGACTTGGCCCTTCTCGAAGTCGCCGGTGACTGCCAGCGGCCGGTAGTGGAAACTGCGCCCGGCCAGGGGCAGGACTTGGATGCGGCTCGAGTCAAGCAGGACGACGGCATCGCGCGGCACCCACCGCGAGAGCACGACGCGCTGGACGCCGAAGTCGCTCTCGTAGATGGCCACCTGGCTGGTGAACCGCGGGTCCTCGGGCGCGTAGGCCCGCGAGCCGGCGCCGAACTGGCTGATGACACGCTTCTGGTACCCGTTGACGGCGATCAGGTCCACTTGGCCGCTCGATTGCTCCCAGATCAGCCGCAGGGCCGTGTTGAGTTTGGTCTCGTCGAGGTCGTTGCCGCTGGGGAATCCGCCCGTGCCGGGGACGAAGCGGTTGGTCGCGAGTTGCGGCAGGATGCCGTTCATGGTGCGGCGGACGGTCTCGGAGCCGATCTGGTTGGCCTCCGGTGAGATGCCACCCAGGACGGTGTTCTCGAGATCCCTGAGCAGTTCCCGCACGGCCTTGGCCTTCTGGAAGTCCACTTCGTCGGCCAAGCCCAGATGCCGCACGGCCAGTTCGCTGCCGGACACCAGGACGGTCTTCGAGAAGATCTGGGTCCAGTTGCTCCGCCGCGTGCGGACGGTGAACCGGGCGGCGTCGGCGTCTTGGCCTTCGAGCGACGCGTTGCCAAGGATGTGCATCGTGTCGCCGGCCGAGACGTCTTCGGCCGTCGTTCCGCCGTAGCCGCGGGTCACCGTGAGGGTACTCGCGCCGACCGCGGTGACGAGGAGGAGTTCCTCTGAGTCGCCGCAGCGAAGCTGGTCGCCCACTCGGAACCGGTCCGGGTGGTCCACCTCGATCTC
>CAYVAM010000033.1:0-30530 GCA_964449275.1 uncultured Anaerolineales bacterium
GCGGCGGGTCCGGAGACCCGCCGCGCAGCAACTCTCAAGAGACTCATCCGAGCCGGTTAGTCGAGTTTGATGTCCGGGTTGGTAAACCGCAGGGCGTCCATCGAGTGGTACGAGGCGTATTCGCTCACGATCTCGCCTTCGGGTCCGGCGACCTGGAAGTGCGGCGCTAACGGCTTTCCGAGTTTGCCGACCTCGCCGGGTGCCAGGCGTTGCACGTTACGGCACGTGGTGAACTTCAGTTCGCTGGCGGGGATGATCTTCTCGGCGTCCGGCGACGGATCACCCTCGGCAAAGAGGATCGTCTCGCCGTAGCGGCAATGCCAGCCTTCCATCTTCGGCGGGACATCCTCGTGCTGGACGTGCCGGTGCTCGGGTATCATCTGGCCCGGCAGCAGGAAGATCTCGTGTCCGAGGTAGCCGTACTTGCCCTCCTCCACCCACTCGTTGAGCCAGAAGACGCCGCCCATGCCGACGTCCGTGAAGCGGCCGACGGCAAAGTCCAGGACCCACAGGACTTCCTTGAGGCTGTCGTACTTGGGGTAGCCGTGATACTCCATCAGTTCATAGTAGGCCTGCTTGGCGGCCTCCTGGTTGAACGTGCCGTCGGCATCGTAGAACTCCTCGTTCTTAAATGCCCTGAGTTTCTTGGCCGCCTTCGTCTCCGCACAGCCCGTGCCGGTTGCCGCCATGCCCGCCGCCGCGCTCGCCGCCAGGCCCGCCATCAGTTTCCGCCTTGTGACATCCGCCATGATTCGTGACTCCTTTCCGTTGGGATCAAAGCGTCCCGGGTGAGGCTCTCAGTCCTCTTGGTTCCCATTTATCAGGTCCCGGTACATTTCGTACGCCTTTTCGGGTTTTTCGAGGTCGTGGACCACGGCCCGGACCGCGCGGGCCATGGCCACGGGATTCTCGGCCGCAAAGATATTGCGTCCCATGTCGACGCCGAGGGCGCCCTGGTCGATGGCCTGGTAAGCCATCTTCAAGGCGTCGGGTTCGGGGATCTTCTTGCCGCCCGCGATGACGATCGGAACCGGGCACCCCGCCACCACTTCCTCGAACTTCTCGGCGCAGAAGTAGGTCTTGACGTAGTGGGCGCCGAGTTCGGCGAGGACGCGGCTGGCCATGCCCAGATACCGGGCGTCGCGTGCCATTTCCTTGCCGACGGCGGTCACGCCGAGTGTGAGAATGCCGCAGGAGTTCCCCGCATTGATGACCCTCGACAGGTTGTCCAGCGTCTGCCGCTCACATGCGCCGCCGACGTAGCACTGGACGGCCATGGCGGCGGCGCCCAGACGGACGGCCTCTTCGATGTCCACGCCGATACACTCGTCGCTCATGTCGTCCTTCAGGACGGTCGCCCCGGTGCTGACGCGGAGGCAAACCGGTTTGCGGGTCTCGGGCGGGATACACGTCCGCAGCGCCCCGCGCGTGCACATCAGGCAGTCCACGTACGGGATGAGCGGGACCACCGTCACGTCCATCCGCTCCAGGCCCGTGGTCGGCCCCATCAGGTACCCGTGATCGAAGGCGAGCATGACGGTGCGGCCGGTGTCGGGATTGAAGATGCGGCTGAGCCGGTTCTTCATTCCCCAATCGAGGGCGTTCGCGCCGCGGAGGAAGAACGCCTCCGCCTTCATCGGCACGTCCACGTGGAAGTTCTTCTTGCTCTTGGCGTCTTCTGGTCCCGGCATGCGAACTGTCTCCTTTCAACGCTTTGATCCCGGTACGTGCACAGCCGCGCGGTCCGGTCACGTTCCGCCGGCGGCCAAGCCGTCGGCGAAGCCTCGGAAAATGAGGCTGACCGACGTGGCGCCGGGGTCCGGCGTTCCGAGCGTGCGCTGGCCGAGGTTCTTGGCTTTGCCGAACCTGGCCTGCATATCCTTGGTTGAGGCAGCGCCCTGTTCGGCGGCGTGGGCGGCCCTTTCGAGCGCCGCTGCGGGTTCGAGTCCTTCCTCCACGGCCGCACGCAGACCCTCGACGGCGGGCACGAGGGCGTCGATGATCGTCTTGTCGCCGAGTTCGGCCTTCGTCTGCTTCCTGACGGCGGCCAGCGCCGCCTCGAACGCATCGGCCAGGGCCGCCCCATCAAGGGTCGCGTGATCGGCCGTGCCCTCGCCCATGCCCATAAAGAACGTGCCGAAAAGCGGTCCCGTGGACCCTCCGCCCGCGCTCAGGATGGCCCAGCCGACGTCGTTCAGGACGCTCGCCAAGTCGCGTGACCGGTTGTCGGCGACGGCCTTGACGAGACAACTCATGGCCCGCCTCATCGCGGTGCCGTGGTCCCCGTCTCCGATGGCGGCGTCGAGTTTCGAGAGCATTCCGTGCTGGGTGGCCACCTTCTCGGCTGCGCCGCGAAGCATCCGGACCATTTCATCGTAACCGATCGTCCCGGCCATGGGCTCCCCCCATCTGTTCTGGGCCACCGCGCGGCATCGGCCCGCCTACCGGACGGTCATGAACGGCGTGTCGCAGGGCGCGTTCCACAGGTCAACCATCTCATCGGTAAGGCGGCCGACGTGCATCTGGAACCCGGCCATCTCCTGGACGGTCAGGTCCTCGGCCACGCGGGAGCAGGCAATCTTGACGCCCTTCGCCGTGAGGACCTGGTGCACGCGGCGGAATATGATGAACAGTTCCATGAGTGTCGTCGCGCCGGCGCCGTTCAGCATGACGAGGAGTTGGTCGCCGGACTGGACGTTGAGGTCGTTCAGAAGCATTTCGAGCATGGTTTCGGCGGTTTCGTCGGCGTTTTTGAGTTTCATGCGGCCGGTGCCGGCCTCGCCGTGCTGGCCCATGCCGATCTCCATCTCATCGTCGGGCAGTTCGAACATGGCCTCGCCCGTGGCAGGGTGGGTGGCGCTGGTAACGGCTACGGCCAGTGTGGCCATGTTCCGCTCGTAGGCTTCGCCGATGGCGTACACCTGGTCGAGCGTCTTACCGGCCTCGGCCGCCGCGCCAACGAGTTTGTAGATGGGGATGCAGCCGACCAGACCGCGGCGTCCTTCCGGCTCGGAGCGCGGGCCGCCGGCGATGTCCTCGTGCGTGAGGAGTTGCTTGACGTTCAGCCCCTCCTTCTCGGCCATCTCCATCGTGAGGTTGGCCGCGAGGACGTCGCCGGGATGGTTGAGGACGACGAACAGGACGCCCGCGCCGCGTTCGGCGGCCTTGAGCGCCTCCAGGCACGCCGGCGCACCGGGAGCCGCGAAGACCTCGCCCGCCACGCTGATGTCGAGCATCCCTTCGCCGACGAACCCGCTGAGGGCCGGCTCGTGGCCGCTGCCGCCGAGGGTCACGATGCCCACCTTGCCCTCGTCCTTAGGCTTCGCGCGGACGACCAAGCCGCTGCCGGTCACGCGTATCTTGCCGGCGTGCAGGAGTGCGTACCCTTCGAGTAACTCGCTGACAAGGTTGTCCGGATCGTTGATGAACTTTTTCATTGCCATCGCCTGAGCCACCTTTCTGTTACGTGCTTCGCAGGAACCCGGCGCCGGGCTAGATCTCCTGCATCAGTTCCACCACGATACTGTCCTTGACGATGAACGCCACGCGACGATTCTCCATCGGTTCGAAGGGCTCGAGCAGAACCTCTTCGCCCTCCATGGCCGCAGCCAGGTCGTCCACCACGTAGGCGACGTGCGGGCTGGTCTTCATGGCCTCGGGCATGGGGCTGTCGGCGTCGAACCTGAGGTATTCGAAACGGTACGGACTCGCTTCGGGATCGGTGAAGTAGACCTTGCCGCCTTCGAGGTACGACTCGTCAGGCTGCTGGGCGTCCGTCGGAACGCCGACGTGGTGGAATTGTGCCACGGCAATCTCCTTCCTTCGCTCGCAGGGCCATTAGCGCCGCCGCTCGGCACAGTTCGGCAGCCGCGCCGGGACGGATACTTTCGCAGCGCCGCCGCCGGCCGTCAATACTTATTTCCCAGCACCGAGCGTGCGGGATGACGCGCAAAACAGCGCGTGACCTCTTTGCAGAATCAGGTAGGATGGCGGCATCGCCGCACGGGACAGGCAGACCGGACGGAACGCTACATGGCAAAAAGGAGTGGCGCAATGCGCAGCAGACTCTGCGTTGCCGCGGCAATCACCCTGGTTCTTGCCGGCACACTGTGTGCCGCCATAGACACCTTCGCAGGCGAGACACCCGCGAAGAGCGCCAACCGTTGGGAAGGCCAGGTCGAGGCGTACGAGGCGCAGGACCGCAAGTCGCCGCCGCCCGAGGGGGCCGTGCTGTTCGTCGGCAGTTCGTCGGTCCGCATGTGGAAGCGCATCCCGGACGATTTCAAGCCGATGACGGCCATCGCGCGCGGCATCGGCGGATGCCAGATCTCCGACCAGATCCATTACGCCGAGCGGCTGGTCATCCGCTACCGGCCGAGGCAGATCGTCTTCTACGCCGGCGACAACGACGTGTGGGCCGGGAAGACGCCCGAGCAGGTCCTCGCGGACTACAAGACGTTCGTGGCGAAGGTCCGAAAGGCCTTGCCGCGCGTGCCCATTCACTTCCTCGCCATCAAGCCGAGCCCGCGCCGCACCAAAGTCTGGCCCAAGGCCAGAGAGGCCAACCGGATGGTCCGCGAATACGCCGAGACCGAGGCGGGCCTGACCTACATCGACGTCGCCACGCCGATGCTGCGCGCCGACGGCGCCCCCCGCACCGATATCTTCCTCAAGGACATGCTCCACCTGAACCGCAAGGGATACGAGATGTGGATCCCGCTCGTGAAGGCTGCCCTTGCGAAGGGCACGGCTGAAACGAAGGAAGCGACGAACGCGCCCTCGTGCCCTGGCGGCAATGAGCAGACTTCAGCCGGCTCACGCACCCATGGCCGCGCAAGTTTACCCGCCGTGGCGGGCGTGGCCATGCCACCCGTTCCAGAGGGGCTTTACCGCTGCGGCCGGCGGCTTGTGGCGTAAAGGAGGATGTTCGTCGCCACGGCCTTGGCGTCGGGACTCTGGTAGCCCCGGCACATGCACGCCTGGTACGGCGTGGCGGAGAAGACGATGTCGAGCGGCGAGTAGACGCCGATCATGCGGTCGCCGTCGAAGACACCGTGCAGTTCGGCCTCCGACCGGCCGGTCCGCACCACTTTGAGCGCCCGGCGGAATCGGACGTTGGTCGTCAGGTCAAACCCCTTGGGGCCGCCCATGCGGCCGCTAAGCAGCGGGTGACCCTTGGCCAGGAGCGTGATCCGCCACTCCGCCTTCTGGGCAAGTTTTCGGAGCGATGCGTTGAAGTCCAGCGCCCCCCCGGCGGCCTCGAACCACAGGAACCCGCCCTTGGCGGCGAAGGCCTTCAGCGAAGCGAGGTCTGCGGCGCTGATCTCGAAGGCGTCGCTGCCCGTGAGATAGGCCACGTCGCAAGTGCCCAGGCCGCCGGCCGCCACCCCTCCCTCGTTCATCTCGACCGACAGGCCGCCCTTGTCCTTTACGTATTGGGTCACGCGGCCGAAGCCCTTGTAGCGGACGCCCACGTTCCAGTTTCCGGGGTGCTTGACGCGGGCAACGCGGAGGTTTTTCCTGGAACCCGCCGCCACCGACTGCTTCTTGTACCGGTCATCGGGCTTCGGGTCGCGTGCGGCAAGTTTCGCGCGGAGCGGCGCGGCGTCGGTGGCATAGGCGACCAGGTTGATCCCCCAGTTGAAGAGGTACCCGCGCGACGCATAAGCCTTCTGGTGCCACGGGCAGGAGATGTCGTCGCCGGCATAGAACAGGAAGGTGCGCAGCCCATCGTTGAGGCCAAGAACCTCCGGCCGCCTGTGCAGGTTGTACGGGTCGACAAATGAGTAATGGTCCGGGCCGAGCGGCTTGAGTTTCCACTCGGGCCAGGCCTCTGCGATGAACTCGTGGAACCACTTCCTGACGCTCGCGTTGCCGCACGACGCTTCGAAGAGAATCGTGCCGCCCGTGTCGGTGAACTGTCGGAGTTTCGTCTTGGCCTTCTCGTCGAACGGCGGCGGCGCTTCGGGCGTGATGAACAGGATCGGCGCGTCGTGCAGTTCCGCGACGGGGGCCTTGAGGTTCACGATCTGCCAGTGGCAGATCTGCTCCTTGTTCTTCGAGATGTACGCGGTCAGGTTGTGGATGTCGCGACGGTGATTGTTCCAAGGACCGTCGAACTCGAGTTTGTTGAACAGGATCGGCCCGCGGCCCTTGAACAGAAACATGACGGCGAAACACGTCGAGACGAGTTCGCCGTAGTTTCCCTTCCACGAGCCGCTGCCCTGCTGGGCCTTGATGAGGTGCCCGGCGATCCCCTTGAACCAGTCGTGCCCGCCGAAATACTTGTACCCGGCGGCGGCGCCGACGCGCTCCACGCTGTACTGCCAGTAATGGATGCGGTTCTCTCGCCGCGCCTTGCCGTTGGGGTTCTTGTCCACCTTGAAGTTCTTTTCGAGCCACGCCAGCGCCTTGTCGATCCGCCGGTCGATCTCGGCGTTCCGCGTGCCGGAGCGTCCGCCGGAGCACGGGCATCCGCTGGCCACGTCGAGGTTGTCGAGGGTGATGAAGATCGAGGCCAGGCCGGCGGCGGTCATCGACCCGTAGCCCTGGTCCTTGTCGCCTTCGATGTAACTCCACGAGCCGTTGCCCTGCTGCGTCCGGAAGTACTTGCTCTGAGCCCGCTGCCAGGTGCGCCTCGGGATCTCGACGCCGGCCAGGCTGGCCTCGCGGAGGGCCAGGATCACCAACTGCGTCACGGAGAGGTCTTCGTAGCGAGCACTCGGCCTGTTGCCGGACACGCCGGTGTATCCCCATCCGCCCTTCGGGCCCTGCGTATTCACAAGCCACTTGACGTCGCGTTTCAGGGCCGTGCGGACGAGGTCCCGCTTCTTGCCGATGAGTTTGTTCTGAACGTGGGCCAGCGCCATCACGCGGCAGCAGATGGCGTAGGTGTAATCGAGGGGGCGGGCGATGATCGCGTCGAGTGCCTTGGAAACATAGTCGCGGTTAGGATGTTCGCCCGTGTAGATAAGTGTCAGCAGAGCCAGTTCCGACTGGCCACACGGGTGCGGGGCCTGGTTCTGTTTCTTCTCCTTCCACGCCCCGTCCTTCTGCTGCTGCTTGATCAGGTACTTGATGCCCTTTTCGATGGCCTTACGAACCGACTCGTCGGTCACAGCGCCCTTCTTCGATGGCGACTTCGCCGCGAACACGGCCGACGACAACACAAGAACCGCAAGACAAACCGCAACCCACACCCGTTTCATGCAGCAACTCCTCCAGTTCTCCACTACAGTAGACGCTCTGGCCCAGGCTGGATTCACCTACCGGTTGAATGCACGTACCGGTCGAGTTCACCTATACCATACGAACGAGTCCCGGTTTCCGCAAGCCATTTGGCGTCGGAGCCTGGGAAGCGCCCCGGACATCCCCCAATAGCGGGTCGGGCCGGCCTACGACTGGCGGCCACGCCCTGCCCCGGGGGCGCCTCACATTTCATTTACCGGACACTTGGTATGCCTGTATAATGGAAGAGGAGGAGGTGTGCGCGGCGGGTGGACTGGAGGAGGCAAACTGTGAAACGCCAACATTCCGCGTTTACGCTGGTTGAACTCTTAATCGTGATCTCGATTATCGGCGTCCTGGTGGGTCTGCTCTTCCCGGCCATCAGCGGCGCGATCGTTTCGATGGCGGAGATCGAGTGCCAGAACAATCTGTCGCAACTCGCCAAGGTCGTCCGTGCATACTGCGAGGAACACCGGGGCAGTTTCCCCATGTACGCCACGACCCAGGTCAGGGCGAGCGCCAGCAATTGGCTGTACGGGCTGAACACCGCGAGGCAGGCGGACTTCAGTACCGGCATTCTCGCCAGGCACAAGTACATCGGCAGCGAAGAGATCCTGTACTGCCCACTCGACAGGAACAGGGGACTGGCCCGCAACCCGCAGACGGCCGTGACGAGAAAGAAAACGGTATGCGACTACTGCGGCGCTTCGCTCACCGGCAGCGCGACCGTGTGCCCCGTCTGCAAACGAAGGGTCGAGGAGCCGAACAAGCCCCCGACCTCATACGTCATTAACGCAAGCATCACGTACGGCGGCGGCATCGACCGCAACAATGCGGACGCCCAACTGTGGTCGAATGACGTGATCAGCGGGGTGCGATCGCGCAACATCTCCGACTTCGACCCGGTCGATTTTCTCTTCATCGAACAGTCGAGCGGCGTCAAACCGGAACCCAACTCCGCCTTCGACACCGGCTACATGACACCCAACTCGGGCAAGTACGCCCTCACGAACCGGCACCGCGGCGGAGGCTTCGTCTCCTGCATGGACGGCCACGTGGAGTGGTTCAGTCACGAGCAGTTCAAGCAGGGCATGAAGAAGGTCTACACCGGAAGGGATTCATGGTGGAGAGAGGCTATCAAGGGCACCAAGCCGGAAGAGCAGATCGGCTCTCGGTGGAATCCCGGCTAAGCCTACAACGCTAACTCGGGGTCAGCGTAGACCCGCCCAATCCCGCCGTGTTTTTGGTGGACGAGCCCCAACACGCCGGTTACACTGCCCGCGCCATGCTCGAGCATCCCGACAAGAGCGACCCGGACTCTGCGGACACCGACCTCTCGGAAACCGAAAGCGAGGTGGTCCTGCTCCTCGCCACCGGCGACGCCGACCTGCGCCGGGCCTGGGGCGCCGCCAAACCACCCGCCGGGTTCCGTCTTGAAACCGTCCGCACGCTCCGACCCAAGGCAATCGCTTCGCGCGAGCCGACCCTCATGCTCGTCGATGCCGTGAAGGCCGAAGAGCCGGCGGCCGATCTGCTCCGCACCCACGCCGCACGATGCGTATGGGTCGGAACCGCCGAAACCCTCGAGCGCCTGGGCCCTGCCGCCATCAGCGAGGCCTACGACGTTCTCGTCACGCCTGTTTCGCCCGCCATCCTCGGGCGCCGCCTGGCTGGATGGACGCGCAACATCGAACGCACCGCCGCCATCGAGAACCTCGGCCAACGGGTAGAGCAACTGGCGGAACAGAACAGCCGTCTGTCGGCGCGCCTCGCGGAGACCGAACAGATGACCGGCGCCCTCACCCAGCAGCGCCACAACCTCGACCAGGCCCTCCAGCGAATCCACGACGTGGCCGACCTCTCACGCCGGATCAATTCCCTGGACCTCGACCAGATCGCCTCCGTCTGCGTCGAGCAACTCCCGGCCCTCGTTAACGCCAGCCGCGCCAGCCTCTACCTGTACGATGCGGACGGCGACCGGCTCGTCCTCCAGAACAATTCCCCGAAACTGCCGATTGCCGAACGCGTGGACCTTCATGCCAGCCAGCACACGCCCACGGCCGTCGCCGTCCGCACCGGCGAATTGCTCCTCATCGGCGATTTCGACGAGTACCAGCGGGCCGCGAACGTGGTCTTGGAACGACAGTTCAAGGACCGCTACGCCACCTCGTCCTGCATCATCGTGCCCCTGAAAGGCGGTGGCCGGGTGCGCGCCGTGCTGAACCTGGCCGACAAGACGGACGGCACGCGCTTCGACGAAGAGATCGACCTGCCCATCATCGAGATGATCGCCGAACTCATCGGCGCCAGCATCTACAACGTCGAACTGTACCGCGAAATGGAACACCGCGCCAAAACCGACCCGTTGACGGGCCTCGCCAACCGTCGCGGCCTGGAGGAAGCCCTGGCCCGCGAAACCGACCGGGCCCGGCGCTACGGGTCGTCCCTGTCGGTCCTGATGATCGACGTGGACCAACTCAAGGACATCAACGACCGCTTCGGCCATGCCGCCGGCGACTCCGCACTCCAGAACATCGCCGCCCTCCTCCTCGAAACCGTCCGAAGCGTGGATGCTCCCGGACGATGGGGAGGCGATGAGTTCCTCGTCGTCCTGCCGGACACCTCCGCCGAACACGCCGAGCAACTCGCCATGCGATTACGCAAACGCGTGCGCGACCAGCCCACCACGGCCGACAACCACAAGATCGCCACCAGCCTCTCCATCGGCGTGGCCGACTATCAGAAAGACGAAAGCGCCGAAGCACTCATCCGCCGCGTCGATCGCGCCATGTACGCCGCCAAGGAAGCCGGCCGCGACCGCATCACCACCGCTGAGCCGGCCGAGTAACCGAGAACAGGCCGGGTGGCATGGCCACCCGACGTTGGGTGGCCATGGCGGCACGCGCAACCGGAGCACATGGCCACGCAAGTTTACCCGCCGTGGCGGGCGTGGCCATGCCACCCCCATTGACCTCGCGCATCGTCAGCACGGGAAGAGCGGCGAGAGGACTTTGTACGCCTCCCTCGCGGCGCGGTCCGGTTCGTCCGGGTAGGTATAGAGTTCGACGGCTGCGGCACCGGCGTAGTTGACCTCGTCCAGCGCACGGCGGATCGCCGGGAAGTCGATCTCGCCGCCCTCGCCCGGAATCAGGTGAAAGTGCACCCGGTCCTTGATATCCTCCAGGTGCAGGTGCTTGAGGTGCGGCCCGAGCGTGCGTGCGGCCTCGGCCGGATCGTCGCCCGCACACCAGGCGTGACCGACATCGAGATTCGCTCCGAGCCGCGGATGGTCTATCTCGTCCAGGACCGCCTTCAGATCGGCCGTGGTCTCGATGAATTGTCCCGGCTCCGGTTCGAAGGCCAGGTCCACGCCCGCCAGGTCGGCCGCCTCAACGACCGCCTCCAGGCCCTCCAGCAGCCGCTCGCGATACACCTCGTCCGCCTCGCCCGAGAGCGGCTGGCCGCCCGTGATCGTCACGACGGGCGCCCCGAGCCGGTTCGCCAGCGTCATCGCGCCGCGGAAGATGTCGAGGCGGTCTTGCCGGTGCTGCGCGTTCGGCGAGATGAGGCTCGGCTCGAACGTCAGTTCCGCCGGCAGCGGCGTGAAATACGCCATCGCCGTGTTGGCGTTGACGGCAACCACTTCCAGGCCGATCGACGCCAAACGCTCGCGCAGACGCCGGGCCTCGTGCTCCGAATACGTCGGCGGATAGGCGTGCGGATGGTCGGCCAGGACCTCGACCGCCTTGTACCCGGCGGCCGCGATGCCGTCACACGCCTCGGTCAGCGTGTGCTTGGTGTACGCGTTGGTGCTGAAGGCGAGGCGAATCATGATCTCGCTCCTTGCTTGGGTGCCAAGGTGAGGGATGCTAACCCGACGCTCCCGCGCCGGGCTCGAACAACAGCGCCGCGTCGGGCTCGAACGGCATCGGCCAGTTTACCGGCTGAAGCCGGTTCGAGCCACAGGCAATCGCCGGGGCTCGCCCCGGCCTACTTCCGCGGCGCAATCCGCACCAGCACCACGCCGTGCACCAGGACACGGGTGGAAAACTCGCCGTCGAAGATGCCGAGGTCCTTTTGCCGCCAGAGGTCGCGGACCGTGTGCGGCCCGTTGATGCCGAGGTCCGACCAGCGCACCGTGACGGTGCGCGGCCGCGAGTCGCGGTTGAACAGGCCGACGGCCTTCGCGCCGTCTTCGGTGTCCTTCGCCCAGACCTCGAGCGGCCCGTCCACCCGGACGCGGGCGGCCTGGCGGCCGAGAGGGTCCTGGTTCACGGCCAGCACCTCGTCGTTCGTCAAGAGGTTCAGCGTGAACGGGTCGAGTTGCTCCAGGTCGCACCCCAACAGGAGCGGGGCCGCCAGCAGGCACCACAGGCTGATGTGCGTGACCTGCTCGTTCGGCGTCAGCGTGGTCGGCCGAAGCGACGGGCCCCACCCAACATGGCCGACGACGAGCATGTCGGGGTCGTTCCAGTGCCCGGGGCCGGCGAACGGCCGCCAGCGGTCCTGCGAGAATCCGACGCCCGAGACGCTTGCCCACGTGTCCGCGAGGTCGGCCGTGGTCCGCCAGCAGTTGGCCAGGCCCGACCACTCGCGCGCCAACTCGAACGGGGCGCTGTTCGAGAGGCTGAAGACGATGTCTCGGCCCGCCTCGCGCATGGCCCTGGCCATCCGCCGGGCGTGCGGGACGTCGTTCGGCTTCCAGTCGTACTTGAGGTAATCGATGCCCCACGCGGCAAACCGGCGGGCGTCGGCCTCCTCAAACGAGACGGCCCCGAAGACGTGGGCCTTCTTCGTGATGCGGCCGTCGTCGAGATCGGCCGAGCCGCCCGTGTACCCGGCGTACGACGTCTTCCACGGCGTCGAGTAGATGCCGAGTTTCAGGCCCAGGCCATGGACGTAATCGGCGAGGGCCTTCATGTCGGGGAACCGATCCTTGGCATGGAGGGCGTACTCGGGAGGCATGCGCCGGCCCTGCCATCCATCGTCGATGTTGATGTAGGTCCATCCGTGGTTCGCCAGGCCGGAGGTGACCATGGCGTCGGCGGCGTCGCGGACCTTCTCCTCGTCAATCGACTCCGCCCAGCAGTTCCAACTGTTCCATCCCATGGGCGGTGTCAGGGCGATCCGGTCGCCGACGACGATCCGCAAGCGGCGCCGGCACGTCCCTGCCGCGCTCGTCACGATGAGGATGACCGTGTGCTCGCCGCGCCTCGAAAGGCGTCCGGTGATGCGTCCGGTCTTCGCATCGAGCGCCAGGCCGTCCGGCAGCCCCTTTGCCGCGAACGTCATCGGCCGCTCGCCCGTGGCGGAAATCGTGAACAGAAACGGGCTGCCCGGCCGCACACCGAAGATGCGGGCGCCGACGATGCGCGGCTCCGGTGGCGGCGCCGGCGTCAGGATGCCGTACTGCTCCGGCTGAGTGGGCGGCGCCTGGGCGGCCAGCACACACATTGAGCCAAGAAGCACAAGCGCCGGCCACCGCCACATGTCTCTCACTCCTTCGCCGGCTTCAGGATGACCGACCGCAGGTTCATGACGGCCATGCCGGGCTTGGTCTTGGGCGTGACCGAGACCGTGATCTTGCCGGCCTTCTCGATCGTGACCTTGCCGAGCGTCTCAGCCTTGAAGGCGGTCCATGACCCGGTGGCGGCAACCTTGCCGGCAACCTGCTGGTCGCCGACGGCCACGACGTACTCGCTGTCGCCGGAGCCCGTGGCCGCCGCGTACGTGATCTCGACGGCGAACGTGCCGGGCTTGGCAACGTCGGCCGACCAGGAGACCCAGTCATTGGCGTCGGTCCAGAACCCGATGTTGTCCTTCCCGCCGCCCGACTCGTACTTGGCCTTCTCGCCGTGGACGGTGGCGTCGCGGGCCACGAGGACGATGCTCCCTTCGGGCGCCTGCTTGACGGGAGGGCCGAAGGCCAGCGCCGGGTCAACCTGCGGCGCCTCCTTGAAGTGGACGGCGATGACGGTGGCGATAAGGTCGGGGGTTTCGGGCGCGTGCAGCGTGAGCACCTGCACGCCGTCCTCGCTCGTGACCTCGTACTTGGCCGCGCCCAGGCGCGTATCAAGCGGCTCGGCCTTCACCACGTCGCCCTTGATGCCGACCAGTCGGACCGGCCCGTCCCAATTGAAGACGTGCACATAGAGGGTCTTGCCCTTGACGGTGCAGCGTCCGTTGAAGAGATGCTTGGTCCAGGGGCTGGCGGTGGCGCCGTAGATGGCGTCGCCGTTTCGCTTCAGCCACTGTCCGATCTCCTTCAGGCGGACGATGCTGGGTTCGGGGATGAGCCCTTCGGCGGTGGGCCCGACATTGAGGAGGAAGTTGCCGCCTTTGGAGGCGATGTCGATGAGTTTGCGCACCAGGTCGGTTGTCGATTTCCAGTTGTGGTCGTTTTTCTTGAAGCCCCAGGTGTTGTTCATAGTCATACAGGTTTCCCAGAGTCGTCCCTTGATGGCCCCTGCGGGGATGTTCTGTTCGGGCGTCTCGTAATCGCCGTCGTTGGTCTTGCGTTTGCCCACACGGTTGTTGACGATGAGACTCGGCTGGAGGGTGCGGCAAAACCGGTAGAGGTCGGCGCCCTTGGCCTGGTCCCAGTCCTTGATCCACTCGCCGTCGAACCACAGGATGCCGAGCGGCCCGTAGCCCGTGATGAGTTCCTTGACCTGGGCCTTCAGGTGCTCGCGGTACGTGGGGAAGCCGAGCGCCTTGGCGTCCGGATGGTGCCAGTCCATGATGGAGTGGTAGAAGCAGAGTTTGATGCCGGCTGCGCGGCAGGCTTCGGCCAGTTCTTTCATCGGGTCGCGCTTAAACGGCGTGCGGTCGGCGATATCGTAGTCGCTGACCTGCGACGGCCACATGCAGAAACCGTCGTGGTGCTTCGACGTGATGACCATGTACCTCATGCCGGCGTCCTTGGCGATGCGGACCCACTCGGCGCCGTTGAACCTGGTGGGGTTGAACTGCTTGGCGAACTTCTCGTACTCGGGTATCGGGATCTTGCCACGGTCCATGATCCATTCGCCGATGCCGCCGACTTCCTTCCCCTTGTACACGCCGGCCGGCACCGCATAGACGCCCCAGTGGATGAACATGCCGAACTTGCTGTACCGGAACCACTCGGTGCGCGGCGAGGTAAGCGGGTCGTCCCCAAGCGGCGCGTCGCGCAGGGGATGCGCCGCCTCGGTGAGTTTGGGCGCGGCCGGCTTCGGGCCCTGTGGCCGCTGGGTCTCTCCGGCCACGCCGCAGCCGGCCAGCATGACGGCAACCGAGATCGAAGCCACCAGCGTACGGCGAAAACGTGCGAATCGTTGGATCAACATGATCGGTCTCCTTTCCGATGGTTACTACTGGTTCCGTCCTGCCCGGAAGTTGCCGACGGCCTCCGACGTGCGGAGGTACCGGCTGTAAACTCGCAGCCCGCCGAGACTGCCGTGCAGGTTCAGCCCGAGGGAGATGTCGCGGTTGCCGTTAACGTCGCCGAGCGACGTGGGGAATCGGCTCCACCCGTACTCCCGCGTCTCGCCGCCGTCGCACAGGACGCCGTCCACGACGAACGTAACGATCTTCGGCCCGCCGTCCACGATGAGCATCACGTGGTGCCAGACGCCGGGCGTGAGAACGCCCAGGTCGCAGTCCGACTGCACACGCGTCTTTCCGTCGCTCATCGAAAGACAGAGCGTGCCTTTGCCGGTCGTCTCGATGCAGATGCCTTTGCCGCGCGCCGCGCGCGTGTCCACTATCGTCTGCCCGGCGGCCAGGTCGTCGAACCGGACCCACAGCCCCACCGAGAATCCGCCGCCGCCCGACAAATCGGGCAGGACCGGCAATTTCGCCGTCGCGCCGGGGCCGCACTTGCCGGCCCGCAGATCGAGGACCAGACCTGTGTACGCCGCCGACCGGTTCTCAAACTGGGACCACAGGGCGTACAGAAATGTCCGGTCGATTTCGTGGACGCGGGCCACCGTCTTCTGCGTCTCGGTGATGTAGAAGCGGCTGTTATCCTCCACAAAATCGGGGTACGAGATGCGGGTCTTCAGGTCGGGGTCGTACAGGGCGATCTCGGGCTGCGACCAGAGGATGCGGCCGTCCTTCTCGATGCCGGCGGCGAGCCATGCCGGGTTGCGGCCCTCGTAGTCGTGCCCGCTATGGTTGTGATACCAGAGGAGGAACCGGCCGTTCGACGCCCGCCAGACCTTGACGTTTGCCCGGGGGTTCTTGATGGGGCGGCCGCCGGGCGAGTGCGTCATGCGCTTCGGGTCGCTCCACGTGCGTCCGCCGTCGATGCTCCACGACCAGGCGGCGTAGCCGGTCGTCGTCCGGAAGACGCAGACGAGCCTGCCGTCGCGGAGCGCTGCAACGACGTGCTCTTCCTGAACGGAGCCGAACTCGGGCGACCGGATGCCGCGGCCGCCTTCGGGGAGAATCTGCCACGTCGGTCGCGCCGAGTCTTTCTGGATATAATGGATGTCATCGGATCCGTACAGCCAGCCCTCGCCGCTGCCGAGCATGTACTTGCCGAGTCTCGTGAAGGCGAACAGCATGCGGCTGCCGGCGCGAATGGGTTTCGAGACGCCCCAGAACATCTGGACGCCGCCGTGCCAGTCGTTGGCGCGGTCGCAGTCGGCCACGCGCATCGGCAGCCGGTAACGCTCCTTCGACCACGTGCCCCCGCGGTCGTCGCTGTACCGGTAACAGTACCATCCGAGCGTGTCGGCCCGGATCGTCTTGCCGCCAAGCGTGTGGACGCGGTCGCCGTTGTACGTGTAGAAGGCGAAAACGCGACCGTAATAGTTGACGTACGGGACGGCCCACGATGCCTCAGGCCCGTCGGCCGGTTCGATATCGACGAGTGGTGTCCATGTCTTGCCGCGGTCCTTGCTGGTGGTCGAGACGATGTGCTGGCCCTTCTGGCCCTCCTTGCCTTTGCCGGTGGTCAGGACGCAGAGCCACCCGCCGCCGCGCGTACCGACGACGTACGGCTGGTCGGCGTAGCCTTCGCTCGGGATCTCGCGGCCGGTCCGGATGTTGCGCCAATCGGGAACCGTCTTGGCGCCAAGCGCGGCGGTCGCCGCAACCAGCACGGCGACGACAAAGGCGGCCGTCTGGTGCGTTCTCATGCCTTCTTCTTCTTTCTGGCGAACGTGCTCCACGGGACGACGCCGCAGCGCTTGGCCCAGGCCTGGTACATGGCCGTCATCTTTTCGGCGACGTCGGGATGCGTGCCGGCGAGGTCGGCCAGTTCCGTGCGGTCGGCCTGCATGTCGTAGAGTTCCCACTTGCCGGGGTGGCGTGAGACGAGTTTCCACTTGCCCATGCGGACGGCCCGGTTGCCCTCGTGCTCCCAGTAGATGGCCTCGTGTCCCTGGCGGCGGCCGGTCTTGAGAATCGGCAGCAAACTCTTGCCTTCGCACGGCGTGATGGGTTTGCCCTTGTGAGTCTGGGGATACTCGGCGCCGGCCACGTCGCAGCACGTGGCCATGATGTCGATAAGGTGGCCGACCTCGCGGGTGATCGCGCCGCCCCTCCTGATGACGGCGGGCCAGTACGCGACGAGCGGCGTCGAGATGCCCCCCTCGTGCACCCAGTGTTTGTACAGGCGGAACGGCGTATTCGACGCGTTGGCCCACGGCAGGCCGTAACTCAGGAACGAGTCGGCGGGCCCCGGCGGCACGCCCTTCTTGCCGCGGTTGATCTCCTCGGCGCACCCGCCGTTATCCGCCAGGAACAGGACGAGCGTGTTCTCTTGCTTGCCGAGTTCGCTGACCTTCTTGAGGATGCGGCCGATGCCCTGATCCATGCGGTCGATCTGGGCGGCGTAGACGGCCATCTTCAGGTCGCGCATCGCCTTGTCTTTGACGCTTTCCCACGCCGGGGCACGCCGGTCGCGCGGCGTGAGCGGCCACTTCTTGTCGACGATGCCCATCCGGATCATGCGGGCGTGCCGCTCTTTGCGGAGGGCGTCCCAACCGTTCATGTATTTACCCTTGTATTTAGCGATGTCTTCGGGATGCGCGTGAAGCGGCCAGTGCGGCGACGTGTAGGCCACGTAGAGGAAGAAAGGTTTTCGGGGGTCGCGGCCGACCTCTTCGAGCATCGCCACGGCCTGGTCGCTGAAGGCGTCGGTCATGTAGAAGCCCTTGCCCTCGGGCTTGGCCGGTTCGTTGTCGCGGGCGAACTTGCGACCGGGGTCCAGACGCCAGTAGTTCGAGCCGCCGCTGATCAGACCGTAGTACTTGTCGAACCCGCGGTCGCACGGCCAGTGCGGATGGTTCTCGCCGACGTGCCACTTGCCCGACATCAGGGTGTGGTAGCCGGCGGGTCCAAGCGCCTCGGCAATCGTCACACATCGCTCGTTCAGGTAACCCTGGTACGGCGGGATGCCCTTGTTGCCGACCATGTGTCCGATGCCCGCCTGGTGCTGGTACAGGCCGGTCAGGAGCGACGCCCGCGTGGGGCAGCATCGGGCGGTGTTGTAGAACTGGGTGAACCGGAGGCCGCCGGCGGCCAGGCGGTCGAGGTTCGGCGTGGCGATTTCGCCGCCGTAGCACCCGATGTCCGAGAACCCCATGTCGTCGGCCATGATGAGGATGATGTTCGGCCGCAGGGGCCTGTCCCCGCCGCTCTCGCCCGGCGCCGCCCTCAAGCCGACCGCGCCGAAACGCGACGCGCCCAGCGCGCCGATGACGCTGCCGGCAGCGGTTGCCATGAAGCGTCTCCTGGTCAACGAGTTTTGTGTCATCTCAGCCCCTTTCGAGAGACGCGCCGGGCAAGCCCGGTGGCTAACTCGGCCGGGCGGCATCGCCACGCTCGACGACTATTCGTACAGCGCCGCGATGGCGTCGGCGTCGGGCGGAACGAGCGGCGCGGTGCGGCCGCCGCGCTTGATGCGGCACGGTCCGCCCTGCGCGCCGAACGTGGCGACGACCGCCGCTTCGATTCCCGCCGACGCCAGGGCCGCAAGCAACTGCTCGGCGCCGTCGGGCGGCGCCGCCGCAACCAGCGCCCCGCTGCCGATGGCTTCGAGCGGGTCGATGCCCACGGCGTCGCATAGCAGGCGGGTCTCGTCGCGAACGGTGATGCGGTCGGCATCGACCTCAATGCCGAGGCCCGACGCGCGGGCCATCTCCCACAGTCCCGTCACGACGCCGCCTTCGGTCACGTCGTGAAGGGCGTGAGCGCCGGCTTCTCGGGCGATGCGAGCATCGTCCACGACGTTGATACCGGGGTCGAACAGGAAGTTCCGCGCCCGCTCCAGCACCTCCGCGTCCACCGTCTCGGCGAGCCGGTCGCCGCGCTCGCGGGCGATGAGCGCCGTCGCTTCGATGGCGGCGCCTTTCGTGAGAATCGCCACGTCTCCCGGCTCGGCTGCCGCGCTCGTCACCGGCTGCCGCCCTTCCAGGTCGCCCAGCATGGTGCCGCAGACGATAGGCCGGTCGAGGCCGGCGGTGCGTTCCGTGTGGCCGCCCACCAGAAGGACGTCCATCGCCTTGCAGGCGTCGGCCAGTCCGGCAAAGATGGCTTCGGCCGTCTGCGAGTCCGCATCGACCGGCAGCAGGACGGCGGCGAGGAAGAAGCGCGGCGTTGCGCCGCAGACCGCCACGTCGTTCGCGTTCACCGTGACGGCGTACCATCCGATCTGGTCGGTGGCGAAGGTGATGGGGTCGGTCGCGACGACCAGGTCCGTGCCGCCCACGCGGACGACGGCGGCGTCCACGCCGATGGCCGGGCCGACCTTGACGTGGGGCGAGGGGACGGACGCGTAAGCCCGAAGCAGCCGCGCGAGGTCCTCTGCCGGCCACTTGCCCGGGCCGGAGAGTCGCGGCGATTTGGACGACGGCAGGTCGGGAGTCATAACTCGCCGAGCGTCTGGCGGGCCAGGTCCGTATCGCTCACGCGCACGACGAGGACGGCCTTGCCCTCGGCGCCGTCGGCGGCGCCGTACACGTAATGCACGTTGATGCCGACCTCGCCGAGCCGGACGGCCACCTCCTCAAGGGCGCCGGGCCGGTGATCGAGTTCGACGACCAGAACGTCCTGCGTAACGAGGCAGATGCCCGCCTCGCGGAGGGCGTTCTCGGCGGCAGCCGGATCGCTCGCGAGAAGCCGGACGATCGAGAAGTCGGCGGCGTCGGAGATCGAAATCCCCCGGATATTGACGCCGGCCTGGGCCAGCACACGGCACAGGCGGCCCAACTGTCCCGGCACGTTTCCCATGGCGATACTTAGTTGCAGGGCTTTCTCCATAGCGTGGTCCCTCTCATTCTTTCTCGCGGCGGGTCGGGAGACCCGCCGCGCACGTCGTGAAACAGCGGTTCAGCGGGAATGGGTCAACTGGCTCTTCTTCAGCGTGAACGTGTGGACGATTTTGTTGTCGATCGTGCCGATACGGTACGTGACCTCCGGGTCCCTTTTCGTGGTGTCGAACGAGAGGAGGCCGAACGAGCACGTCTTGTTGTACCCGTACAGGCAGCCCTTCATGACGCCGTGGGTGTGGATGTTCGAGAGTTTGCTGCTCTCGAACTCGTACAGGGCGTAGCCGCCGGGCCGCTCGATCTTCCACAGGTCGCTGCGGTGGCGGTCGGCGGAGATGAGGAAGACGCCGTCGATACGGTTCGCGGCCAGGAACGAGAAGATCTCCTCGCGTTCCTCCTTGTAGCCCTGCCACGGGTCTTTCGAGCCGGGCTTGGCCCCGTAGGCCCACGGCACGGACGAGGCGAGGACCTTGAAGGCGCCTTTCGAGGCTCGAAGCGCGCCCTTGAGCCACTCCTTCCCGGCCGGCCCGAGCATCGTCGGCGGATTGCTCTTGAGTGTCCGGTAGTAGCGGCAGTCGAGCATGAAGAAATCGACGTCGCCGATGGAGAAGGTGTACCAGCACCCCGGCTGCCTGGGGCCGCCGCCGTACGATGGGTTGACCCAGTTCTGGCGGAAGACGTTCCAGACGGCCCGCTTCCACGGGGGGTCCTCGATGTCGGGGCCGGGGATGCAGTCGTTCGTGCCGAAGTCGTGGTCGTCGTAGATGGAGTAGTTGGCGGTGGCGGCGACGAACCGTCGGAACTCCGGCCGCGATTGCCGCCGGTAGTAGCAGTACCGCTGCATCTCGGGCATCTTGGGGGCGTCGCTGTACATGTTGTCGCCGAGCCAGAGCATGGCCACCGGTTTGCGTGAGGCCAGTGTGTTCCACATGTGTTCGTACTTGGGCGTAAAGCCCGCCCCGCCGCCGAAGATGACGTCGAACTTCGCCGCCGCGCCCGCCTTCGGAAACGTGCGGAAAACCGACGCCTCAATCGGCACCCTCTTGCCGTCAACGGACACGGTGTACCGATACGGCGTTGCGGGCGCCAGGTGCGTAACCTCCAGGACGGCGGTGTAGTCGTCGGCGGCCAAGGTCCGGCCTTTGGCGACCACGGGCAACACCACTTCCCGCGTATAAACCGGCTGAACGGACACCTCCACCTCGGCCTCCTCGGCCGTGCGGACCCAGAAGCGGGCGGAGGAGTCCGTCACGCTGCCGACCATGGCACCGTGGAGGAGCGGCGTCGGATGCTTCTTCGCAAACGCCTTGAAGGCGTCGCTCTCGACGAGCGGCGCGAGCAGGTGGCGCGGTCCGGCGAGGAACCGCGCGAAGGGCAAGCCGGCCGCCACGGCCTTCTCGACGTGCTGCATCGCCTTGGCAATATCCTTCTGCTGCGCGTAAGCCATCGCCAGGATGAAATGCGACTCCAGGTCGTCCGGCTTCTTCTCCAGGAACCCCTCGCAGAACTTGACGGCCGCATCGGCCTTGCCGGCGACGAGGTTCTTGATCTGGTTCTGATGATTCCTCTTGTACTGCCCCGCCTCCCTGGCCGTTACAGCACTGACCAGCAGCATAAGGGCAAGACCCCCAAGGCACACCGTTGCGGTGACTCGCCGCTTCATGGACAACTCCTTCGCTGCAGGACCACGTCGTTCGTCCACCATCATGCCAGCAATCGGCGGGCGCAGCAAGGTTCCTTTACGAGGCAAAAAGGTACCAGGAACCTTTTCTGCGTAGCACCCTCCGGGCCCTTCAGGGAAAAGGTTCCTGGTACCTTTTTGCCCTGCCGCCCGGCGAGTGAAAAGAGTCACACCCGCGGCGCCGGTTCGACCCGGATGGCTCTCAGCGGCGACGTCGGGCATGCCGCCTCGCACGCGCCGCAGCCGGTGCACTTGGCCAGGTCCACCCGCGGTATCGAGAAGAAGCCGTCGTCGGAGGTGGCTCGCGTCACGGCCTCGTACGGGCAGGCCGTGATGCAGGCGGCGCACTCCTGCCCGCTGGCCAGCAGACAGGCCGCGAGATCCACCCGCGCCCGGCCCATGACGTAGCGCCGCTTCTCCTCCAGCGACAGCCGCACAATCGCCCCGCTCGGGCACACCGAACTGCACGCGTGGCAGTCCTCGCGGCAGTAGTCGCGGTCGAACGTGACGACGGGCGTGAGGAGGCCGGCAGCGCCCGAGACGCCGAGGTCGGGCCGGATGATCCCGGCCGGGCACGCGCGGGCGCAAGCGCCGCATCGGACGCAGAGGCCGACAAAGCGGTCCTCATCCCGCGCGCCGGGCGGACGCAGCGGCCGCACCGATCCACCGCGCGCTGCCTGCGTGGCGGTCGCCCACACGCCGCCGACACCGATTCCCAGAAAAACCCGCCGCGCCAGCGCCCGACCCCGACCGTCCGCAGACGTTTCGGACACGCCCGAAGAGGACGCGACCGCATCCGGCCGGCGCCCGGCGCGCCATAGCCGCACCGGCGCCGCGAGCAGGTCCTGCATCCCGCCCAGCGGACACAGGCGCAGGCACCACGCCTTCGGCACGAGGACGCTGATCACCAGCACAACAGGCAGCCCGGTCCCTGCCAGCACCGTGGCAACACTCAACGGCCCGTGCCACACACCCAGAAAGGCGCTCAACATCCCCAGCGGATCCAGCCACAGCAACATCGGATAGCCGAGACACGCGCCGCCCAGCGTCACGAGCACGATCCACTGCCCGATGGGCGGCCACTTCCCCAAGCGAGGCCGCGCTCGCGGACGCAGACGCCCCAGCGCATCCGACGCGAGACCCACCGGGCACGCCCATCGGCAGAACCATCGCCGACGAAAGAGCGAGACGGCCAGCACGGGCGCCGCGAGGAGCCCGGTCACGCCCACGGCCCGTGCCGCAATCACCGACGAGACCGCCACGAACGGACTGGCGGCCGGCACAACGACCGGCGAGTCCGGCCACGGCAGCATCGCCGACACCAGCACGACCGCCACGACCACGGCGGCGCATCGGACGGCAAGACGAAGCCGCCGACGCAACCGACCTGACGGCGTTTGTGTCCCCATGCGCCGCTCCGCGCTCACAGGCCCAGGTACGCCCCTTGGTCGGTCAGCAACGTCTGGAGTTTCGCGATGTCGACGTCGCGCGGTCGGCATCGGCTCCGGACGGCGAGGGCGGCCGCGGCGCCGGCGGCGTGGCCGGTCGTCAGGCACGCCGCAATCAGCCGCATGTCTTCTATCAGTTTCGAGTCCACGCACACACAGCGTCCGGCGGCAAGCAGGCCGTCGACCTTCTTGGGCACGAGTACGCCGTACGGAATCGGCCACTCGCCGTGCCGCGCGCCCTGTGCCCCGCCAACCGCCACCACGTCGGCGAAACGCTTGCCTTCGCGTGTCTCTTTGTAGGTAAGTTGATGCGTCCCGGCCAGCAGGCGCGTGGTCCGTACGCCCAGTTGCGGGGCCACGTCGAGCAGAAAGACGTCCTCGGCGCCGGGCATCCGGCGAAGCGCCTGGACGCGTTTCCAGATGCTGCGGCGATGCTGGAGTTCGAGACGGCTGAGTTCCTCGATGTCGAGGCCGTTCGTGCTCGGCCCGCGCAGGTTCACCCAGGTGACGCTCGGCAGGGGCGTTGGCGCGCCGAGCATCTTGCGGCCATCGGCCTTGCCGGCGCCTTTCAGTTTCGCCCGGTCCACACGGTCCACGTTTCCGAGCCGATGCACGAGTCCGATCGCGTGAAGCCGCTGCTCGTGCTCGGCGCCGGCGGCCGCAAAGATGTCGCCGTCGCCGGTGGCATCGACGAGGGCGCCGGCCAGGACGGCCTGCCGACCGGCCTTGCTCTCGAAGACGGCGCCGCGGACGGTTGGGCCGTCCATGACGGCGTCCACGCCCCAACAGTGCAGGAAGACCTTGACGCCGGCCTCGCGTACCATCTCGTCCATCATGTACTTGGTGGCTTCGGGGTCCACGGTCGGGTTGAATCGTCCGGGTCGCTGGTTGATGATGCCGCCGTCGATCGTGGTCAGGCGCTCGAGAAGTTCGTCGCCGATCCCTCGGACGACCTTCCTGAGTTTGCCGCCGTCGCGGGCGTGCGTCCCAATGACCAACAACACCAGGCCGCCCGTCCACAGACCGCCGAAGTAGCCGTACCGTTCGAGGAGGGCGGTCCTGGCGCCGGCGCGTGCGGCGGCGACGGCAGCGGCAAAACCGGCCGCGCCACCACCGACGACCAGCACGTCCGTCTCGTGGAGAACCGGCAGCGTCCGCTCCGGTTGAACCACCGTGCCGTCTCGAACCACGGCCGGCGGGTGCGGACGGGTCGTCGGTTGAATCGGCTTGCGTTCCGGCACGGGCGTGCCCTTCGCTTCACCCGACGTTTCGGGAACCACGGTGCCGGCAAAGGCCGTGCCGAGGCCTGCGGCACTCAGCAGCCGCATCAGTTCTCTTCGAGTCATGCGGACGTTCATGTTCGGCGTGTCCTTTTTACTGAAGTACCGGCGGTGCGCCGGCCTGTGCCGCGAGGCAGGGCACGTTGTACCACGCCTGCCGCCCGGCGTCAAATGCCGGCGGGCCGACGATGGTCTCTGTCACCCCGAGCGAGCGCAGCGAGTCGAGGGGTCTCGCCGCTGGCTGTTTCGGACGGCGAGATTTCTCCGCTCGGTCGCCAAGGCGACCTCGGTCGAAATGACAGGCCCGCCCAGCCCTGGGCACAATAGCCCTGCCGGAAATCGTTGCCACACCCGCCGACGCTCGAAGAACGCGATTTCTTTTGAAGCGGCGTCGCCGGCGGTTAGAATGCGAGTTGCACGTCATGGGGCACCAGGGAGAGACGGCACGATGAAGATTCTCGTCGTCGGCGGCGGAGGACGCGAACACACGCTGGCCTGGAAACTCGCCCAGTCGCAGAACTGCACCAAACTCTATGCGGCGCCCGGCAACCCCGGCAGCGCGGCGGTGGGGGAGTGCGTGGACATTGCGGCCGACGACATCGCGGGGCTCCTGAAGTTCGCCAAGGCCGAGGCGGTCGGCCTGACGGTGGTCGGCCCCGAACAGCCGCTCGTGGACGGCATCGTCGATGTGTTCCGGGCGGAAAGCCTGCGCATCTTCGGGCCGAGCAAAACCGCCGCCCAGGCCGAAGGGTCCAAGGCGTGGTGCAAGGCCGTCATGATACACTCGTCCGTCCCGACGGCCGAGCACCAAGCCTTCAAGAGCGCCGCCGACGCCCTCCGTTACATCGACAACCACGAAGAACCGCTCGTCGTCAAGGCGTCCGGGCTGGCTGCCGGAAAAGGCGTCTTCGTCTGCAAGAACCAGAACGAGGCACGCAGCGCCGTGGCCACCATCATGAACGGGAACGCCTTCGGCGATGCCGGCGACACGGTGGTCGTCGAGGAACGCCTCTCGGGCGAGGAAGCGTCGATCCTCGCGCTCGTCGACAACGCGACCATCTACAGCCTCGATTCCTCCCAGGACCACAAGCCCGTTTTCGACAACGACGAGGGCCCCAACACGGGCGGCATGGGCGCGTACAGCCCGGCGCCCGTCGTGACGGAAGGCATCCAGAAACAGATCGACCGCGAGATTCTCGTCCCGATGGTCCACGGCATGAAGGCCGCCGGCGCATCGTACAACGGACTGCTCTACGCCGGCATCATGGTCACGGCCGGCGGGCCAAGGGTCTTGGAGTTCAACTGCCGCTTCGGCGACCCCGAGGCCCAGCCGCTGCTCGTCCGCCTGAAGAGCGACCTCGCCGAAGCCCTCGAAGCCACCATTGACAACCGGCTCGATGAACTTACCCTCGAATGGGACCCCCGACCGGCCGTCTGCGTGGTCATGGCGTCCGGCGGCTACCCCGGGCCGTACGAGAAGGGCAAGGAGATTACAGGCCTGGAGGCCGCCGGCGCGATGGACGACGTCGTCGTGTTCCACGCCGGCACCCGAACCGAGGACGGCAAAATCTATACGGACGGCGGCCGCGTCCTGGGCGTGACGGCCTTGGGCGCCGACATCACCGAGGCCCGCGACCGCGCCTACGAAGCCGTTCGTGCCATACACTTTCACCGTGCCCACTGGCGGACCGATATCGGGGCCAAGGCGATCCGGCGCCTCGCCACCTAAGCAGGAGCGAGGAAATCTTTCCGAACGGCCGTAGCGCCGGGGTTTATCCCCGGCGCCGAACCGCCGTCGGCCTGACGGGCGGCCGCCGGGCATAAAGCCCGGCGCTACGGACTCGGGTGTCCCGGCGCGCCGGGATCAGCCGCCGAATTCGGATTGACTTCATCGCTCCTGCTTAAAGCTAATTTGTCAACTTCGATGCCATATAGACAACTCGCAACGCGGTGTCCAGTCCCGGGCGCCGCGCGGTGGGCAAGACTGCCCACCGCGCTACCCGCATTTAGGGGCGAGGCGCAGTTGACAAAGGTGCGCTAGGCGCACGGCCTCGGTGAGCCCAAAAAGAGGGCGGGGCGCCCCTTGGGTTGCCCCGCCCCTGTGACGCGGCCGGGAAACCCCTCACCCGTACCGCGCTTGCTAACCGCTCTGTGTGCGGCGATCCTCTGCTTTACCCTTATCGCTCGTGCCTGTGCGAAGCGACTCGGCCGCTGGCCGGATCGAACACGTACGGCTCGCCGTACGGACATTTCGGCAGGCTGCCCCGCAAGTCCTGGTCGGCGGCGATCATCTGCCGGAACTCGGCCTGGTCGGCGGGCGTCCAGCCGTTGTGCGCCCTGGCGTAGAGCCGGATCTTCTGGTTCAGCAGTTCGACGTTGGCCCTGCAGGCAGCGGTCCGCGTGTCGCCGGAGTAGATGATCGAAGGAATCGCAACCGCCGCCAGAAGTCCGAGAATGAGCAGACAGAACAGGACCTCCGCCAGCGGAATGCCGCTTGCCTTCCGACGCGCCATCGACTTCCTCCCAGTCCATCACGGGCGCGCTTCCTGCCCCCGCGAAAGCGTCTGTGGGATTGCGGCCGGTGCTGCCGACGCCTTGGGGGAGGCGCCTCCGAACCGCATGTGCGCAGCGTCCGTCGGAACGGCCGGGACCATACGTCCGGAGCCCCGGGAGCCCATTCAAGGGCCCGTCCTGATGGGCTATCGACATGGACCCGGCGGCAACTGCAGCGAATCCGGCCGAAAAGGCGTTTGGGCGTGGCAACGATTTCTGGCATGGGACGATTTCCTACGCTTGGCCGTAGCGCCGGGGTTTATCCCCGGCGCATCCTGGCCGGCGCCAACGGCCGCCGGGCATAAAGCCCGGCGCTACAACCCCCTGCGCTCGCCTGAAAAAAGTACCACACCCACGCGTTTGCGCACGTGTGGGACGGCCCGCACAGCCGTACGGTGGGTGTTTGCACCCACGCGCCGTACCCTCCGTCGCTCAATCACTCTCCCCATACTTGCGATGCACGTCACCGTGGCACGACGTGCACAGCCACACGATGCGCAGCGGATCGCTGTAATCGGGATGATGCCGGTTCAGCCGCACCCCCTTGCCGCCGGCCCCGCACCGTTCGCACCGGTTCTTCCTCGGCAACAGGCCGACCTTGACGGCCCAGTACGTCAGGTTCCGCACGGCCTGTTTGAATTGGCGGTCGGGGTTGCGGCGATAGGCGATGAGCCACTCCCGCCGCTTGCGGTTCTGGCGCCGGGCCTTGGCCCGGGCGTAGACCAGGTTCCGCCGCCGCCACTCGCGCATGTACGCCGCCCTGCACGCCCGGCACTGTCCCCTGTAGCCATCGCGACAGTGCTTGGCGGGCGTGAACGCCGTCAGCGGCTTGACCCGGCCGCACCTGCTGCATTGTTTGACGGCCTTCTTGGGCATGGCGGCACATCCCAGCGGCGGGTACCACACCCGCTCCATAAAAGGATGGCGCGCTCAGGAATGAGCCCCTTTGCGGTCGCACTGCAGGAGGGAGAAAAACGCAAACACTTGGCCAACAGAGAGTTATGATTCCCGAGTCGTCTGATTTTGTGTCGGAGGGGGGGTCAGGTTTAGACCATTTTGTTCACCGCGCCGAACTTTTTGCACGCCGCCAGCCGCGGCAATCAGACTGGAGGCCGGAGACCGGAGGCTGGAGACCGGAGGCTGGAGGCCAGGGCGCCATGCTTTCGCTCGCGAAAGCATGCGCCGTGTGCCACGGCCGGTCTTGACCGGCCGTGCGTGGTCCGCCGTTGCCGTCCCTTCAACGTTCAGCGTTGAACGCTCCCTGTTCGTCGGTTGTTGCTTGCTGCCGGCGAGGTGGCATGGTCATCCCGCAGGGTGACCATGTGTGTCGCCGTCACTCTTGCCAACCCTGGGACGTTATCCATGTTTTCCGCTTGCCTGGGGGTACGTGGAGGTGGCATGGTCATCCCGCAGGGTGACCATGTGTGTCGCCGTCACTCTTGCCAACCCTGGGACGGTACCCATGTTTTTCGCTTGCGTGGGGGTACGTGGCGGGTAGGCTGGGGCCATGCCTCGCATGGCACGCATCGTGATGCCGGATGTGCCGCACCACGTCACCCAGCGCGGCAACCGGCGCGAGGACGTCTTTTTCGAGGAGGCCGACCGCCGGCGGTATCTGCTCCTGATGCTCGAATACTCCCGTGCCCACGCCTTGGAGATCTGGGCCTATTGCCTTATGACGAACCATGTGCACTTCGTGGCGGTGCCACGCGAGCCCGATGCCTTGGCCGCCACCTTCAAGCCGGTCCACATGCGGTACGCCCAGCACGTCAACCGGCGGCTGCACACGAGCGGGCACCTGTGGCAGGGCCGGTACCACTCGTGCCCCCTTGACGAAGAGCACCTGTGGCAAGCCGTCCGGTACGTGGAACGCAATCCCGTGCGTGCCGGCCTAGTGAGGCGGGCCGAGCGGTACCCGTGGTCGAGCGCGGCGGCGCACGTGGGGCGTCGGCGGGACCCGCTGGTGGGCGGCGACCTGGAGGCGCGCGGTGTGGTCGCGGACTGGTCTGCGTGGCTACGACAGGGCGAGGATGAGGAGGTCTTGAGCCGGCTGCGGATGCGGACCCGGACGGGCCGCCCGGCGGGCGACGCGGCCTTCCTGGCCCGGCTTGAGGCACTGAGCGGCCGATGTCTGACCCCGCGACAGGGCGGCCGCCCACGCAAACGTCCGCCACCATGACCACCGAGCGAAAACATGGGTACCGTCCCCAGGTTTCCGGCTGCGGCAGGGCGAGGATGAGGCGGTCCTGAGCCGGCTGCGGATGCGGACCCGGACGGGCCGCCCGGCGGGCGACGCGTCCTTCCTGGCCCGGCTTGAGGCACTGAGCGGCCGATGTCTGACCCCGCGACAGGGCGGCCGCCCACGCAACCATGACCACCGAGCGAAAACATGGGTACCGTCCCCAGGTTTCCCGAGGCGGATTTCTTCCAGCCGTCTATTCGGTGTCGTCGCTTGGGACGCACCAGATTACGATAGTCGCCCCGGCCCCATTCGCAGGCCACAGTGTCCCGCAGGCAGCAAGGTGTCAACCTCGGGGTCCGGGATTTGGATCCGCTTCCGTTGACAGAACCAGCGTGATCTTCTACCACGCCTCCGTTCGGCGGGCGCGTACTGCGGTGGCAGTTGCCGGCGACAGAAACCAACGAGAACAAGCCCCGCGCAGAGGCCTTGTGACCAAATTGTGACCATCCCAGGGGACAGACACACGAAAACAGCCGCAACCAGGCAGGAAGGTTCCTGGAACCTTCTTACGGCTGCACGGTCATGGCGTCGAGGAGTTCGCGGTTCGAGGGGTACTTCGACATGGCCGAAAGCAGAGATTCGAGGGCCTCGACGGGCTTGGACCCGGCCAGACGCCGGCGAATCAGAAACCGTTTCTGGAGATCGTCGGGCGGCACGAGGCGCTCCTCTTTCCGCGTGCCGGAGGACAGCACGTCCATGGCCGGCCACAGGCGGCGCTCGGCCAGTTCCTGGTTGAGGACCACCTCCATGTTGCCGGTGCCCTTGAACTCCTGAAAGATGAGTTCGTCCATGCGGCTGCCGGTATCGACGAGGCAGGTGGCGATGACCGTCAGGCTGCCTCCGCCCTCGATGTTTCGTGCCGCGCCGAACATCCGCTTCGGCTCCTGAAGGGCGTTGATGTCCACGCCGCCCGACATCGTCCGGCCGCTGGAGGGCACCGCTTTGTTGAACGCCCGGCCGAGGCGCGTCAGGCTGTCCATCAACAGGACCACGTCGCGGCCGAACTCGACCTCGGCCTTGGCCTTGGCGAAGGCCATCCGCGCCATCCGGACGTGCTGCTCCACGTCCTGGTCGTTGGAGGACGCGAGGACCTCGGCCCCGGTCGCGCGGCGAAAGTGCGTGACCTCTTCCGGCCGCTCGTCCACCAGCACCATCGTGAGCCCCACGTCCGGGTAGTTCGTGTGGACGGCGGTGGCCATCTGTTCGAGCATGATGGTCTTGCCCGCGCGCGGCGGCGAGACGATCAGCCCCCGCTGGCCCTTGCCGATGGGCGTCAGCAGGTCGAGCACGCGGGTCAGCACCGGCTCGGGGCCCGTCTCCAGCCACAGGGCCTCCTCCGGGTCAATGACCGTCAGCCGGTCGAACGGCACGAGGCCGGCGTACTCGTCGGGGCTGTGACCGCAGATGCTGGCGACGTCGGCGAGTTGCAGGCCGCGTCCTTTCTTGTCGGGTTGGGTGGGCCCTTCGAGGGTCAGGCCGGTCTTGAGGCGGCGTTTCGCCACCAAGCCGGGCGGCACGAACACGTCGCCGCGCGCCGGCCGGAAATCGCGGTCCGCATTCCTCAAGAAGCCGTATCCGCGGTCCTGCACTTCCAGCACGCCGCTCGCTGTGCCCTGCTCTGGTTGCGCCATTGTGACCCCAAATGATACGGTGCCAGCAGTACGTTCCCGGAAGAAAGGGGGGATCTGTGAACACTGAGAACACCGGAAGCATACACCAATTCCGGAGAAAGTCCACCGAAAAAAAACCGATCCCCCTGCCAGGGGGTATGGCAACGATTTCTTGCATGGGACGATTTCCTGCGGCTTGGCCGTAGCGCCGGGGTTTATCCCCGGCGCA
>CAYVAM010000034.1:0-29725 GCA_964449275.1 uncultured Anaerolineales bacterium
ACCAGGAACAGGCATAAACTGCGTTCGCGGCGGCCTGGGAAGGCCGCCGCGCAAAACTTTCCTGATACCGCTTAGAGCGTTTCCGGAATCTGGTACGGTTTCCGCCGCACACGGTCGAGGTACGTGTTCGCCTCGGCGTCGTCCGGGAAGACCTCCTTGACCGGGTCCCAACGGAGTCTGCGTCCAAGGTAGCGGGCGATGTTGCCCAGGTGGCACACGGTGGCCGAGCGATGGCCGATCTCTACGTCGGCGACCGGCTTGGCC
Source organism: uncultured Anaerolineales bacterium (assembly GCA_964449275.1). GTDB lineage: Bacteria > Planctomycetota > Phycisphaerae > FEN-1346 > FEN-1346 > JAUVZF01. The sequence continues at coordinate 265 of CAYVAM010000034.1, forward strand.
CGGCTCTTGATGCAGGCCGCCCAGTTCCCCTTGTGACTCTCGCCGCCGCCAGCGGCGCTCTTAAGCGCTTTCTCGGCTATCTCGGGCGGATCCGACCGGAACTTGTTGCGGTCGATGGTGACCGTGCCCTCCTGTCCGATGAAGATCGCTCCGCCCGCCGGACCTTTGCCGAGTTCCATGACAATGCCGCCGGGATACCGGAAGAAGACCTTCGGCACGCTGCACGCCTTGTCGAGCCGCGGGCCGGGCTCGGTCTGCGTCGGCGGAACCAGTTTCTCGCCTTCGACCCAGACCTCGATGGGTCCGCTCTCGTCCATCCCCAGCGCCCACTGGACCTGGTCCAGACCGTGGGAGCCCCAGCCCGTCATCTCCCCGCCGGAGTACGGACGGAACGAGATCCAGCCGGGCTTGGCCCGCGGCTTGTACAGGTCCGCGTGATACGGCACGACCTTCGTGGGGCCGCACCACATGTCCCAGTCGAGCCCGTCCGGAACGGGCTGACCCCCGAAACCGCACTCCCACGGGCTGGGGTAGTTGTGGGCGATGACCTTGCGCACCTTACCGATCCCCCCGGCGCGCACCAGTTCGCACCCGATGCGATTGGCCGCCAGCGACCGCTGCTGGCTGCCCGCCTGGAGGACCCGGCCGTGTTTGCGGACCGCCTCGACCATCTTGCGGCCCTCGCGGATCGTGAGCGTCATGGGCTTCTCGACGTAGACGTCCTTGCCGGCCTGACAGGCATGGATGGCACAGAGGGCGTGCCAGTGGTCGGGCGTGCCGATGGTGACCGCATCGACCTCCTTCAGTTCCAGCATCTTGCGGTAGTCCTGGAAGGCCTTGGCCTTCGCTCTCTCGGCAACCGCCTGGGCGCGCGGCAGGTTCACGTCGGCGGCGGCGACGAGTTGGCTGTCGGGAACGCCGAGAATCCCCCGCCCCTGGCGTCCCACGCCGATGCCGCCGATGCCGATCCGCTCGCTCGCCCCGAAGACGCGCGACGACACGAAGTAGGGCGCCGCCACCGCGCCCCCGGTTAAGATTGCGCCGCGCCCGAGAAACTGCCGTCGCGAGAGTCTGAAGTGATCCATCATGGCTCAGTCCTTTCGTTAGGAAGGCATCCGATGCAATCAAGCACGAACTGCCCTAACCCCGCGGCGTCCCCACGCAGGCGGCATAAACAACCGACTCCTCCTCGCCGTCCACGCCCGCGAGCGCGTTCATCTCATCGTCCAGAAACGCCCCGATCATGCACGCGCCGAGTCCCAGGCCGGTCGCAGCCAGGTGCAGGTTCTCCGCGAGGTGACCCGCGTCCAGGTACACGTACCGCAGGGCCCGGTCCCCGTATTTCCGGGCGCTTCGTCCCCAAACGGCGGACCAGATAAACGTAACCGCCGCCTGGCCGACCATTCCCTGGTCCAGACACGCCGCCTGCGCGGCCGCACCCACGTCGTCCCTCGCCGCGACGAGCGCAAGACGCTCCTCGGGAAGTTCCCAGTGATAGAGACCCGGCTCGAGTCCCTCGACCCGTGCCGCACACACGTACGTCTCCACCGGATACAGCGCCCCGGCCGACGGGGCCGTCCGAAACGGCCAGTGGCCCGGCTGCGTAATGCCCTGCGCCGCCCAGAGGAGCAGCATGAGCGTCTCTTGCGGCATCACCTCGTCGAGAAACTCACGCCGGCTGCGGCGGGTCCGCAAGACCTCCCACAAGTCCGTTTCGGGCAGTTTCTCGGGCCGATTCAACGAAACAACCGGCGCTCCCTTCTCGGCATAGGACTTGTACGGGCCGACGCTTTTCTGCCACAGCGGATCCTTCGGCGACATGGCTGCGCGGCCGTAGGCCGTCCCGCGCTGGTAGTCATGAAGCAAGGTCATCCGAGACCTCCCTCCCCCCTCCCCCCTCCCCCGCGCGGTCTAAGCAGGAGCGACGAAGTCTTTCCGAACGGCCGTAGCGCCGGGGTTTATCCCCGGCGCGGAACCGCCGTCGGCCTGACGGACGGCCGCCGGGCATAAAGCCCGGCGCTACGGACTCGGGTGCACGCCACGGCCGTAGCGCCGGGGTTTATCCCCGGCGCGGAACCGCCGTCGCCCTGACGGACGGCCGCCGGGCATAAAGCCCGGCGCTACGAACTCGGGTGCACGCCAAGTCAGCCGCCGAATTCGGATTGACTTCATCGCTCCTGCTTAGGGCGTCCGGACCGGAACCTGCCTGGGTTCCGCTTCGGCGTCGCGCCTTCGCCAGCGGAGGCGGCTGAAGTCGATCCGGTTCATCAGATTCGGCGTCACGCCTTGAAGCCCCGGACGGACGAGCATCGTCGTCGTGTAAACGTAGATCGGAACGATCGGCACCTCACGAAGCAACAGCCGCTCGGCCCGCGCGAGGACGGCTATCCGCCTCTTCGGATCGCTCTCGCGCGCCGCCTCTTCGATGAAGGCGTCGTATTCGGAGTTCGACCAGCCCGTCTCGTTGTTGCCGCCGCCCGTCACGAACATGTCGAGGAACGTGTTGGGGTCCACGTAGTCGCCGTACCAGCCGGCGCGGGCGATCTGATAATCGAGTTTCTGGGTCATGTCGAGAAAAACCTTCCACTCGACCTGCTCGATCCGCACGTCCAGTCCCAGCCGCTCCCGCCACTGCTGCTGGATCATCTCGGCAACCGGCACGTGGCCGAGCCCCCTGTTGACGAGGATCGAAAGTTCGCCGATACCCTTGCCGCCGGCGTGCCCCGCCTCGGCCAGCAGGCGACGGGCCTCCTGCACGTCTTCCGACAGGCCGGGCACCTCGGGATAACCGGCCATGCCGGGCGGCACGAGGGCCGTCGCCGGCCGCTCGCCTCCGCGCGTCGCCCGTTCGATGATCGGCTCTCGGCTGATCGCCAGTGCCAGCGCCCGCCGCACGCGCACGTCGGTCAGCGGTTTCCTGGTGCAGTTGAACCGGTAGAAGTACGTGCCCAGGTCCTCCCCGTGGAAGACATCCTTGCGTTCGCCCCGATCACGCGCCGCGAGCAACGGCTGGCGAGCCAGCGACGGCACGACCGTCGTCAGGTCCACGGCCCCCGTCTCGTACGCCAGCAGCGCCGTACCCTCGTGCTCGAAGACCCGGACCTCGATCCGCTCCAGAGCCACGTTGGCGGCGTTCCAGTAATGCGGGTTCTTCTCCCACCGCATCCGGCTGCGGAACTCCCACCCGACGAGCCGGTACGCGCCGTTCGAGATGATGTTCCGCGGAAACGTCCAGCGGTCACCGCATCGTTCAACCACGTCCCGGCGCACCGGCAGGTACGTCCCGAAGGCCGCCAGATCGAGAAAGTACGCGGTCGGCTCGGCCAGTTCGAGGGTCAACCGCCGCGGACCGTCAACGCGGATGCCGACGGACGAGAAATCGGCCTTCGCCGCGTCCTTCACGGCGGCCTCAAAGTAGGCCTTCGCCCCGCGGATGGGATACAGCATGTAGGCGTAGTCGGCGGCCGTCTTCGGGTCGAGCACCCGCCGCCACGACCACGCGAAGTCCTCGGCCGTCACCGGCCGGCCGTCGCTCCACCGCGCATCCGGCCGCAGATGGAACGTGTACGTCTTCCGGTCAGCCGAGATGTCCCACCGATAGGCGACCCCCGGACGGGGTCGCAGGTCGCGGGGGTCCAGAACGGTCAAGCCTTCGAAGAGGGCGGCGGCCACTCGGTGATCGCCCAGAGCCGTCATCTTTCCGGTATCGAGCGTCGCCACCTCCGGGCCGCTCGTCCAGATGAGGTCGGCCGGGGGGCCCTGCGTCCGATGGGCGAGCACCGCCACTGCGACCACAACGGCCGCCGCCACGGCAACAGATATGAGAAGCCTGCGCATCCGGATCCGTGAGGCTCGCTAGAGGCGTCCCGAGCCTCCCCGTAGTCGCCGCCCACTCCGTCATCCAAGAACGGGACCCCGCCGAGGATTCGACGTAGGACACCTACGGCGCGGCACCGCCTGCGGTCCCCGACGAGGCGCCGGCAGCGACAAGTTCCTTGACGGTGGCTTCAACGCCGGGCGGCATGGCCGGCCGTTTGGGAATCTGCTTCGTCTTGACGAGTATCTCGACCCATTCCAGCAGCGCCAGTTTCTGCATGACGGCGTCGTCGGTCGCGACGAACGCCACCTTCCGGCCGGTGATCTTCTCCAGAGACGCGTTCAGGTCGGCCATCAGGTTCGCGTCGGCGACCGGCGGCATGATCCACACGCAGAGCGTGGCGTAGGCCATCAGCAGGGTTTTCTTGCCTTCCGGCCGGCGCTCCCGTGCGTAGGCCTCTTCCAGAGACCGCACGGCCCTCGCCAGCATCCGCGCGACGAACGGGTCCGAGGCGCTCATCCGCGTCACGATCTTAGCGATGCCCGGCGCCAGCACGTCGTGGGCGCGTTCGTGGTGGAACTGCCCGAGCGTGTCCAGCAGTTGCAGAAGCGTCACCTTCGACGTTTCGGTATCAAGAATCTTCTCGATGCTCCCGGAAATCTCCGCTTCGAGCCGCGGCACAACCTGTTCCTTGATGATCGGAGCCACGAGGGCCAACCCCTTGGCGGCCCAGTAACGCGAGGCCGGATACGGGTCCTTCTCCAGGGCAGTCCTCAAGATTGGGATGCCATCCAGCATCCGCAGTTGGGCGACGGCCATCAGGAAATTGACGCGGGCGTCCTGGCTGATGGCTTTCTTCTCGGCGGCCTTGAGGACAACGATGGCCTCTTCACCAAACGCCTGGACGAAGACCGGCGTGCGGCTGCCGCCCCGGCACTCGTACAGGATACTCTCGCGTGCCGCCACCATGCCGTGACGGTCCGGGTCCGCGCTGGTCAGCATGGCCTTGACGGCGGCTTCAACCCACGCGCGGATTCGCTGGCGGTCCCCCTCCGTGATGTTCGCCTTATCGCGGAGGTCCTCAAGGCTGCCGAGCGGCTGAGCCACGCTTCGGGCCGCCAGAAGCAGGACCATCAGCACCGCCACCGAAGCGACTCGTCTCATGAAGGACTCCTTATGCGGGCAGGACCCCGCACCGCCACCGGTTTCCCCACAAACCGCTCCCTTGGTCCAACTGCGCTTAACGTAGTGCTTGAAGCGGAACCTGTCAAGCGTTTTGCCGCACCCCTCGGCCAGGCGCGGCGGGTCGTTGAAACCGACGTGCAACACTTTCCTGCGGCGGGGAACACCGGAAACGTCTCGTACGCGTGGCCGCACATGGCATGCCGTGGCCGGCCCTTCGGCCGCCGGTCTCCGAAAAAACGCCAGCCGCCACACCGGCGACCGGGTCGCGTTCAGCATGGTGCGCTCGAGAGGATTCGAACCTCCACCCGTCGTAACACGGACTAGGACCTGAACCTAGCGCGTCTGCCAATTCCGCCACGAGCGCATCCGACTTGTGGCCACGAAGGGCACGTTCTATACTATCTTCTGTCGCCGTGATGTCAAGTGCCTGCGGCCGTTTTCGGGAGGAGAACCCGCGTGCGTCCGGCAATCGTCTTGACGGCAGCGGTTCTGCTTGGTCTTTCATGGGTCAAGGACTGCGCGGCCGATGATTCGCGAAAACTCCTTCGCCCCTCGCCGCGCGTCCTGCTGGACCCCGCCGCGTATTACTCCCCCCTCCTGTTCACGAAGAAAGGCGAACCCAAACCAGGCGAGTGGATGGCCGAGCATCCGGAACCCCGCCAGTCGTTCAGCGAGTACGCCCGTTCGGGCCCCGTCCGGCCGACGCGGGGGCGGCACACGCTCGTCATCTCGCCCGTCGGGCCGATGCGCGACGAGCAAAAGGCCCGCTTCGCCGTGCTCCGCGAGTTCCTCGAAGCATACTACACGCTGCCCGTGAGCATCGGCAAGCCGCTGGGCCTCGCAGGCGTCAAGAACCGCGAGCGGTCGATCTTCGGCCGCACCCTTCGCCAGTACCTGACCGGCGACATCCTTCACCAGGTCCTGCGTCCGGCCCTGCCGTCGGACGCCATGTTCCTGCTGGGCGTGACGATGGAGGACCTGTACCCGGAACCGTCGTGGAATTACGTTTTCGGGCAAGCGATGCTGACCCAGCGCGTCGGCGTTTACAGCCTCGTCCGGTTCTACCCCGCGTTCTGGGGCCGCCCCGAAACCGCCGCCGCCATGCAGAAGGGCCTCGTGCGAAGTCTCCACACACTCGTCCACGAGACGGGACACATGTTCGGCGTCCACCACTGCCGGCAGTACGACTGCGTGATGAACGGGTCGAACAGTCTGGCGGAGTCCGACACGCAGCCGATCCATCTGTGCCCGGTGTGCCTGCGGAAGTTCCGCTGGGACATCGGCTTCGACATGATCGCCCGCTACGAGGGTCTGCGGAAGTTCTACGAGACCCACGCCATGAAGGCCGAAGCCGCCTGGGTCGCCAAACGCATCCGCCAGTTGCGCGGCGAGACGGTCACGCTCGAATAGGCACCAGACACGCATAGGTGATAACATGACCGCGTCCGCACCGGAGAACCCAGGCTGGCTCGACCGGCTGGCCGCTCCGCCGACCGGCGAGGACGACCCAAAGTGGCAGCTGATCATCGGTCTGGCTATTCTGGCCGCAGGTTACGCTCTGATCCGCCATCGCGAGGCCATCGGGGACATGACTGGGTACTGCCTTCGCGGGATGTACGTGAGCAACCGTACGCCCGGTTGGCTCCTCCTGCCCTTCGGAGTAGTCATCATGCTTGGCGGCGCGTTCATAGTTGTAGTCTCGGTGGTCCGCTTTGTCATCGAGTGACCCGGCCCGAGCCCTCCCTGTCTTTGGTAGGCTCACTGGCGTGCCGCAAAAAACAACCTTCCCTCTGGCGGGCTCGCCGATAGAATAGCGCTCGCCCCGCCCGGACTACGATACGGGCGGTGGAGCCTATGGCACGGGAGAGGGAGGTTTCTGTGAGGAAGAACTCTGTGTCTCATGCGATGATGGCTTCTCCTGGGGCGCGTCGCACTTTCGTCGTCGCGTTCTGGACGCTGGTGCTCATGCACGTTGCCGGCTGCGCCGCGCCGGCCCGGTTCCCGGCCGAACCCATGACCTCCACGCCCGCCGGGGCGGGGTCAATCAGCGCGTACGACACCAACGGCGACTCCCGCACCGACTACGTCACCATGCAGAACCCCGACGGCCGAACCGTCCGCATCGGCTACGACACGACCGGTAACGGCGAGGCCGAGTCGTTCGTGGACCTCGACCAGATTGCCGTGGCCGACTGCCGGCACGTCGTCCTCATCATCGACGGCGTCGGGTACGACACCGTGAAGGCGTTCCAGCAGCGCGGTGGACTGCGGCTGTTCCACCCGCCGGCGCCGGTCGTCTCGACGTTCCCGGCCATGACCGACACCGCCCTGAACGACGTCTTCCAGACGGTCCGCTGCCGCGCCTGCGAGGCCGTCCACTTCAACCACAAGACGAACCGGCTGGAGGGCGGCGACGCCGACTACCTGGCGATGGAAAACGAGGACTGGGTCCGCTGCACCGATTACCGGGCCGGCACCCTCGTGGACCCGCTCGCCTACCTGTTTCCGGGCCACTACTTCAAGGAGGAACTGGCCGAGTTCCGGAAACGGTTCGACCGCCGCGACCGCCCGCGCATCGTCGCCTACTTCGTCTCGACCGCCGGCCTCGGAACCCGGGACCTGCTCGACGGCCAGCACGAGATCCTCCGGGGTATCGACCGCCTGGTCGAGGAACTCGTCTGGAAAACCCGGGGACTCGTCAAGGTGACCCTGTTCTCGGACCACGGCCACACGCTTGTGCGCGGCAAGTGGATCGATTTTCGCGCTTTTCTCCGCGAGAAGGGCTGGAACGTCCGCGACCGTCTCGACGGGCCGCGCGACGTCGTGCCCGTCGAGTACGGCCTCGTGACCTATGCCTCGTTCGCGACGCGCGACCGCGCGTCCCTGGCCGCCACGCTCCTCGAACAGGAAGGCGTGGACCTCGTCACGTATCCCGAGGGAAGCGTCGTGGTGGTCGCGGGCGCCGGCGGGAAGGCCTTCGTCGAGCGCCTCGGCAACCGGTACCGCTACCGCGCCGAGTCCGGCGACCCGCTGCGCCTGGCGGAGATCATCCAGCAAGCCAAGGCCCACGGCGGCGTGTTTGACTCGGATGGTTTCGCCGACGAACGATCCTGGCTCAGGCTAACCCTCACCCACGACTACCCCGACGCGCCGGACCGCCTGTGGCGGGCGTTCCACGGCCAGACCGAACACGTGCCCGACGTCATCGCCAGCCTCAAGGAAGGCTACAACGCAGGCTTAAGGTCGCGGGCCTTGCGGTTCTCCGACGGCGCCAGCACGCACGGCGACCTGGGCCGCAAGAGCAGCACCGCGTTCATCATGTCCACGACCTGCCCGATCCTCCAGCAGTGGCAGCCCCTGCGGTGCCGCGACCTGCCCGCCGTCCTCGACGACCTGACGGGCCGTCCCTGGCCGCCTGCACGGAAGGAAGATCGGTAGTGACCACCCGACGCGCCCGCCTCACCTTCCCGGCCGTTCTCCTGGTCCTTGCGGCGGTGTCCCTCGTGGCCGGATGCGGCGCCTGGCACGACGAGCGGAAGGCGACCTTCGGCTTCGACTTTCCGCCGCCGGCGCCGGACGAGGGAACGTCGGCCATCGTCTTCTTCGTGGACGGCGTGAACCGCGACGTCTTCGACCGGATGCTCGCCGACGGCCGCCTGCCGATGATCAGGCAATACTTCGTCGAGCGCGGCCTGTACTGCGAGCGGTGCGTCGCGAACGTGCCGGGCGTCACGCTGGCGAACGAGACGTCGTTCGTCACGGGCCTTTTTCCCGGCCGGCACGGCGTGACGGGCATCAACTGGTTCGACCGCAACCGCGTGTTCTGGCGCGACTACGAGGAGGTCAACCAGAAAAACACGCTGGACGGAGACTATACGGCGCCGACGATCTTCGAGCGGCTCTCGGACGCTACGACGATGAGCCTGTTCTTCCAGGCCCATCGCGGGGCGACGAAGTTCGTCGAGAACTGGACGACCGCCGGCCCGCCGTACTTCTTCGGATGGTACGGTCTGGTGGACCGCATCTCGCTCTGGCGATTCGACATCGTGGCGCACGTGGCCAAGACCCGGGGCGCGTTCCCGAAGTTCATCATCGCCTACGTCCTCATGCCCGACATGGTGGCCTATCGCTCGGGGGTCTCGTCGCCCGACTACGAGCAGGCCCTCGAACACACCGACGCCCACATCGGCCGCGTCCTGCGGGACCTCGAGACGAGCGGCAGGCTTCGGAACACCGTCATCGTTCTGGCCTCCGACCACGGCATGACCGACATCGTCCGCCACTGGCCTATCGAGAAGTTCCTGCGCGACGAGGTGCGGCTGAGCATGCCCGAACACGCGTTTGCCGACGACATCCGGTTCGAGTTCCGCCTAGCCTACTACCGGAAGTTCTCGTGCGTCCTTGCCGGCTCCGGCGACCGGTACTGGGCCCTCTACCTGCGCAAGCCGCGCGCCGGCGCGGGAGAAGGAGGGAAGCCCGACTTCGAGAACTGGCTCGCGCGACCCTCGGCCGACGACCTTCACGCCTATCCGACACGCGACGGCCGGCGCGTGGACCTCATCCAGCGCCTGCGCGACGCCGAGGCCGTGGATCTGGTCGCCTACCGGCCCGGGGCGAACCGCGTCCATCTCGTCACGAAACGGGGCACGGCGGAACTCGCGCGGGCCTCGCGCGACAGCCGCGACGTGTCGCTACGTATCCTCAAGGGCAACGATCCGCTCGGCTACTCATCCGTCCTGCCGCCCGATATGGTGCTCGGCAGACCGCACAGCCCGCAGGCCTGGCTCCAGGCGACCGCCGACACGCAGTACCCGGACCTGGTGCCGCAAATCATGGCCTACTTCGACGCCCCGCGCGCCGGCGACATCGCCGTCTTCGCGGCCCCCGGATGGGACTTCTCGAACAAGTACAAAGCGGGACACGGCGGCGTGCGGCCGGTGGAAATGTTCACCGTATTGCTGATGGCCGGCCCGGGCGTACCGCACGAGCGGCGACGCGCGCCGGTCCGCGCGGTGGACGTCATGCCGACGCTGCTGGAGTTGCTCGGCCGGCCTGTGCCTGCCGGCCTGGACGGGCAGAATATGATTCGCAGGTGAGTTGTTCGCCGGCGGGCTTGCCCGCCGCGCGCCGCGCAAGCGCGGCGGCGGACTTTGGGATGGTGCGCGGCGGGTCTCCGGACCCGCCGCGCTCCAGGCCTGAGCGCGTCAGACGCGGTGGTTCAGGAGAACCACCGCGCGGGATTCATACAAGCGCGGCGGGTAACCCAGCCAGGCTCAATCCCGCCGCCGCTGGCGAAGCCGATCGACCGTCACCGCCACGACGATGACCGCGCCGACGACCATCTCCTGGACGTAGTTCGGCAAGCCGAGGTGGACGCAGAGGTTCCTGAGGTGGGCCATCAGCAGCGCCCCGATGAGCGACCCGAAGACGCTGCCTGCGCCGCCGCTCAATGACCCGCCGCCGATGACGACCGCCGCGATGATGTCGAGTTCCTTGCCCATGGCGGTGGTTGGGTCGCCGACGCTGAGCCTCCCGAAATCGGTGACCCCCGCCAGGCCGAACGTCATCCCGGCCAGGGCATAGATGAGCCATTTCGTCCGCTCGACGCGGATGCCGCACAGGCGCGCCGTCGCTTCGTTGGACCCGATGGCAAAGACGTGCCGGCCGAACCGCATCCGCCCGAGAAGCACCGCTGCGCCGATCGCCAGCGCGACCGTCACGACGACCGCCGCCGAGATCGCCACCGGCCCGACCCAACCGATGTGAACCTCGCCAAGAAGCGGCAGATCGTAGACGCGGTGGAAGTTCATACGGAAGAGCACGATGTCGGCCGCCGTAAACTCCGAGATCCAGTTCAGCGGCGCGTCGATCCGCTGCATGTTCGCGATGCCTTTGGCGGCGCCCCGGGCAAACGTCATCATCCCCAGCGTGATGATGAACGGCGCCAACTTCAGCCGGGTGATGAGAAAGCCGTTCGCCCCTCCGGCAAGGCACCCGATGGCAACACCGGCGACCACGGCGACGACGGGCACCCAAACGGCCTCGAAGCCGCCCAGACCGGCAAGGCCGGCCGGCGAGAGTTCCCGGACGGTCCAGGCCGACGCGACGGCCGCCAAGGCAATGACGCTGCCTGCCGACAGGTCGATCCCCGCCGAGATGATGACCAGCGTCATGCCGATGGCGCCGATGGCCACCGTCACGGTCTGGGTCAGGATGAGGCACTGGTTCTGTGGCGACCAGTAGTTCAACGACCCTTCCATGCGTTGCTCGGCGATGCCGCCCGCGAAGATGACCAGGACCAGGCCGATCATCGGTCCGAGGAGGTTGATGATGCGCCGGCGGGCGGCCTGTCGGGGCGTCTCGAGGAGTTCGGGCTGGGAGTCGCGGGTCATGCGCCGGTCTCCTCGTCGGCGTGGGCGTCGTGGGACTCGGAAGCCTTGCCCTTTGGGGTGTGCCCCGCCGCTTCCGCGGCGGGCTCGGCGGCGGGCCCGGTCGATGACGCGTCGCCGCCGGTCGCCACTTGCATGATGGCTTCGGGCGTCCACTCGGAGACGGGGCGCTTCTCGCTCAGAACGCCGCGGTGCATGACGGCCAGCGAGTCGCACACGCCGAGGAGTTCCGGCAGGTAACTGGAGATCCAGAGGATGGCCTTGCTCTGGGCGGCCAACTCGCCGATCAGGGCATAGAGGTCGACCTTCGATCCCACGTCGATGCCGCGCGTCGGCTCGTCCAGCAGCAGCACGTCCGCCTCCTGATGAAGCAGTCGCGCCAGGGCCACCTTCTGCTGGTTCCCGCCCGAAAGGCCCGTAATCGGCTGGTCTGGCCCCCGTGTGCGGATGCCGAGGCGCCGGATCCACTCCCTGGCGGCCTCGCGAGCGCGGCGGCGGCTCAAGAGGCCGAACGAGACGTAGGGCTTCAGGCGGCTGAGAGTCAGGTTATCGACCACCGTCAGGTTCTCCGCCAGACCCTCCGTCTTGCGATCCTCCGACAGGTACCCGACGCCGCGCTTAAGCATGCGCGGCGGTTTCCAGCCGGTCGTCGAGAGGCCATCGACGCGGACCCGGCCGCTGACCACTTCGTCCAGACCGAAAACCGCTCGGATGAGTTCCGTCCGGCCCGACCCGATGAGCCCGGCGACACCGAGAACCTCCCCACGGCGGACTACCAGGTCGGCATTCTGCGGCATCTTGCGGCCCGTCAGGGACGAGAGGTCCAGCACCGGCTCGCCGATCTCGTGCGGCGTGCGGTGGTACATCTCGGCGAGTTCGCGGCCGACCATCAGGCGGATGATCCGGGCGGTCGGCGTCGAGGCCACCTCGCCCGTGCCCACCGCGCGGCCGTCGCGCAGGACGGTAAACCGGTCGGCCACCGCGCGGACCTCCTCCAGGAAGTGGCTGATGTAGATGACGCTGACGCCCGAATCGCGCAGCCGGCGGATAACCTCGAACAGCACATCCGTGTCGGCCTGGCTCAGGCTGGAGGTCGGCTCGTCCATGACGACGACCCGCGCCTTGGCCGCCAGCGCCCGGGCCACCTCCACGAGTTGCTGGGCGCCGATCGAGAGGTCACCGACCCGCGCGCCGGGACGGATGTCGGGATGGTGCAACAGATGGAGCGCTTCTTGGACCTGGCTGCGCATGTGGCGGCGGCGAACGAAGCCGAATGCCGTCGGCTCAACCCCCAGGAGCACGTTTTCCTCGACCGAGAGGTCCGGCGCGAGGCTCAGTTCCTGGTAGATCATCGCCACGCCGGCGGCGCGGGCGTCGAGCGGCCCCGGCGGCGCGTACGGCTTGCCCTGAAGGATCATGCGCCCGGCGTCGGGCTGAAGCGCCCCGGAAAGGACCTTCACGAGGGTGCTCTTGCCGGCACCGTTCTCGCCGACAAGGGCGTGGACTTCGCCGGGCCGCACGTCCAGGTCCACCTCGATCAGCGCGCGTGTCGAGCCAAAGGCCTTGGAGATGCCGATCATGCGAAGCGCGAGCGGCGCCTCCCGGGTCGCGGCCCGCTCCGGTTCGGGGCCGGCTGTCGGGGAATCGGTGGGTAGACTCATTCGTGGCGCCGTGCGTAATGCGGTTCGCGCGGTGGGTCTCCTGACCCACCGCGCTGCGGTTCAACGTGCGCCCGGTTGGCGCGGCGGGCAGTCTTGCCCGCCTCGCCCAACGTCCATGCTCTGCGCGGCGGGCAAGACTGCCCGCCGCGCGACGCGATTCAAGCAACCACGAAGCGTTCTACTCCAGCGCCGGGTGCACGAGTTTGTCGATCTCGGGGTCCTTCAGGTTCTCGGGCGTCACCACGACCACGCCCGTGTCGATGCGTTTGGGAACCTCCTTGCCGCGGATGTGAGCGACCATGGTCTTGACGCCCTCCCGCCCCATCCGCACGGGGTTCTGGACCACCAGGCCCTGGATGTAACCTTTCTCCATGGCTTCGATGAGCCGGACGGACGCGTCGAAGCCGACGTACGTGACCTTTCCCCCGCGGCCGCTGCTCGTCAGGGCCTGCAGCATGCCGTAGGCGCTCGACTCGTTGGGGCAGAATATGCCGTCCACCTCGCCTTGGCCGTACTTGGTCAGGAGCGCCTGGGCGGCGGTCATGGCCGTCTCGACGGTCGCGCCGGCGTACTGGTCGGTGGAGATGAGTTGGACGTTCTTGTGCTTGGAGATCTCGTCGAGGAAGCCCTTCTCGCGGTTCTCGGTCGAGGCGCTGCCGACCTGGTACCGGAGCAGGATAACCTTGCCGCCCTTCTCGCCCAGGAGTTGCGCCAGGCGCTTGGCCCCCAGCACGCCGCCCTTATAGTTGTCGGTGGCGACGAAACTGACGTAAGCGTCCTTGTCGGCCAGACTCGAGTCGATGATGACGACGGGGATGTCTGCCCGTCCGGCAGCCCGCACCGGCGCCACCAGAGCCTTGTCGTCGAGCGGCGCCAGGACGATGCCGTCCACGCGTTTCTGGATGAACGCTTCGACCAGGCTGACCTGAGATTCCCGGTCGTCCTCCTTGACGGGGCCCTGCCAGATGATCTTGACGTTCGTGCATTCCTGCTCGCCCTGCTTGGCCCCGGCGTGGACGGACTTCCAGAACACGTGCATCGTGCCCTTGGGGACGACGGCAATCGTCAGCGGCCGGTTGGGGTCTTTGGCGCCCACTTCCTCCTGCGACGTGCACCCGACGACGAAAAACGCCACCCAACCAACAAGAAGCATGAACAGTAGTCTGCGTCGCATGGTCCGTGTCTCCTTTGTGCGCTGAAAGGCATGCGGCACCCCGCGCCGCACGGGCAGCATGGTACGCGGGCGGGACCGGAAGCGTCAAGAAAAGAAGCGGCCGACGGCGTTCTCGGATGCGGCAACGATTTCCGGCCCGAAGGCCCTGTCCATACGGATCCAGTACGGACCCGTATGGGCCCGTACTGGGTAGAGGGGGCACGATGTAACTTGGTCGATGAGATGTTACTTGATGCTCTTCTTGTCCTCGCCCTGGGGCGTGCGGTGGGCCACGACGCCGGGTTTGACGGACGCCTTGTCTCCGGCGGGGAACTTGACGGTGCTCCAGAGCGGTTTGACCTCGACGACCTTGGCCACAACGCCTTTGTCCGCCGAGGGGCCGAGCGTGAATGCGCTGCCGGGCCTGGCGCCGTCCTCGGAGCCGATGTCGAGGATAGCCGTGCCGCTTGCCGAGTCCACGCTCGCCACCTTGATGGGTTCAACGATATCGGCAAGTTGATCGAGCAGGTCTTCGACGGCCCGTTTCACGGCGACGAGCGGCTGGAGAGCGGCGCCGCAGGCCACCGCCTTTACCTCTCCGGTCTCGACCTTGTAGACGGTAAGGTACATGACGGCCGAGCGGGTCGGGTCGATGCGGAGGCGTCTGCGTCGAGCCTCGGCCTTTACGGCGTCGAGGGCGGGGTCGTCCTGCGGCAGGCCGCCCACGGGGTAAAAGTTGCCTTCGATGATGTAGTGGACGCCGATGAGTCTGCCGGGCTTGGGCGTGGTCTTCGGATCGGTGGCCTTGGTTTTGGCAAAATCCAGTTCGCGGATGATCTCGAGGATGCGTTCGCGTTCGACGACGATGAACTCGCGGCCCTCCAGGAGTTCTCGCATGAGGAACTGGCGGACCTGCAGCGGCATGATGACCGGCGCGTCTTCCATGCCGCCCCGGAGAATCCACTGCGTCGTCTTGCCGTCCGGGCGGGTCCTGGTTTCGCTGAGGCCGCGGCCGAAAGGCAGGTAGTCGGCCAGTCGGACCACGTCGCCCGGCCTCATCAGCGCCACGACGGGTCTGCGTTCGCGGTTGACCTGCCTGACCTTGTGGTCGTAGTCGAACGTCTGGGAGGTTTTCGCCGCGGCGGGCGCCACCGGCGGCGGCGACACGCGGATCTTCTCCACGCACGAGGCAGCGCCGACGAACAGGAGGGCTCCCGCCGTCAGAACCGCCAGCGCCCGGACCGGCAGGCCCTCCGACGCACCAGCACGATTGACCTTCATGGTCGATCTCCTTGCGTTTCCGTGTCGCGGCATCGCATCGCGGTCGGCGCTTGCGGCCGCGTCACTGGGAGGAGTTCGTTGTCTGCTCGCCGCCGGGAACCAGTTGCTTGTGCGGACCGTAGGTTACCTGCTCGTAGATCGCCGTGCCAGGTGTAGGCGTGGCCATGCACCTGCCCCCCAGGACGACGTGCGGCCCGTGATCGCACAGGTTGCCACAGCCCTTGTGGTCGAGGTCCGTGACGATGTCCCGCTGCTTGTACCGGGCGAGGTACTGCTCGTAACTCATCGAGCGGTCGATCGTGCCCTGCTTGACGTGGAGTTCGTAGTTTTCCCGTGTCGGTGTGCAGCAGCAGTTGCCGCCTAGAATCCAGGGCTTGTTGCCCTGGATGTGTCCGATCGCGTCGTGGCAGACGAGGGGCTTCTGTGGCATCGCGGCTTTGGACACGTAGGGCAGTGGCCTGTACTTGGGCTCGCAGCCGGTTGCCGCCATGATGGCCGCGCACCCGGCGAGGACCATGACGCCGAGCCTCGTGCGTCTCCAGTGTGCGTGAGATGGCATCGTCCGGTTCCTCGTTGCTTGAGTCTCTCGGTTCGCCCACGTGATCGCGGCCATCGAGGGCCGCCACCATCGTTTGTCGCTCCGCACGCGGCGGCCTGGGAAGGCCGCCGCGCGGCGACTACGAGGCGCGGCCCGGCGCCTCAAGGCCTGGCTGCCTTTCTGGGCTTGCGGACGCGGAACTCGTAGTCGGCCGCGGCCGGCTGCATGCAGACGACCTCGTGCGTCTTCGTGAACCGGGCCGGTATCATGAGCGGCGCCCAGTTGGTCTCGTAGAGTTTGAAGCCTTTGGCGTCTTTCCAGACGATCTGGACGTCGATCCAGACGTCTTCCTTGACGCGGTTCTTCAGGTCGGTGCGGACCCTCAAGAGGTTGCCCTCGACGCGGTCGCTCTCCTGCCGCACCACGCGCACGTGATGCCCAACGTCGGTGCCGCTCTCAAAGAAGACGCGTCCCTGTTGGTCCACCATTTTGGGATTGGCCTCGCATCCGGCCAGGCCGATGGCGAGCCCCAGAGCCAAAGCGATTGAGATGCGGCACATGAGACCTCTCCTTTCTCATTCGTTCGACCTCACGCCGCGTGCGGCCGGCGGGTGAGTGCATCAGAAGGAGCCCGAGACGCCGGGCGTTGCCCCGGCTGCGACGGCCTTCTGCACGAGTTCCGGCGGCAGCGTGTTGTCTCGGTCGAACGTCGGCTGCAACAGGACGCAGGCCTCCCCGCTTTCCGGAGCGCCCACGCCGTACCAGGTGCTCGTCCATCGGCGGATAAGCCTGTCGTTGACATCGTACATCAGGAGCCGGATCGTGTGCGGTCCGGGCGTCACCTTGGCCGCGAAGAGACACACTCTGCCGGGCAACGACGTCCAGTGCCGGACGTCGCCGGTCACGTCCCAGTGTCCGGAGGCCATACTGGCATACGGAACGTGTGACAGGATCTCTTTGAGGACGCCCTTGGTGGTCTGGGCGGCGTCCTTCTCGCCGATGCGATCCTGCGTGGCCGCCTGCTCCCAGAGGTCGAGCGTCTGAAAGGCCGGCCCGGCGTAGTGGCCGTCGATGTACACGCGGACGTGGTGCGGGGGAATGCTGGGGCGGCCGAATTCGGTCCGCTCGCCGTGCAGGCCCGCCAGGTACTTGAACGGGCAGCGTCCAAGTTCGAGGGTCAGCAGGAGGTTGGCGTCGTCCTGGTAGGCGGGCGTGAAGAACTCTTCCGGCTTGTCGGTGGTCCGCAGGACGGGGCTTTTCGGCGCCGCGTCGGGCAGGGCGGCCGGCGCGTCGGCCAGCGGCGGTGGCGGCTCCGTCAGGTTGACGGTGTCCTCCATGTACAGGTCGGGCTTCTTCGCGGCGTCGTGGAAGGTCTGCCAGGCCCAGGTTTCGCCCTCGGTCCGCTTCTTGAGGCCTGCGGCGGCGCTCTTGCAATCGGCCTCCCGTTCCCGGGCAGCGTCCTTCTCTTTGCGGGGCGTTTGGGTGGTGGCCTTGCGGAAGGCGACCTCGGCGTTGCCCTTGTCGCCGAGTCTGGCGTAGGTCTTGCCGAGCCAGTAATAGGCCAGCCCGAAGTCCTCTCCGACCTCCGGCGGTGTGGTGTCTTTGACGACCGCCCCGCGGTCGAAGTCGAGAGCCCGTGTCAGGAAGATGCGGGCCTCGTTGTAGCGACCGGCCTGATACTCGATCATGCCGAGATACACGCCCAGCATGGCCCGCTCGTAGGTCTCGCCCTTGTAGTACTTGAGCCGTTCGGAGGAAAGGGCGGCGCCGACGTTGTCGCGTTCGGCCTCGAGTTGCTCGAAGGCCTCCATCAGGCGGGGCTTGGCGCGCAGGGGACAGCCGTACAGGATGGCCCGGCGACCGAACTCCATCCGCTCCAGGACGTAGTTCGTATCGTTCGTGTCCTGGGTCAGGCGGGCTTCCATGGCGTTGAGCGGGTTGGACCAGCCGGTCGGCCGGACGCGCTTCGGCTGGCAGCCGCCGGCGAAAAGGAGAGCGGTCGTCAGGAGGCATGCAGCAAAGCGTTTTCGTGAACGCATGGCGATCCCCCGTAGCGATGGACGTCGCGGTGCGTCAGCGGTCGTACACGCCGCGCATCACCATCTTCTTGAGTTCGTAATCGTTTTCCCAGACGATGGCGCTGGAGGAGGCGTCGGTCAGGCGGACGCTGATGCGCATGTACTTGGTCTGGGTCCGTCCGCGGGAGCGTCGGATGCTCTCAACGCGTCCCGCGAGGAAGAAATCGGCCCCGTAAACCGGTTTGCCGCCGCTCGAGGTCACCTTGCCGCGCTGCTTGTCGCGCCGTTCGGTGCGGATCTGCTCGATGATGTCGCGGTCGAGGAACACCATCTTGCCGCCGCTGTTCTTGATGAGTTCCGTCCGCATCTTGTAAAGCAGGTCGTCGGCGTTGAGGATTTCGTCGCTGTTGTTGACCATATCGACGAAAGCGATGGTGGGCGGCTTCGCGGCGTTCTGAATTTGCGGCAGGCGGACCATCGACTGCGCCATCTCGAAGCAGACGCTGCGGAAGTCCTTGCTGCCGATGGCGCCCAGGAGGGCATCGTCTTCGCTGTCCAGGTCCATCCGCGCGGTTTGACCTGCACAGCCGGTTACGACGGCCGCGAGCGCCAGCGTCAGGACAAGCCCGGCGCGGGTCGCGACTCGATGGCCGAACGAACCGGAACGACTCGTGATCCTCGGCATGGTCAGCCTCCTTTCCACCGCATATCCTAGCATGGGCCTGCAGCCATGCAAGTCGAAAACAGTCCTGCCCGTCCAGCCCGTACTCGTGCCGTCCGCGAGGAACCAAGCGTGCGTGAACGGCCCGTACGGGCCGTGCGCCCTTTCACCGCGACCGAACGAGACCGCCGAGGAGCCGCGACATGCAGCCGTGACCGGCCTCCCCGTTCACGCACGGTGCGGCGGCGGCAACGACTCGGGCGACCTCAGCAACCTCTCATGAATGAACGCGGCCACGCCTTCCCCGTTCGGCCGGTCGAGAACCACGTCGGCTGCGCCCTTCACCGCATCGATGGCATTGCCGACCGCCACGCACAGACCGGCCACCTCGAACAGGGCGAAGTCGTTCTCGTCGTCGCCGAAGGCAATCACGTCCTCCGGCGCCACGCCGACGCGCTTCAGGCCCGCACGCAGCCCCGTCTCCTTGCTCGTGCCGCGCGGCACAATCATGACGGCGGGGCGATTACAGTAGCAGTCAAGCGCCAAACCGCAGCCGTTGATGATGTCGCGGACGTGTCCTTCGTACCTCCGCTTGGTGATGGTCACGATGCGGCCGGGCGTAAACGGCACGCCGTGTCCCCGGAGTTCCTTGCGGAGGCGCATGTCCGGCCCGTCCGCCAGGTCCTCAACCGCCCCCGTCGCGGGGAAGTGCAACACCGCGCCGTTCTCATCGACGACGAGGTCGAAGAGGTCCACGCACGGGCAGATCTCCAGAATCCTGGCGTGCGTGCGGCCGGTGACCAGCGCCAGCAGCCATCCGGCGTCCTTGGCCGCCGCCAGCGCCGCGGCCGCGCTCGGGTGGACGGCGCCGTCGCCGGCAAGCGTCTCGTCGTGGTCGAACGCGAGCATCCGGTAAGGCACATCACCCTCCATGGTTGTCCGGCGCCGGCTGCTCCCCGCACGGACGGTGCACAACAACATCCCGCAGAGATGCATCGACGAGTGACCATGGTACCCCCAAGGGGACTCGAACCCCTGTCTCCGGGATGAGAACCCGATATCCTAGGCCACTAGACGATGGGGGCACCGAAATACTTCAGGAACAAACGGGCTGCCGGACGGGCGGCCTAGAGCCCTTCCCGCGCGCCGATACGTCGCGTTTCCTCGGCCGCCTCTTGGGGCGACTGCCCCTCTGGCATCGCGTCGCCTTGCTGGCGGACGCGGACGTGTTCGGCGACCATCCCCAGCAGTTCCCGAGCCAACGCGTCGTCGTAACCGACGTCCATCCAGACAAGCGTCGCCGGCCGGCGGCCGACGCGGACACCGCCGTGCGCGGACGGCGGCAACTCGTCAACACGGTCGGGGCTGGCCGTCTCGGTCATCGCCACCGCCGCCTCCGTCGCTTCACGCTGTAGACGAACCGACACGGCCGCCACCACCGTCAGACCGTCGCGGTCCATCTCGAACGAGACGGTGCGCCGCCACCGGCCGCCCGCGCCGCGGATGTCCGCCAACGTGCCGGAACGGCGACGGTCGAAGACCTGCGGTCGGGTCTCGATGGTGCCCCGGACGAAGTTCGCCTCGGCCACGTCGAAGTGCTCCGACAGGACCGCCCGGGCCGCATCGAACACGTGCTGCCGGTCGTGCGACGGCATCGGGCTCCGCTGCCACCCGCGCGACGCCCCCGCGCGGCATCCCGCCACGGTCACCACAAGACTCAGCACCCAGAGCACGCGTTTCATCATCTCACCGGAACCGACTATATGCGGGCAAACGCCTTCGTGTCAAGCACGTTACGCCTCAGTTGCGGGCGAAGCCAACTCGTCGGGTGGCACGGCAACGCGAAGCGTGGCCGTGTGCACAGAGCACTCACCACGGCCGCCCTTCGGGCTGCCGTGCCACCCGGCCGTGGCTGAGGCGTTACGTCAAGCACCGCCTTTCGTGTTGTGTCACGCCACAGCGATCATGTCACACCTTAGAGCCTGTTGTACGAACCGCGCGGCGGGCAGGATTGCCCGCCGCGCACGAGATTGGCATCGGCCCGCGATGGCGCTCAGTCCATCCGCACCGTCCAACGGTTCGGCTTGTCCTTCGCCAGGACGCGTTCGGCCTCGACCGTCTTGCCGCCGAACTCGACCGTCACGCGGTACGTGCCGCGGATGCCGCGGAACGCAAAGGCGCCGGTGCCGTCGGTGCGGCCCTCGGCCTTCGTCTTCCACCGGCGCCGGATGAGCCGCCAGAGCGCATCGTACGCCGGCTTGGGGCTGAGGTCGTTCCGCAGCAGGCCGCCGCCCTTCAGCCACGACACGTTGTCCGAGAGGTCCCACCACGTGAGGGCCACGGTGGCCGGGTGGCCGAAGATGACCCGGTAGAACCGCTCGGCGTACTCGGCCTGGGCCGTCTCGTTCCAGATGCCCTTGCGGTGCGACCCGGTGATGGGGGCGCCGGCGGACGCGGGCGTGAACTCCGTAATGTGGATCGCTTTGCCGAGCGTCGCGTAGCGGTCGAGGATCCGCTGAACCTGTTCGAGCGGAAACCGCATGGTGCGCGGCTCGTGGGCCTGGATGCCCAGCCCGTCGAACGGTGTGCCGTCGCCCAAGGCCTTCTTCAACAGTTCAAAGAACGGCGGGTACCCGTCGGCCATGACGTGGTAATCGTTGACGATAAGGTGGGCCTTCGGGTCGGCCGCGCGGGCCCAGCGGTACGGCCCGTCGATCTTCAGGCCCGGCAGGTGCGACGGCTCGTTCACGACTTCCCAGAACTCGATCTTCCCGGCGTAGCGTTTGCATATCTCGGTGACGCGGGCCTTCTGGACCTCCGCCGGCGGCTGGCCCTCCGACCATCGCGGCACGCCCGCCCGGTGCGCCCACAGCAGCGGATGCCCCTTCAGGCGGATGCCGTGCTCCTGCGCCCACGCCACCACCGCGTCGGTGTAGGCGTAGTCCGGCTTGCCGCGCTCACGCTCGTACGCGGCCCAGTAGAAACCGGTCGTGGCGTAGTTGAAGAGTTCGCGAAACCGCCGCTTGTACGTGGCGTTCTGCTCGGTCAGTTTGTAGCGGTCGAAGCGGTAGATGTTGCAGCCGAACAGAAACTCGTGCCGCACCAGTTCGGCCCGGACGACGGCATCGGCGACGTTCGTGTTGCCCTGCGTGACGCGGATCGTCGCATCGGCCTTGCGATATTTTTCGACGCCCTCGTCGGCCTTCGCCAGCGCCGCTTCTTCTCGCCGCTCGCCCAGGGCGGCCCATTCGTCGTGGCTCGCGGGCGCCGGCTCCGCTCCACCCTCGGCCGGACGTATCTCGATGCGGTCGAGGTACAGATTCCGGTCCTCGCCGCCCGCGACGGCGTCGTTCAGGAACGTCACGGCCACCGTGTGGATGCCACGCGAGATGGTGACCTCGAACCGGTAATCGCGGAACTCGCTCGACCCGACGCTGGCCGGCTTGCCCGGCGTGTGATCGACCGACACCGCCGCCAGCGGCCACACGCCCTTGGCCGGGCTGCCGCAGGCGCGGACGACGACGGTGTACGCGCCCTCTTCGCGGATGCGGATGTAATCGCCCACCTCGCCGTTAGAGAACAGGTTCCACCCATCCTTCATCGCCGCGCCCGTGGTGCGGATGCGGGCGGTTTCGGCCTCGATGGTCAGGGCGTCGATACTGGCCGCCAGTACCAGCACCAGCAAGACCACGAGGGCGCACCGGCAAGTCCTCTGCATCACAACGTGTCCTCCTGAAATGTGTCCGGCCAAGCCACGAGACTACCTGAGCCGGAGAGGCACGGCCAGCCAAAACCTGTCCGTTACCAACCGGCGCGCAGGTCGTTCAGGTAGGCGACCACGCGGGCGTGACCGCGCGGCGTCTGGGAGATGAGCAGAACGTCGCCGAGTTCCATAAGCGTCGCGGGGCCGCCCTCGCTCGCCCAAGGAGTCACGTCGTGGTCGGATTCGAAGTTGACCTGCCGCCTGATCCCCGCCGCCAGCTCGTCGAACACAAGGTCAAACTCACTCTCCGTGACCTCGGCCAGAGCCTTGCCGCGACGAATCAGTTCACCGTCCAGCAAGTCGGCCGCCGGATACAGGACCAGCGGCAGGCGCTGCCAGGTCGCCTCGCGCGTCGTCACGAGGACGTAGCCGGGCCGGGCATAGAAACCCATCGAGGGCGGCAGGATTTGCCGAAGCACGCCTCCGAGGGTCGTCGGTCCGGGCTCCGTCGCCACGCAGCAGGCCGCCGGGTCGATGCCCGCCTTCCCCAAACGTGCATCGAGGACAACGTTCAGGCCGTGTTGAGACTGCGACAGGGCCAGGACAGCCCGGTCCAGCGACAGCCCGTAGAGGGAAATGTGGACAGGCGTTTCGAGCCGAGGCGCAGCCGCCATGGCCTGCTGGTCGGAAACCGGCAAGACCTTCTGGGCCGGCTCACGTGCCGTAGCCTGGCGCGCCTGCTGCCAAGCAAGCGCTTGGCGAAGCGTGCCGAGCAGTGCGGCCAGGCGAGCATGTCCGCGCCGGGTTTGCGTGACAACGAGTGTGCGGCCGAAGCACTCGATCGCCGCGGCGCCCCCTTCGACGCTCCACGCCGCCACGCCGGGGTCCCCCAAATGGTTGACGCAGCGCTGAATCGCGTCGATCAGGTTCTGCCAACTACGCCACACAGCCGTCTCGCGCAGCGCTTGGATGACGTCGGCAACGGGATAGACCGCCGCCGGCAGGTCCGACTGGGTCCTCTCGCGCGGCGTCACGCAGACGTAGCCGGCCTCAACACAGTAACCAAGGTCGGAGGCCAGGAGCAGATCGAGCACCGACGACGTCGGAACTTGCCGAAGCCGCAAGGTCGCCGTCCGGGTCGAGAGGTCGATGCCCGACGCGGCCACGGCCGGGTCGATGACGAGATTCAGGTCCGGCCGCCGGCGCGCCAAAGACGCGAGCGCCACCGTGAGCGGTGTCTCGCAGAACTCGACGTCGATGGGCTGGGCCAGGCGGCGCCAGGTCTGCTCCACGGCCTCGTGCTCCGGAGACGCCAGCACGGGAGCGGCCGTCTTCGCCGGGTCTGCGGCCGTGACTGCTCGCAGCGCATTCAGCACGTGCAGTGTGCGCGCGTGGCCGCGCTCCGATTGCGTGATGAGCAGCGAGGCCCCCAGGATTTCGAAGGCCGCAGGCCCGCCCTCGTCGGCCCACGCGGCGACCAGTGGATCCGCCTGGTTGTTCACCAGTCGCTGGACGATATCCACCAATTCCCACTGCCCAGCCACCCACGCGCGGACGGACGGTCGGTCGGCACCCGCCTTGGCAAGATCCGCCACCGGGTACGCCTTGAGCGCCATGCCGGTGTGGAACTTCTCCCGCGTCCTGACGAGCACGTAACCCGGACCTACAGCGAAGCCCATATCCGGTCTCAGGACCAGCGACAACACCGCTCGCAGAGACAGACGTTTGCACTTGAGGTCCACCACACGCGTGGTAAGGTCAATGCCCGCCGTAGCCAAGGCGGGATCAACCACGATGTTCAACCCGCGCTCCACTTCGTCGATGTATTTCAAGACGTTGTCGAGGCTGGTCTTCTCGAAGTCGAGGTCGATGGCCTCATCAAGGCGGCGGCGCGTCTCCGCCACGGCCTTCGACTCGGCCGGCGCTACCACTGCTTGTGCAGAACGCGGGCGCTGCATCTCTTCGGACCGAACGGCCACATCGAGCGCCTTGCTGATCGTGGCCAGGGCCTCGGCCAAGCGCTGCTGGCCAACGGCCGTCTGCCTGACCACGAAAGCCCCATTGACGTACGCAATCGTAGCCGTTCCGCCCTCGTCCGCCCACGGCGCGGGGCCCTGGTCTGACGTATGGTTGATGAGGCGCTGGACAACGTCCACGAGTTCCGAGGCCGGCGTTCGTTCCCACAACTCTGCGGTCACGGCGGCGTGCGTGGCCCGGGGGCTTCCGCTGCCGCCGGTGCCGTACGCCGCATCGGCAGACAGGCGCCGAATCAGGCCGTCCACGGGGTACATCAGAGTCAAGAGGTTTCGGAGAGCGCGGTCATGGGTGGTAACCAGAACGTACTCGCCGTCGGACCTGTAGGCCAAATCGTCGCCCAGAAGCAGATCCAGAATGGCCCTCACCGTTACCTGGCGCACCTTCAGGTCCACCACGCGGGTAGACAGATCAATCCCGCCAGCGCTGACGGCGGGGTCGATCACGATGCGAAGGTCCGGGCACACCTCGTCGATGTACTTCAGGACGTTATCGAGCGAGGTCTTCTCGAAGTCGAGGTCGATGGGTTGGGCGAGCGCCTTCGCCACGGGGGAGTCCGGCAGCCCGGGCTGCCGCTCAGCACCCGCCCGGCCGGTCAGGCCAGCCAGGTGGAGCGCGGCCGCCACGAGCAGCATCATCGTCCGAGGCATAGACGAATCCCCTGCCTCTCTATACGAATCCGGGCCCCCGATGACGACTACTTCGGTGCAAAGCCGATTCCTTTGAGCCATTCGGCGCAGAGGGCCGGCCACTGGCGGGCCTCGGGGGCCTTGGCCGCGCGGGGACCGTCGCCGAGGCCGATGCCGTGCGGGCCGCGGGGAAAGACGTGCAGGGCGAACGGCACCTTGTGCTTCCTGAGGGCCGTCGCAAAGAGCAGACTGTTCTCGACCGGCACGGCCGGGTCGTTGCTTGTGTGCCAGAGGAACACCGGCGGCGTCCTGGCGGTCACGCGGGTCTCGAGGCTCATCGCCTTCTGCAAAGCCGGGTCGGGGTCCTTGCCCAGAAGATTCACCATCGACCCGTTGTGCCGAAACTCGCCGAAGGTGAGGACGGGGTAGCACAGGACAGCGGCGTCGGGCCGGCAGGGTTGGCGGTCGATGGGGTCGGCGGCGGCGGGGTGCCCATCATCGAAGATGGTGGTGGCCGAGCCGGCGAGGTGCCCGCCGGCCGAAAAGCCCAGGATGCCGACGCGCCGCGGGTCAATGCGCCACTCCTTCGCCCTGGCCCGGACCGTCCGGATGGCCCGCTGCGCATCGCCCAGCGGAATCGGGTGCCGATACGGCCGCACGCGGTAGTCCAGGACGAACCCCGAGACGCCCAGCCCGTTCAGCCACCGTGCGACGGGTTCGCCCTCGTGGGCCGCACGGCCGCCGTATCCGCCACCGGGACAGATGACGACGCAGGCTGCGGGTGAGTCGCCTGGCGCCAGGTACGGCGTCAGGCGCGGTTTGTCCTCTTTCGTATCGCCCTTGGCGCCGGGCGCGCCGTCCGGCCACAGGAGGACGGTGGGCCGTTTCTCGGTCACCTCCGCGGCCGAGGCAAGCGGCACGAGCATCAGGCAGACGGTCAGACAGACGGCGGCGATGGCGTGGCTAATCATGGCGATGCGTTCTCCTTCGATGGTCCGCTGCGTATGCGGCGGAGGATGTCCCAGTAGGCCCCGCGCTGGCCCCGTGCGATGGCCTCGACGAGCGGCGCGTTGTCGTTGTAGTTGTATCCCTTCCCGGCTTCGCCCGCAACTTCCTCGGCGGGCTCGAAGAACCGCTGGTCGCCCGCGATGAGGTCCTTGACGAGGGCGGCGGGGTTCTCCCCGAGCGCCGGCGAGATGTAGAACGTCGGACGGAAAAGGTCCACCGGTCCGTCGTAACGGCAGCGGATGGCGGGATTCCCTTCGAGCGGCCCCTCGGCCGCGACCCGTTCGGCCACCTCCGTCCCGGGGTAGATGCGGATGCCCAGCGCCGCCCCGGCACAGTCGGGCCCGGCGCGTTTCAAAAACCCGACCGTCTCGGCCACCGTCTCGGGCGTCTCGCCCGGACCGCCCAGCAGCAGGTCGATCATCACAGTGATACCGTTCTCGCGGCAGAGGCGGATGGCGCTCGTCAGTTCTTCCTGCCGATGGGGTTGACGGTACGTCTCGAGCATGACATCGGCAGCAGCGTCGCCGGTGAAGTCGATGCCGACGCACCCGGCCCGCCGCATCGACCGGGCCAGGCCCGCGTCGAACGGCATGACGGCCAGGTACCCGTACCAGCGGACGCGGTCGCCGACGCGCCGGCGGATGAGTTCCTCGCAGACCGCCACGGCGTGGTCGCGCGGCACGTTGAACTCGCTGTCGGCCAGGTGCAGCACGTCCACGCCCTGCGCGGCCAGCGACGCCACCTCGTCGGCCACCTCGGCCGGGTCGCGGCGGCGCAGGCGCGGCCCTTTGGCCAGCGGGTCCGCACAGTAGATACAGCGGCGGTCGCAGCCGCGCTTCGTCTCGACCGCTCCCTGCCCGCCCAGTCGAAAGTATGCAGCGTTGTCGATCCAAGCGCGAGCCGTCGGCAGGGAGACCGCCTCCGGCCAAGCCGGCGGGTTGCAGCAAACGCGCCCGTCGTCGCGCCACACGAGGCCCGGCACGCGCTCGAACCGCCGGTCGCCCTCCAATTCGCGGACGAGCGCGACGACGGCCTCCTCACCGTCGCCATGCACACCGAAGTCGGCCCCCGTGGCATCGACCAGACGCCGGGGAAAGATCGAAAAGCCCACGCCGCCCAGAACGATCGGCGCATCGGTCACCGTGCGAATCTGCGCGACCGACTCGGCCAGGTCCGGCACGAACCACTCGGCGCTCGGCCAGAAACAGTCGTCCACGTTCCGAAACGTCAGGCCGACGAGCAGCGGGTCGCGGGCGGCGAAGTGATCGCGAAGGGCCGCGTCCGGGTTGTCGGCCAAGGCGAGGTCCAGGACCTCGGCCTCCATCCCGGCTGCCCGCGCCGCCCCGGCCACGTAGTCCAGGCCGATGGGCGCTATGAGCGGCTGCATCCGGTTGGTGTTGACGAGCGTGAGCATGCGGCGGAATCCACCACGGTGGGGGTTACGCGTTGGCCGTCCCTTCGACATCGGATTCGCCGCGGCCGGGGCCGGCGTCTTCACGTCCTTCGGGCGGGCCGGCCTCCTCGGCCGCACGCGCCTCGCTCCGCGCCCGCACCTGGAGCAGGAGGAAGGCCACGCCGAGGGCCACGACGAACGGCCCTTCGCCGACGATCCACCACCACCGCATCCCGGCACGCATGTCGATCGAGAGCAGGATGACGCCGCTCGCGATCGTGACGACGCCCAGGACCGCGATGGTCCGACCGTGACGCCTAACGTCGAGGCTCAGCCACCACAACACGCCGCCGAGCAGCACGTAGAAGAACGACGTGGACCGCGCCAGGTACTCCGCCACCGGCGCCTCGGGAAACAGGCCCATGCCGAGCATCTCGTGGCACGCCAGAATCCAGGCCCGCGGCATGAACACCGCGACGATGGCCAGGGCTTCGGCAGCGCCGACCACGCGTAGCAGAATCGTCAGGCGCCGTTCGGATCGTGTCATGGGCACTCCCCCGCGCCGGCAGCCGCGCCGGATGTGTGTCAGGTTACCGCTTCGGCGTCCGGCGAGCAAGCACGTGGCGGCGGAGATGCCCGCCAACCGTTTGAAAACTGCGCGGCGGCGCGGTATTAATGGGGCGGTTCCGGAGGAAAGGGTTCCCATGAAAACGCTCGTTCTGACGGTCGTTCTGGTCGGCGGTCTGGCGATGGCGTCGCGCACAGCCCTGGCAGAGGAAGTGGACAGCGGTGCTGCCGCGACGAAGGAGTACGTGTACAAGAAAACACCCAAGGGCGACCTGCGGATGACCGTCCATTTCCCGCCGGGGTGGAAGGCCGGCGAGGAGCGTGCGGCCGTCGTGTTCTTCTTCGGCGGCGGCTGGACCGGCGGAACGATCAGGCAGTTCGCGGACCAGGCCGCGTACCTGGCGTCGCGCGGAATGGTTGCGGCCCGGGCGGACTATCGCGTGAAGTCGCGGCACGGCGTCACGCCCGACGCGTGCGTCGAGGACGCCAAGAGCGCCGTCCGGTGGCTGCGGCGTAAGGCGACCGACCTCGGCATCGACCCGGACCGCCTCGTCGGGGCGGGCGGGTCGGCGGGCGGTCACATCGCCGCCTGCGCCGCCATGACGCCGGGGCTGGATGCCAAGGGTGAGGACGCGGCCATTTCCTCCAAACCGAACGCGCTGGTCCTTTTTAACCCCGTCCTCGACTTCACGAACCTGAAGGGATACAGCGCGGGCCTCGACGAGGCGATGAGGCAACGCATCTCGCCCAACCGGCACACCGGGAAAGACACGCCCCCCGCCATCCTCTTCTACGGCACGAAGGACAAGTTCCTGGAGCACGGCCGGGCGATGCTGGCCAATGCCAAGCGCGACGGCAACCGCTGCGAGGTCTGGACCGCCGCCGGCCAGCCGCACGGATTCTTCAACCGTTCGCCGTGGAAACAACTGACCGAGATCGAGGCCGACAAGTTCCTCGTCTCGCTCGGGTACCTGAAAGGCAAACCGACCGTCGAACCGCCCGACGGGACGACCCAGACGATCAAGAAAGTGGATTAGCCACCCTGTGTCCATCGAAAGGAGAGTGAATTATGTCACATCGTCGCCCGTACCTGGTCTTCATCATCGCGCTCGCCATGTTGCCGTGCGCCTGCACCGCCACCCGCACCGTACCGCTCCAGAAAGGCGACCGGATCGTGTTCCTTGGCGACTCGATCACGGCGGGGGCCGGCGGCAAGACCGGCTTCATCACGCTCATTCAGAATCGTCTCGACGCCAGGCACCCCGACCTGGCCGTCCAGACGTTCAACGCGGGCATCAGCGGCCACAAGGTACCGAACCTCCAGGCGCGGCTCGATAAGGACGTGCTCGCCAAGAAGCCCACCGTCGTCTTCATCTACATCGGCATCAACGACGTCTGGCACTGGCGGAAGAAACCCGACGGCA
>CAYVAM010000035.1:0-29444 GCA_964449275.1 uncultured Anaerolineales bacterium
AAAAGGACGAAAAACGATGAAAAAGGACGAAAACGGACGAAAACGGCGAAAGTTTTGCGTTACCTATCTTAACAAAAAACGGCCCAATCGCCCCTGGCGGCCCAAAAACGCAGATTCGGACGCCAAAAAGCGCGTTTTCGGGGGTTCCGGCGAACGGCTTTTTGACGTAAGTCTTATGGAGCAGGCGCAATGCACTTCCCCAAAAGCACATACGACCAGCCGGAAACCGGACACCTGACGCTCGAAATCGAGTCGGCAGCACGGTTGCGGGCAGCGGCCGCCAGGGTCACAGCCGCCGGACGCCACCGTTGACGGCGTCGGCCGGCGTCCGATTCTCGGCGGCGGCCGGCGTCCAATTCTCGGCGGCGGCTTTTGGAGAAACCGTATCCAGGCCATCGTGTTTGACACTACGGGGAAACGGCCCCTTGCCCGATCACGTCGTGGGGAGAGCACATGAGACACCTTGCACCGAGGAACCGGGTTGCCGGGAGCGTTCTTGTCGTCCTTGCGGCCCTGCTGATTCCGGGCGCCGTGGGGCAACCCGCGCAGGCGGCCGAAGCGGCAAGCGACAAGGCCTCCGACGACTACAATATGGCCATCTGGCTGTACACCTCGAAGAAGTACGGCCTTGCGGCAGACGAGTTCGCCTCGTTTCTGAAGAAGCACCCGAACCATGAGAAGGCGGCCGACGCGCGGCTGGGTATGGCCAGGGCGCTGCGGCACGTCGGGAAAAACGACGAAAGCATCGCGGCGCTGACCGAACTTCGCGCCAAACACCCCAAGTTCAAGAAGATGGCCGAGGCCCTCTTCTATCTCGGACAGGCCCAGGTCGCCGTCGGAAAGACGAAGGAGGCCGCCGCCACATTCGACTCGCTTCTGCGCAACCATGCCGGCCATTACCTGGCCGATTGGGCTCGCGCCCAGCGCGGCGAGGCGCTCGTGCTCCTGAAGGATTACGACGGCGTCGAGAAGACGCTCTCGCCGCTGGTCGAGAAGTTCCTGACCGGCAAGAACGCCGACAAACGTCTTAAGACGGAGCGTGAGCGGCTCCGGAAGATGGCCCCGGCCGTGGCAGCCGGATTCGACGCCCTCATCGAGCGGGCTCACCTGAACCTGGGCCTCGCGCGGTTCGGCGCCGGCCGGTTCGATGCAGCGAGGCAGACCTTTGAGGAGTTCCTCGCCCTGGCGCCGAAGAGCACGTTGGCCGAGACGGCACGCTTCAACCTGGCCGACAGCCTTTACCAGTCCGGCCAGTTCGACCGTGCGGCCGAGGTGTACAACGAGGTTGCCAGGATGAAAGGCCCGATGGCGGCCGACGCGGCGTTCAACAGCGCCCTGGCCCTGTTCCAGGCCAAGAAGTACGCCGAAGCCGCCAAGGCGTTCGGCGAGTGCGCCAGGAAGTTCCCCAAAGCCCCGCGCACCGCGAAGGCCCGACTCTACGCCGGAACGTGCCTGTACCTCTCGGAGGATTACCGCAAGGCCGCCGCCATCCTCAAGGCCGAGACCAAGGACCCCGAAGCACAGTACTGGTTGGGCAAAGCGTACCTCAAGGACGCCAAGCCCGCCGAGGCCCGCGCGGCGTTCGAGAAGGTCCTGGCCGCCGGTGACGGCCCGCGGACGGCCGACGCGCTGCTCGGCAAGGCCGATGCCCTTCTGGCCGAGGGCAAGCATGACGATGCGGCTGCGGCGTACCAGCAGTTTGCCGCCAAGTTCGGGAACCATCCGGACCTGGCCCGCGCGCTGTATGCCGCCGCCGCCTCCCTGTACCGGGCGGGGAAGCATGAGGATTCCGAGAAGTTCTGCGACCGGTTTCTCCAGAAGGCCGCCCAAGACGACCTTGCCGCCGCAGTGCTCTTCATCTCCGGCGAGAACCGGTTCCTCCAGAAGCAGTACAAGGGCGCCGCCGAACGATACGCCAAACTGATCGAGACGCGGGCCGATTCGCCCGACGTCCCGGCCGCACGCTTCCGACTCGCCTGGATCAAGTACTTCGACAAGGACTACGACGGCGCGGTGACGCTCCTCAAGCGGCTCGACCCCAAGAAGGTCGATAAGGCCCTGCTGGCGGAGGCCCAGTACCTGCGCGGCAACTGCCTGTTGGAGAAGCAGCAGCACGCGGAGGCGGCCGAGGCGTTCGGCAAGTATCTTGCCGCAAAGGAGGCCAAACGCTATCGCGACGACGCGCTGCTGAAATCGGGCCTCGCGCTGGTGCGCGCGGACAAACGCAAGGAGGCCGTCACGGCGTTCCGCCGGTTCCTCAGCCAGCACGCGGGCAGCCCGCTTCGGCCGGAGGCGGAGTATCAACTCGCCGAAGCCCTCGTGGCCGAGAAGCAGTACGACCAGGCCGCCACCCACTACAAGGCCGTCGCCGAGGGCTTTGCGGACCATCGTTTGGCGCCGTTTGCGCTCTACGGCCTGGGTACCTGCATGACGGAGAAAGGTTCGGTGGACGAGGCAGCGGCGGCGTTCGGACGGCTGGCGCAGAAACATCCCAACTCCCAACTCGTGGCGCAGGCCCTGTACTACAAAGCGGCGGCGCTGGCGCAGGCCGGGAAGTTCGCCGAGGCCCGCGCGGCGTACAAGGCCATGGTTGACCGGTTTGCGGACCATGACCTCGCCCCGTCGGCGATGCTGGGGCTGGGCCTGGCGCTCGAGAAGGAAGAGAAATACGAAGAGGCCGCCGTCGTCTTCCGCAAACTTTCGGCCCAGGCCAAGGACGACAAGACCCGCGAGCAGGCCGCCTACGAACTCGCATGGTCGCTCCGGCAAGCGGGAAAGAGCAAAGGCGCCGCCGACGCCTACCGCGCGCTGGCCCAGAAGTTCCCCACCAGCCCGCTGGCCGCCGACGCCTTTTTCTATCTGGCCGAGGTCCCTTACGGCGAGAAGAAGTTCGACGACGCCGCCGGCCTCTACGAAAAGGCCCTGGCCGCCGCCAAGGACGACCGCTTGAAGGACAACATCCTGTACCGGCTCGGCTGGTGCCGCTGGCGCCAGAAGAAGTATCCCGAGGCGGCCGCGATGTTCGACCGGCTCGTCAAAGAAGCCCCCAAGAGCGACCTGGTGGCCGAGGCCCTCCTCCAGGCAGGCGAAGCGTACGCCCAGGCCGGCAAGCCTACCGAGGCCATCGAGCGGCTCTCGAAACTGCTTGACCCGAAGTACAAGGATTTCGAGCACGCGGCCCGGGCGCGGCTCAGGCTGGGCGAGTCGCAGGCGCTGCTGGGCCGGCTCGAGGTGGCCGTCGCCACGTTCACCGCTCTGGAGCAGGCCTACCCCAAGTACAAGGCCATAGCCGATGTGCAATTCGGCCTCGGCAAAGCGCTGTACGACCTGAAGCGCCACGACCAGGCGCGGGCCCGGTTCCAGAAGGTCATCGCGACGACCGACACCGAGACGGCCGCCAAGAGCCAGTTCTACGTCGGCGAGACGCTTCTGGCACAGGGCAACCCGCGCGAGGCACTCAAGGCGTACCTGCGCGTTGTGGCGCTCTGGGGCGCTTACAAGGAGTGGGCGGCGGCTGCGCAGTTCGAGATCGGCAAGTGCTACCAGAATCTGGACAAGCCCAAGGACGCCCGCGAGGCGTTCCAGTCGGTTGTCGATAAGCACGGTGATACCAAATGGGCGGGCCCGGCCAGGGAGCAGTTGAAGCAGTAACGTCCGGGCCGCGACCCGTTTCAGCCGCGACCCTTTTAGCCGCGACCCAAAGGGGAGCGCGGCAGTTGTCCCGGCCGACGCATGAAAAGGAGAACTCGACGATGATTCATCGCCGTCCCGCAGCCATCGTTCTTGCGCTGGTGGCGTTGGTGGTCGCCTGCGCCGGTGTCGCAGTGGCCGCCCCGGCGCCCGCTGTGGCGCCGCCTGCACCTGCGCCCGGCGCGGCCGCCCCGCCGCCGGGCGAAGGCGGGGTTGAAGCAGCGGCCGAAGCGGAGGCCGAGAAACCCCAGGAACCCACCGTCTACGAACTCCTGCAGCAGGGCGGGTACATCATGTATCCGATTTACCTGCTGAGTATCGTGATGCTGGCGTTTGCCCTCGAACGGGCCGTCAGCCTCCGGCGCCGCCGCATCCTGCCGCCACAGTTCATCCTGAACCTTCGCAGCCTCGTGGCGGCCCGTCCTCTGGACAGCGAGAAGATCCTGACCTACTGTCAGGCCAATCCCAGCCCGATCTCGCGGATCTTCCAGGCGGCCGTCAAACGCCTGAAACGGCCGCTGCCCGAAATCGAAAAGACCATCGAGGACGCCGGCGCCCGCGAAGTCCGCCAACTCAGGCGAAACTGCCGCGTCCTCTCCGGCGTGGCTTACATCTCCCCGCTCTTGGGGTTGCTCGGAACGGTCCTCGGTATGATCAAGTGCTTCAGCCAGGTCTCAACCGGCGAGGCCCTCGGCAAGGCACAACTGCTGGCCGAGGGCATCTACCAGGCCCTCGTCACGACGGCAGGAGGGCTGACGGTCGCCATCCCGGCCGCCGTCCTGTACCTGATGTTCATGGCCAAGATCGAAAAACTCGTCGGCGAGATGGATAACCTGTCGCTCGAGTTCATCGAATCGGTCGCAGAAGAGACAACGGAATAACGCGTGCCGCCGGCCCCGGGAGGCGCCGGTGGTACGGGGTCGGGACGAATCGCCACAAGCCGTCCAAGCAGAGGTGGACAACCATGCGTATCGACCGCAAGAGCGAAGAGGAACAAACGGAACTGCTGAACATGACGCCGATGATCGACGTCGTGTTCAACCTCCTCATCTTCTTCCTCGTGGGCACACGCTATGCCGAGATCGAACGCGACATGCTCGTCAACCCGCCCTCGGCACAGCATGCCCGGGCCATCACCGCCACGCCCCGCGAACTCATCGTCAACGTCACCATCGACGGCCGCTACGTCATCGCCGGCGTCGAATACAAGGCACAGGACCTCGAACGCCTCATCGCCCGGGCCGTCAAGGAGAACCCCGAACAGGCCGTCGTCGTGCGCGGCGACGAAAAGGCCATACTCCAGTTGCCGGTCAACGTGCTGAACCTTTGCGAGAAACACGCCGTCAAACGCAAGTTCCTCACGACCATCATCCCGGGCGGAACGTAGTCGGAAGCCCCGTTAGCCGCAAGCCCGGTTAGCCGCCGCGCTTGCGCGGCGCGGCAGTGTCCGCCGAGGCACGTAGCCTCGCCGAATACGCCGTTAACGCGAACCCAATGCCGTCAAACGCCAAAACCTGGAGCCTGCCGGCACGCATCGCCTGGATCGCGGTCCCGGTCGCGGTCGTGGCGGGCCTCGTGGCCTTCATCCTCTGGCCACGCACCGAGGTCTTCTACTCCGACGGCGAGCGGTCCTGGCCCGGCCGCCCGGGCCTCGGGCTTCGCTCGGTCCTGTGGGACGCCGGCCGTCTGCTCGCCGGCCTCGGAGAGCCCGAGCAGGATTACGATCCGTGCCTGTCGGGCGATGGGCAGGAACTCTATTTCACGCGCGGCAAGGCGGGAGGCGACGCCGACATCTACGTCGCCTACCGGACGCTCGACGCTTGGACCGAACCCAAACCCCTTGAGGCGGTCAACACCTCGGCCGACGAGATCGGCCCCGCACTGGCACGCGACGGCGCCACCCTCTACTTCTACTCGAACCGTGCCGGCGGTGAAGGCGGCTACGACCTCTACGTCTCACGCCACTCGGGCGCCGCCTGGTCCGAGCCGAAGAACCTCGGCCCGCGCGTCAACGGGCCTTTCAACGAGTACGACCCCGCCGCTACCCCGGACGGCACGCACCTGTTGTTCTCCTCGAACCGGCCCGTCGAGGGAGAGGATGCGGCCGACGAGAAGACCTGGCGCGCCACGCTGCGCGAGGAACTCTACCAGAACGACTACGACATCTACGCGCTGGACCTCCAGGACGACGCCGCGGCGCCAC
Organism: uncultured Anaerolineales bacterium; assembly: GCA_964449275.1. Taxonomy (GTDB): domain Bacteria; phylum Planctomycetota; class Phycisphaerae; order FEN-1346; family FEN-1346; genus JAUVZF01. The sequence goes on from CAYVAM010000035.1 coordinate 5,894, forward strand.
GCCGTCTGGACGTCGTGTGCAGCCAGGCCAACGACGGCCAGCCGACCGTCTCGCCCGACGGACGGTGGCTGTACTTCGCATCCGACCGGGCCGGCGGCCGGGGTGGGTACGACCTCTGGCGGTCACGGGTCACCCTCGGGCCGCTCGCCGGCCTCATGCCGCCCGAGAACCTCGGTGTGCCCGTCAACACGGCTGCCCACGAACTCGATCCGGCCGTCAGCCTCGAAGGTTTCGGCATTTACTTCTCCAGCAACCGCGAAGAAGAAGAGACCTACGCCATCTACTACGCCCGGAGCCACGAGGTCTTTCAGGTGGTCCGGACGCGGCGACTGGCGATCGGACATATCCTCGGAGAACTCTCCTGGCCGCTCATCGGCCTGGTCCTGGCCCTGGTCGGTCTGGCTCTGACGTTGCTCGCCCTGGCGCGGCTGCGGCGTCGGCCGGGGCTGCTGGCAAGTGCCATGATGGTCTCCCTGATCCTGCACCTTGTGGCCCTCAGCCTCTTTACGATCTGGCAGATCTCGTACCGTGTGGCGGAACTCGTGAAGCAGGAACAGCGGTTCGAGGTGGCCGTCAGCATCCCCGGTCTCGCCGAAAGCGAACTGTCGAGCCAGTTGCGTGCGGCACTGGCGGACCTCTCGCGCCTCGATACGGCGGAACTGGCCGTCGAGAAATCCGACCAGATGACCGCCCCCGAACCGCCCAAAGTGCAGGAACCCCGCGTCGCCCTGGCCGAGGTCGAACCGGTGCCCCGGAAGATCCAAATCGCGCCCCTGCCCGACCGGCCCCAGGAGTTCGCCGAACCCGTGCCGGCCCGGGCCGAACTGCCCCCGAGCCTCGACCTGCTGCCGCCCGAGCCTCTCGAAGAGGCCCAGCCCAAGGCGATCCGCCGGGCCGAGGAGGCCGAACCGCTCCAGCCACGCCCGGTGGTCCTCTCTCGCGCCGAACCGGCGCCGGTCAAAGCCGCGCTGAAGCCTCGTCCGACGCCGACGGAGCGGCCGGCCGAAGTCCCGCCCGACATCGCGCCCGTCGCGCTGCCCGAGATGCCGCCGCAGGAGGTGACGCTCCCGCCGATCGAGATCGCCCGAGTCGCCCCCCTGCCCGTCAAACCGGCCGACGTCCTCGACATCGCGCCCGTCACGAGCGATTTGCCGGTCCGCCCCATCCGCATCGCGGCGGAGCCGGCCCTCGAGACCGCCGGCGTCAAACCCCTGGCGAGCCTGCGGGCCGAGACGCCGGCGCCGCAGCCTGCCGCAACCTCCGTCGCGCCACTGGCGCAGGCGCCGAGCGCTCAGCCCGCCATCGACACGACACTGCTGACGCGTACCATCGCGTCGCCGACCGCTGCCGACGCCGCTGCCGTCCTTCTGGACGCGAACCCGGTTCGCGGCCCGGCCATCGCCCCGGCCGACGTAGCCCTGACCGAGGCGCTGCCGCCGGCCATCGGGCCGGTCAAGCCGAAGAAGCCTGCGCCGCACTCGAACGGGATGGCCGAGACCGAGCCGGGGCCACGTGCGGTCGTTGTGATCGAGCGGGCCGAGGGACCGGTCGCCTCGGCCCCGGCCCCGTCGGTGGCCGCACCAAAGGCGGCCGAGCAGTTGCGTGTGGGCCCGGACGCACTCGGCCCCAAGGCGTTCGATTCAGCCGTCGTGGCGGCGGTGCCGTCCGGGCCGGAACCGACGATCGAAATCCAGGTCGCCAAATCGGGTCCGGTTGCCCTGCCGCCGCCCCCGACCGGGCCGGTAGAGTTGGCCGAGTCCGCCGCGCCCACGGCGCCGCGTGCGGTGTTGCCGGAGCAGCCGCCTGTCGTCGTCAGGCCGCGCGTGTCGCTTGCCGCTCAGCGGCTGGAGCGGCCTGCGGGTGGCGGTCGGATGGAACCGAAGGCTGTCCGCGCCGAACCGCTCGTGACAGCCACGGCCGAGCCCGACGCGCGAACGCTGCTGGCGTCTGCGGTTCCTGCCGCCGAGTCGGTCGCCACGCCGGTCATCGGCGAGTTGCTGACGGCGGCCGCCCTGCCGCCCTCGGTCCTCATAGACGCCGACGTGACGGCCCCGCCGGCGCCGCTGCCTCCGAAACAGGTCTACCGCCTCCGGACCGACCCGGACCGCAAAGAGACCATCGAGAAACTCGGCGGCACGCCCGAGAGCGAGGAGGCCGTCCGCAAGGCGCTCATCTGGTGCGCGCGACATCAGAGCCGCGACGGTCGCTGGGACGTGGACGGCTTCATGAAAAACTACGACGTGAAGGGCCGCCGCGCAGACGGCCGAGGGACCCGGCCCGGCCAGGACGTGGGAGTGACGGCCCTGGCGGCGCTCGCGTTCGTCGGCGCCGGGCACACGCATCTGCCGGCCCGCGGCGCCAAAGGGCCGAGCGAACACGCCAAGAACGTCCAGAGAGCCATCGACTGGCTGCTCGCCGGCCAGAAAAAGGACGGCGACCTGCGGCAAGGCGGACAGATGTACGACCACTGCCTCGCGACGATGCTCCTGGCCGAGTCGTTCAGCATGACCGGCGATGAGCGCCTCGTCGATCCCGTCAAACGGGCGGTCGATTTCACGCTCAAGGCCCAGAACCCCGACCAAGGTTGGCGGTACGAACCGCGAGCCGACAACGACACCAGCGTCCTCGGGTGGGCGCTGATGGCGCTGAAGAGCGCCGAGATCGCCGGCTTCCAGGTTCCCCGGAAGTCGTATCGCTCGGCCGCCAATTGGCTCGACAAGGTTCGCAAGGGCAAACACAAGGGGCTCTACGAGTACCAGCCGGGTCGCGGCCCGTCGCCCGCCATGACGGCCGAGGGGCTGTTCTCGGAGATGCTCATCGACTACAACCCCGGCAGCCCGCGGACCGCCGAGTCGGTGGATTACATCCTGAAGCACAAGCCCCGCTGGAGGCCGCAGAACCTGGATGACACGAACCTCTATTACTGGTACTACGCCACGATGGCGATGCACCAATTGGGTGGCCCGAAATGGGACCAGTGGAACCGCGAGATCCGCGAAACACTCGTCAAGGCCCAACGCCGGGATGGGCCCTCCGCAGGCAGTTGGGACTCGCGCACGCGGTGGGGTCAGTTCGGCGGCCGCGTCTATTCAACCGCCGTCGCCGCCCTGACCCTCGAGGTGTACTACCGCTACCTGCCGTTCTACGACCTGCGGCTGAGGGGCCGGGATAAGGCCAAGTGATTCAGGCCCGGCGCGGGAAGGCGGGTGGCGTGGTCATCCCGAAGGGTGACCATGTTCTGAGCAGTGCGCCGCGTGGGTGCGGAGCACCCACCCTACGCGCTACCTCCTCCTGCGCTTCGGAAACAGGCGCTTAGCATGGTCATCCCGAAGGGTGACCATGTTGTGAGGCGCCGCGTGGGTGCAGAGCACCCACCCTACGGCTCGAAGAGCGCAGGCTCCGGCGGCCTGGCTTTGACGCTGCGCATCTTGGGGCGGCGGAGCATGATGTCCGGCGCGGGAAAGCGCCGGGGCTCCAGCCGGTATCGCGCCATCGCGCAGTAGTCCTCGCTGATGTCAATGCCGATGAACCGCCTGCCGGTGGACCGCGCAGCCACACACGCAGCCCCGGAGCCGTTGAAAGGATCCAAGAGAATATCTCCCGCGAACCCTTCCGACGGCACGTTGGCGAACGTGTACATGAGGATAAGGCGCTGCGGCAAGACGACCGGGAACGGGGCGGGATGACCGCCCGTACGCGACACGTCCTCCGGGTACATGGGCCAGACCTGCATCGCCACAGATGACCTTGTTCACAAACTTGCCAATCGTCGAGGCCAACCCAAACACCTCCTGTTTCCATTCCGGCCGCGCACACTCGACACCCGCTCATTGTAGCCGCCAGGGCTGTCAGGCGCAAGTAAAATGCGACAGCCATTGCCGTTGGTGGGTCAGGCCCTTCCCACAGGTCAGCCGAATGGCGTTGACTTGTGCCGTCCAGGCGGCCTATAGTTGCGGCCGATGGGGTTCGTTGGACCTTTTGATGAAGCGATCTCGCACGAACGGCGGCCGGGCGGCGCTTGCGCTGGCGATCCTCAGTGCGGCAGCCTCGGCTGCCCTTGCCGCGGATGCCGGGGAACCCGCCGCCGCGCCGAAGGCGAAGTTCCTGCACAGCCAGTGGCAGTCGCTTTACCTGGCCGAGAAGAAGATCGGCTACATCACCCAGAGCGTGTATGCGTTTCCCGACGGCGGCCGACGGCTCCAAACCAACCGGTTCCTGCGCCGAAGCCGGGGGGACGCCCGGTTCGGCTATTACAAGATGATTACGGCCGACGTCGATGCGAACTTCCGGCCGCGGGCACTGACGTGCCGTGTCGTCAGCGGCGACAGGCAGTGGCGCGTGACGGGGCGAGTGGAGAACGGGGCGCTGGCCCTGACGCGAACCGTCGGCGAGAAAAGCGCCTCGGCACGCATCCCGATCGAGAAGGGCGTGACGTTCCTGTCCTGGGCGCTTCGGGCCACGCTGCTGAGCGGCGCGAGGACGGGACAGACACGTCGCTGGCGTGTCATCGACGAGTCGCTCGGCGCCCTGCTGCCGGACCCGTGCCTGGTCCAGGTGATCGGTCCCCGAGGTCTGCCGGCCGCCGGCGATGGCCACAACCTGATCGGCAGCGCGGTCGGTTGGTCGTGTGGCGTAGAGCGGGTGGCCCACTTGGTGGACTCAAGCGGCCGCGTGCTCCGCAGCGTGTGGGAGTCCACGCCGATGGTCGCCGAGGCAACGAGCCTGTCGGAGGCCCGGCGTCTGGCGGGTTCCGCCGAAGCACCGCCCACCGCAGACGTCCCGGGCCTGGCGAATGAACGGTACCGCAACCCCCGCCTCGGGCTGAGCCTCTGGGTGCCGCCGTATCCCTATGTGATTCACGTGGTGGAACCATCGGGCGCGGTGGTGGTCGCGGATCTGACGGACGAGGCCTACGTGTCGGTGCGTCCGGCCTACGGCTCCGGCCCGGCCGCCCCCGTGGCCGGCGCCTCGGCTCAGGCGGGCGAAAACGAGGAGGCGGCCGAACCCCTACTGGCGTCCCGCCCCATCCAGCAGGAATGGGCCGCTCGGTTCGACGAGGTCGCGGCGGAGCATCGGGCGGCCACCGTGCCCGGCGGCGCCAGGGCCTATAACGTGCAGGGAATTGGTGGGACCGCGAGGCTGGGGTGCACGACCTACCATTTCCGCAACCTGCTCCTGTCGGGCGAGGGGCTGACGTGGTTCGTTTCGCTCGCCGTGGCCGACCGTCGCGTCACGGCCAAGCCTATGCTCCTGGAGAACGTAAGCCGGTCGATCAAGGCGTCGCCGCCGAAAGGGCGGCTGCCCATCCAGACCGTGGGGCCGGTGCTGCGGAACCCGTATTACGGGTTCCAGATCAGCCGGCCGAACACACGGTGGAAGGTGCCCGACCACGTTGGCGGTCCGGTCACGGTGCTGGAGATGGTGCGGGAGGATCAGGCGGCCGTCGCGCTGGTCCGCGTTCTGACGCTCAAGAAAGGCCAGTCGCTGGAGGCCGTTGTGGCCGAACAGGCGGAGGCGGCAGCCGAGAACCTGGGCGTCGAGAAGCCCGAACCGAGACCCGCCACGTTCGGCGGGCAGAGGGCGCTCGAGATCGTCTACGAAGGAAACGCAATCCTCTCGGGCAAACCCGCGCGGTGCAAGGCCGTCTATGCGGAGCGGCAGGGGTGCGTCCTGGTCCTGGTGCTCGTGGTTGCGGCCGATGCCGACGAGACAGCCTCGCGCGAGATCGAGCAGATTCGGCGCAGTGTGAAGTTCTTCCGGCAGGCCGCGTCTCCATGAACATGCAACGTTACCTTCGGGTCCGTCTCACCGCGATTCTTGCCGTCGCGATGGCATGGGCGGCGGCCCACGGCGCACCGCCCGTCGGTAAACCGGGACGGGCCGAAGGCGTCGCCTTCCTGCCGCTGACCGTCACGAGCGACGAGAAGGGTCTGGGCGAGAAGGTGCAGCAGATGCTCCGGTTCAAGGCCAAACGGATCGGGGCCATCGTGTACGACTCCTCCAGCATCAAGGAGGTGCTCGGCGGCCGCGAGGTCTCCAGCGACACACCGCCCGCGGAACTGGCCGCCATCGGGCGCCGGCGGTTTCACGCCGACATCGTCGTGACCGGCCACGTTGCCGGCGCCGAGCCGTATGAGGTCCGGCTCCTCGCCGTCTATACCGACAACCTGGAGCGGCCGCGCGTCTTCAGGAGACGCTACGCCTGCGCGAATCATCATCTTATCCCGGTCGAGATGGCGGGCGCGGTGTTCGACATCCTCGGCATGGAGCGTCCGAAAGACCCGCTGCGTATGCTGCGTGCGGACCCCGAGATCGACCGGCGTTGGCGCGAAGGGCCCAACCTGGTGAAGAATCCCGGCTTCGAGCAGCCCGGTCCGTCCGGCAGCGGTCCGGCCTACTGGCAGGCGCTCGAGGGCCAGATGGCGTGGGCGCCCAATCCCGACGGCCCCGGCAAAGTCCTGAAATACGATATGAACAAGGGGACCGCCGGGTCGTACGGTCTCGCCTTCTACAGCGATTGGATCCCAATCGAGGCCGGCGCGACCTATCGTTTCTCGTGCCGCTACAAGACGCTTGCGCCGACGGCGAAGATCTTCCTCAAGGGGTACCACCCGTTCGAGGCGGCCGACGGTTACCCCGCCCAGCGCCGCGAGACGTACCGCCGCCAGGTTCATCCTTCCGGCGGGAAAGGCCGGTGGAACAGCGTGACGGCCGACTTCATTCCGGAATCCACCCGGCCCGCGCACACACCGACGTTTATGAAAGTGGACCTGTACGCATACTGGCCGGCCGGCGTCATCTTCTGGGACGACATTGTGCTGAAAAAGGTCCGCGACGCGCCGCCGAAGGCCGAGGCAAAGCCCGGACGGCCCGCCGCCAAAGCGCCGAAGGAGTCGCGATGAAGGTCAGGCGGCTCCATCGGTGGACCACCAACTACCACAAGGCCGTCGCAATCCAGGAGCGTCTGGCGGATCGAGTCGTCGAACGGCCGCCTCTCGATCGGGTCAACGTCGTGGCGGCGGCGGACGTTTCGGGCGGGCGGGCGGGCGAGTGGATCGCGGCGGCCGTCGTCGTCATGGACATCGAGACGCTCGAGACCATCGAGATCCGCTGCGCCGCGATGCGGGCAACGTGGCCGTACGTGCCGGGACTCCTCAGTTTCCGGGAAGTGCCGGTGGCGCTCAAGGCGTTCCGCCAGGTCCGCTCTCGGCCGGATCTGGTGATCTGCGACGGGCAGGGACGAGCACATCCCCGCCGGCTTGGACTGGCGTGTCACATCGGGCTGGCGCTGGATGTGCCGACGATCGGCTGCGCAAAGAGCCGTCTCATCGGTACAATAAGGCGAGAGCCGGCCCTACGGCGCGGCGGCCGCGCGGCTCTCGTAGATCGTCGCGAGCGAATCGGAACGGTCCTACGGACGCGGACGGGCGTTAAACCCGTGTACGTGTCGGTCGGCCACCGGATCGATCTGGCGAGCGCCGAGCGGTGGGTGCTGGCAACCGCGACGCGCTACCGGCTGCCGGAGCCGTCGCGACGGGCGCATCAGGCGGTGACCGCACACAAAAAGGAGTGGGCAGGGCGTGGCTATCCGTAGGACCGTGCGAGCCAATCCGGGCCGTTTCGAACAGATCAAGGTCGTGTTCTTCGATGTTGGGGGCACCTTGGTCTACAGTGAACTCGGGCATCTGGACCTGCTGCACCAGGCGCTCGTCGTGATCGGCTACAAGGTGACCCGAGACAAGGTGCTTGCAGCAAACGACTTGGCGCGACGGGCCGTGGCACGCCGCCGCCGAAGGCACGCTGCACGCATGAACACGGGTGCGGCCAGCCGCATGTGGCTCGATCACCTGTCGGAGGCCCTGGACCTTGATCTGCGGGGAGACGACCTTCAGCGGGAACTGACGCTGGCGATCCGCGAGATCGAGACGCGAAGCCCGGAAATCCTGGACCCCGACGCCCACGAACTCCTGTCGGCACTGCGGGACCGTGGTTTTCGCCTCGGGGTCATCAGCAACTGGGCGGCCGACCTCACAGACTATTTGTGGAGTTTCGGCCTGGCCGGCTATTTCGACGCCGTCATCGCCAGCGAGGCGGTCGAGACGTCGAAACCGCACCGCGAGATATTCTTGCGCGGCCTGACGGCCCTGGACTGCCGCCCGGGTCAGGCCGTCCACGTGGGCGACGATTACTGGGCCGACGTCGTCGGCGCCCGCGAGATCGGCATCCATCCCGTGCTGATCGACCGTGACCGCGAGGACGTCCACGCCGACTGCGCTACCATTACCCGCCTGGGCGAACTGGCAGAGTTGCTGCCGGGCAAGGCCTCGTCGCGGGGGGATAACCCCGCGAAGCGCCGGCGCCCTTGATACGCGAAAAGGGCTCGTGGAACCTTCTTGTCTCCAGAAATCGTTGCGACGCGCTTCAAAAAAAACAGCCGAGCCCTTGACACGCCCTCGCGGTTCGTTTTAAGTATTGGTTTCGTCCAGCCTTTGGTTCGCGGCAGGGGAGGGTTTTGCAAGTGCGCGCGATGATCGAAATTGATAACCTCACAAAGTGGTACGGCAACACGCTGGCGCTCGACCGGGCCACGTTTTCGGTCGAAGAGGGCCGGATTGTGGGCTTCCTCGGGCCCAACGGCGCCGGCAAGTCCACCGCGCTGCGTATCCTGACCGGCTTTCTTCCCGCCACGAGCGGCCAGGCGCGCGTCAACGGCCACGACGTCCTCATGGAGAGCCTCGCGGTCCGCTCCTCGATCGGCTACATGCCCGAGAACGTCCCGCTGTACCCCGAGATGCGTGTGGAGGAGTATCTGGCGTTTCGTGCGGCGCTGAAGGACGTCCCCTCGGCCAAGCGCCGTGCCGCCGTGGACCGCGTCGTCCAGCGGTGCTGGCTGAAGGAGGTGCGGCGGCGGCTGATCGGGCAACTCTCGAAAGGGTTCCGCCAGCGCGTGGGGCTGGCCGAAGCGCTGGTTGCGGACCCGCCGGTCCTCATTCTCGACGAGCCGACCATCGGCCTCGACCCGACCCAGATCGAGGAGACGCGAAAACTCATCCGGTCGCTCGGCGGCAAACACACGGTGCTGCTGTCGAGCCACCTCCTGCCCCAGGTTGAGAAGACCTGCTCGCACCTGGTGATCATCGCCGACGGGCAGATCAAGGCCGCCGGCAGCCTCGACGAACTCAAGAAGGGCCTGGCCCACCGGCAGCAGGTCGTCGTGGAACTCCGCACCGGCGACGCCGGTGAGGGGCCCGCGGAGGTCGGACGCGCCCTCCGCCAGGTCGCGGGCGCCGCCGACGCCACGACCGAGGAGATGGGCGGCGGGTGGCTCCGCGCGGTCGTCATGCCCGCCGCCGATGCCGACCCGCGGGAGGCGATCTGGGCGGCGGTGGCCCAGCGCGGCTGGCAACTCCGCGAGATCCACCGCCTGGCCCCGACGCTCGAGGAACTCTATGCCCGCATCGTCGCGGGGGAGTCGGCCGTGGATAAGGAAGCCGCCTGAGGCGAGCCACAAACGTCCACTGAATACATGGACTGAAGTACATGAGGAGCCTGGAGAATGGGGAAAGTCCTGCTTCTGACCCGGCGCGAGGTCAGCGCCTACTTCGTCTCGCCCATCGCGTACGTGGCTATGGCGCTGTTTCTGGTCATCTCGGGCATCTTCTTCGCGTTGGCCGATTTCCGGCCCGGCGCGCCGGCGGCCATGCGGTCGATCTTCGACATCATGATGTTCATCCTCATCTTCATTCTCCCGATCGTCACGATGCGCAGTCTGTCGGAGGAGCAGCGGAGCGGCACGATTGAGACGTTGCTCACGGCTCCCGTTACGGACATCGAAGTCGTCGTGGCCAAGTTCCTCGGCTCGTGGATCTTCTACCTGGCGATGCTCGCGCCGACGCTCATCTACGTGGTTCTGCTGGCCGCCTTCGGCAACCCGGAGTACGGGCCGGTGGCGAGCGGGTACCTGGGGCTTGCGCTCCTGGGCGCGCTGTATGTGTCGATCGGGCTTTTCGCCTCATCGCTGACACAGAACCAGGTGATTGCGGCCGTGACGGCCTTCGTCATCCTGATCGTGCTGGCGATGCTGGGGCCGTGGGTCGCGACGGCCGTGCCCTCGCGGTACTGGATCATCCCTTTGCGTTCCATCATCAAGTATGCGACGGTGCGCACGCACTACCTGGATTTCGGCCAGGGCGTCGTGGACCTCGTGCACGTGGTCTATTTCCTCGCCCTGACCGCTTACGCCCTGTTCCTTACGGTTAAGGTTCTGGAGAGCCGCAGATGGCGATAGAAACCCCCGATCCGAAATCCGACTCCGAGCGCCCTCGGCAATTGCCCGCCGCAGGACACGAAGGCGGAATGACCCAGCGGCGCCGCTGGCTACGCTTTGGCTCGAACGTCGCCGTGGCCGTTCTGCTGGCGACGATCCTCGTGGCTGTCATCGTGTGGTTTTCGGTGGCGCTGCTTCGCGGCCACACGCGCTACGACTGGACCGCCGCCGGCCGGTTCAGCCTGAGCCCGCGCTCCAAGGCCTTCCTGAAAAAAGTGGACGTGGACGTGCGGATCACCAACCTTTACTCACACGCGCCCGAGGCGCCTGCCTCCGAAGAGCGGTATCAGCGCGTCCAGGGCCTGTTGACGGGCTACGACACAGCCTCAGCGCGGGTGACGGTCGAGCACGTGAACCCGGTGCTGGACCCGGGCGGCGTCGAGAAACTCGTCCAGCGGCTCAGGGACCGCTACGCGAAGGAACTCAAGAAACCCAAGCGCCTGATCAAGAAGGACTACGAGGCGCTGAACAAAGATATCGCCGACGTTCTTGGCCGTGAGGCGAAACGGATCGAGGAGGCCGCCGGCACCTGGAAGGACGGGCCGCAACAGGCCGTGGAAACCCTCATGATGGTCGCCCAGGTCTGGCGGCAACTGCGCTTCATCGGCGACATTGCGGCCGACAACATCCAGGGCCTCACGGACCAGGCCCTGCCGGCTTACTCGTCGGCGCTGGCGCAGGCCAAGAAACACCTCGGGCAGGTCCGCGAGAAGTTCGAGGTCGTGCCCGACGCCTTCAAGCAGGTCCTCGAACAGGCGAAGGACGCCCCGCCGCCCGCCACCGTCAAGGAGATCCTCGACGCCGCCAAGGAGACCTACGAGCCGCTCCGGGTGCGGATCCAGGAGTTTGAGAAGCAGGCGGACGTCGAGGACATTGAACTCGATGCCGTCCGCCGCGACATCGACCGGGGCGACGTCGTCCTCATCGAAACCTTCGCCGAGGCGGGCGTGATCCGCACCACCTTCAAGGACCAGGACAAACTCAAGGAGGTCGCCACGGCCGCCGGCGCCGACGACGTGGCGGAGCCCGTCGAGGATGACGCCGAAGGCCTCGAGGTCATCACTCCGCCCGAAAAACTCCAGGCCGTGAAGAAGGCCCTGGCCGACGCGAAGATCCCCGTCACCTCGGACGAGGTCAAAACGCTACCGGACAAGATCAAGGTCATCTCGTTCGACGACGTGTGGGTGCACAACCCGAACCCCGATGGGATGCCGGACGTGCCGGACCGGCTCTTCGCGGGCGAGACGGCCGTCTCCAGCGCCCTGCTCGGCCTGGTGTACGAAAAGAAGCCGGCGATCCTGTTCGTCACCTCCGGCGGCCCGGCCACGACGGGCACGCCGCCGATGCCGGGCATGATGGGCGGCGGGGCGCGCGGACCGTACATCGAAATGGCCGAACGCCTCCGCAAAGCCAACTTCATCGTCGAAGACTGGCTCCTCTCGCCGGATTCCGAGATGCCCGAGCCTGAGAACGCCTCCAAGACGATCCTGGTTCTCGTGCCGCCGCCTCCGCGCGATCCACGGATGCGCATGCCGCCGCCCTCCGAAGAAGCCTACCGCGCGGCCATCGACGCCATCAAGGGCGGCGCACCGGCCATCATCCTGGGCGAACCCGCCACCATGTTCCAACAGCCCGTCCCGTACGGCAGCCTGTTCGAGACGTTCGGCGTCGAGGCGAAGTTCAACGCCGTGGCGGTCCACAGCGTGGTGGTCGATGCGGCCGGAAGAGAGAAGGCGTTCGCGCAGGTTGAACTCACCGGCTACGAGAAGCACGACATCACCAAGCCGCTGGGCGCGCTGCCAACGATGTTCCTGACCGCTTCGCCACTGATCGCCAAAAAGGACCTCGGCGACGACCTCAAGGTCTCGCCCATCGTGGACATGCCGGGGGGCCGCGACTATTGGGCCGACACGGTCGTCTTCGAGGCGGTCCAGAACCGGGCCACGCGAGACGATGCCGAGGACCTCGCAGGCCCCCTGCCGCTCGGTGTGGCCGTCGAACGCAAGGTGGGCGACAAGACCCAGAAGGCGGTCCTCTTCGGCGACGCCGACCTGGCCCGGGACCACGTGGCATTCTACCGTGAGACGGTGCTCTCCCAGGATGGGATCGTCACGCAGGACCGATTTCCCGGCAACGCCGAACTGTTCGTCAACGCGTGTCTTTGGGTATCCGGCAGGGACCACCTGATTACGGTCAGCCCCGAGGTGCTCCAGGCCCGGCGGATCGGCGACCTGGGCGGGTGGCACCTGCCGCTCCAAGTCCTGATCATCGTGGGGCTGCCGATCCTTGTTCTGGTCGCAGGCATTCTGGTCTACGTGGTTCGCAGGGGATGAACGATGCGTTACACCACCACGCTGATCCTGGCGGTCGTCGCCGTCCTGGCGGTCGTCATCATCGCGATCTACCGGGAGGAACTGACCGGCGAGTGGAAACCGCCCGAGAAACCCCCCGATAAACTGCCGCTCATCAAAGACCTGGCGATGGACGACCTGACGGAGGCCACGCTCGAAGAGGCCGGCAAAGACGGCGCGATGAGACCGAGGGCGGCCTTCGTCAAGAAGGACGACAAGTGGCGCCTCGCGGCGCCCGTGGACGGCCCGGCCGACGACTACGAGGTCCGGCGGCTGCTCCGTGCCGCCGTCGAAGGCGGGTACCGCCGGACCATCGACCCCGGCAAGAAGGGGCAGCCGACCCTCGGGGACCTCGGCCTCGACCCGCCGGCGTATCGGCTGACCCTCAAGGCCAAGGCGAAGGACGAGAAGCCGGAGCGGACCGTGACGGTCGAGATCGGCCGCAAGGCCGCCGTCGGCAAGGGCCTCTATGTCCGCGTGGCCGATGCCGGGAAGGCCATTCTGCTCGAAGGCGACGACCTTCTGGAGCGCGCCCGCGAACGGGTCAGCAAGTTCCGCAGCCGCAACCTCGTGGACCTGGCTCGCGACGACGTCGTGCGGATCGAGATCAACCGCGACAAGGAGGCCCTTCGCATCAACCGCTCCGACGAGAACAAGGACCGCTGGATCCTGTCGAAACCGATGGCCGCCCGCGCCGACCCCGACGCCACGTCGGAGATCCTGCGCAAGGCCCTCGGCGTCATGGCCGCCGACTTCGTGACCGACGAGGCCGAGGACCTGGCGCGATATGGCCTGGCGAAGCCGCGCCTCGTCGTCACACTGTACAAGGCGGGCGAGCCGCCCGAAAAACCGAAGAAGGCAGACGGGCAGAAAGGCGAAAACAAGAAGGATGAAAAGACAGACGAGGAAAAGCCCAAGCCCGAACCCGTCAAGGCCGTGGTCCTGAAGTTCGGCGCCTGGGCCGACCTGAAGAAGGAATCGGTCTACCTGGCTCTCGGCGACTCGAGGTCGGTTGTCGGCGTCGAGGACGATGACTTCAAGGCCCTCAACAAGGGGCTCGCCGACCTCAGGGACAAGCATGTGATGGCGCTCGAGGAAGACCGGGCGACCGAGGTCAACCTGCATGTGCCGGCCAAACTGGCTGAGACCGAGAAGGATATCACGTACGATCTGGTCAAGGCCGACGGCGAGTGGAACGTCAAGACGAAAGGCCGCCCCGGCACGAAGGCCGACTCCGCTGCCGTGGACGACCTTCTCAAGGAACTCGCGGGCCTGAAGGTCCTCTACTTTGCCGAGGGCGAGCGCGCCGACATCGCCAAAGGGTTCAAGCCCGCCGGCTCGGTCCGCGTTCAGATGGAGAAGGAGTCGGCCGCGTCCGGCTTTGCGATCGGCGGCCCCGGCAAGGACGTTCCCGCCCTCGTCAAGAACATCCGCGAGGACTGGATCGGCCGCATCAACCCGAAGGACCTCAAACATCTCCGCAAGAACTGGCTCGAGGTGCTCGACAAGCAGGTCCTCTCGCTGGAGCCGAAAAAGGCCACCCGTCTCGCCATCAAGGCGCCGGACCGGACGGCCGTTTTCGAGAAGACCGACGATGCGTGGACGATGACCGCCCCCGTCAAGGAGGAGGGGCGCGGCTTCTTCGCTACCGACCGCCTGGACGACCTGAAGGAACTGAAGGCCGAAAAGTTCGTCGCCGCGACGAAGGACTTCAAACCGTTCGGACTCCAGCAGGGCGAACTGACCGTCACCGTGACGCTCGAACCTGAGAAAGAGGGCGAGAAGCCCGTCGAGAAAACGCTTCACCTCGCCCACCAAAAGGACGCCAAGATCGCCGGCCGCATGGCGGGTAGCGATCTCGTCTTCGAAGTTCCGATGTCGCTCTTCAAGGACATGGCGGGCGAGCCGCTCTCGAAGGAACTGGTGGACCTCCTCTCCGGCGACGTCGAGCGCCTCGACGTTCAGGCCGGCAAGACGAAGGTGCAACTTCTGAAGCAGGACGACAAGTGGTTCCGCACCGACGCCGCCGGTCGACCCGACGTGGAAGTGGACAAGTCGAAAGCCGACGACGTGGTCAAGGCCGCCGTCGACGTCGACGCGGTCCGCTGGGCCGCTTACGACGCCAAGGAGCCCGCGCGGTTCGGCCTCGACAAGCCGGCCGTCCGCATCGCCGTCTCCGGCAAGGAGAAGAAGGCCGCCATCCTGATCTCGGCCAAAGCGGTGGACGCCAAGGTGGCCGCCCTCTTCGACGAGGAGCCGCTCCGCTACGCCATGGTCGAAGGCGGCAAGCGTATCGCCATCCTTGCGGGCGAGAAGTTGAAGACGCTCCTGGAGGCCGCCTCGACACTTGGGCCGGAAAAACCCGAGCCCAAAAAGGAAGAGGCGGAGAAGAAGGCGGACGAGAAGAAGGCCAAGTAACAGACGTGCCGACGATAGGACGGATGACGGGCGGCATCGCGCCTGCGGCGCCGATGCCGCCCGTCATGTTTTACCGACCGCCTGGCAGCGGCAGGTCCGCGAAACGGTGCGCGTTCTCCCACATCCGGCGCTTCAGATCGTCTGCGACGGGCAAGGCCGCCAGCCTCTCCACGGCCTCCTTCTGGTCTGTCCACGGCGCGTCGGTGCCGAACAGAAGGTACTCCGGCGGGTGGTTCGCCAGGATGTCGAGCAGCAGGTCCGGGCGGCACCGGCTGAGGGAGAAACTGGTCTCAAGGTAAATCGGCAGTCCCACGACGTGCCGCCGCGATTCGTCCCACTGCTCCCAACCGCCGAGGTGCGCCGCCACCATCCGCAGGTCCGGGACGGCCTCGTGCAGCCGCCGCGCACGCTCCGGGCTCGCTACATCGGCCTTCTCGAACCCGAGGTCGTAGCCCGTGTGGAAGACCATGGCCAGGTTCGCCGCCGCGGCCGCGCGTGCGATCCGGATGCACCGGGGGTCGTCCAGCGGACATTCCATGTAATAGGAGTGGAACTTGAGCCCTTTGAGTCCCGCTCGTGCAATCCGGTCGATCTCGGCCTCCGGATCGGGAAAATCGGGATGGACCGACGCGAACGGCACAAGCCGCTCCGAGGCGACCGAGGCCGACCAGTCGGTGATCTTCGTGGTCTGCTCCGGCTTGGTGGCGACACCGCAGATGATCGCCCGGCAGATGCCGGCTCGGTCCATGCTCGAGAGCAGCCCCGCCACGGTGCCGTCGTGCGTTGCCGGGCATGGAAACCACAAGGCAGCCTGCTGGAGCGTCGGAATGGCCTTCTTGGCCACGTCGTCGGGAAATGCGTGGGTATGAACGTCAAAAACGTCAAGCGTCGGGCCCGAGCCGCCGAGGCGCGAAGATGCCATATCAGAACTTGCCATCCTGCCTCCAAGCGTGCCGGAACCACCCCCGAGCGCCCGTCGTGCATCCGGTCTGCCCGGCTTTCGTTACGGCCGCGCTACCCGCGCTAAGGTCCAACATGCGGATTTTTGCGCAGCGGTGCGTATAATTCCACAC
Source organism: uncultured Anaerolineales bacterium (assembly GCA_964449275.1). Classification (GTDB taxonomy): domain Bacteria; phylum Planctomycetota; class Phycisphaerae; order FEN-1346; family FEN-1346; genus JAUVZF01. The sequence goes on from CAYVAM010000035.1 coordinate 22,063, forward strand.
TCGCGGCGATATTCTTAGAACGCCCCCCGCGAGGCCAACCCGCGTTTCTGGACCAAAACACGCAGATTTCCGAGAAAAGTCAGTTTGGCACGCACTTTGCACCCTCTCTCACCGTTGTTAGGATTCGTACCGTAAGCTATGCCATGCGGGGCGGTCCCGCATGAATTAAGCAGTGGTCGAATGTCCCCCCGTTCGGCCACTGTCTTTTTTTTGCCGTAAACGCCGCTCATCGGTCATCCTGCTCGTGCACAACAGGCGCCAACAGCCGTCCTCTTCGACGAGGTAACTGCCGGTGTCTTCCCAGTCTCCGAGTGTATACAGCGTACCTTCCATCCCTTCGATCGGTCTGTGCACTTCCTGCGCCCGGTGGATGTGGCCGCAGACGATGATATCGGTCCCGCGAGCCAGTTCCGCCGCCACCTGTTCGGCGCGCAGCCCGTAAGGGGCGAGGCGCATCGCCTCATCATCCGGGGTCTGCTTCCTGCGGTCGGAGACCCATCGGTAGAACCTGGCGCCGCGTTGCGCGATCCACGTTGGCAATCGCGTCCATATCCACTCGACGAAGCGCGACTGGATAAACCGCTGGACCGCAAAAACCAGGCCGCGACGGCCCTGCATATAATGACCGTGGCACAGGTAGACCCGTTTCGACCCGACCGTTATCCGATGGTGCCTCTTGTGGGGGACGACGTCGACGCCGGTGGCCTCCGAAAAGCCACGCATGTAGAAGTCGCGGTTGCCACGAAGAAAGACAACTCGCACACCGCGGCCGACCACGCCGCGCAAGGCGTCAAGGGCCTCACGGTACTCCTGCAGTTTGAGGTGCTTTGGCCCGATCCAATAGTCGAACAGGTCGCCCAGGATGTAGAGTTCGTCTGTGCGCGGCGCCTCGCGTTTGAGGAAACGGAGGAAGTGCGCCGTGCGCTCCGGCTCGCGCGGGCTCAGATGAACGTCGGCCAGGAATACTCGCCGCATGTCTACCCCGGCTGCAACTCGCCAACCACCAAGAGCCGCTCACGCCTCCGCCTGCCGACTGTTCGTCGGGAGCCGGTCACTGTCCCCTCGTCGGTCCCTGCCGGCTGCGCTGCTCGCGTATCAGTGCAATCAGTTCGCGGAACGGAGCGGTGACCGCCGAGAGGGTCCGCGTCTGGACCTGCGGCTCGGCCAGCGTGCCCGTCACGAGAACGACCGCGATCTGCTTGCGGATGCCTTCCACGAACTCCGAGAGGGCGGGGATGAGCGGATCGTCGTTTTTCTTGCCGGTTATAAAGGTCAGGTTCAGCCGGCCGTCGGCCTCCATCGTGCCGGCGCCGTACAGGTTCATAGCGCGGCCCTCGAGGCGGATATCGCCCAGGATAAGCCGCTTGCCCCTCAGGAAGTACAGGACACGCGCTTTCTGGAACGCCGTCCGGTCCGAGGGGGCCAGCCTCAGAGCGTTGAGCAGGCGGACGACGAGCGGCAATTCGTAGAGTTTGGCCTCGGTCACGTAGACGTACCCGGACGCCTCGACCGTTTTGGCGTCGGGCCCTGTGGCCCGAAGGCCCAGCGTCCCGCGCAGCAGGCCCCCGGCGATGTTGTGCTCCAGGCGGAATCCCTCGCGCAACAACCGCTCGAAATCAACATCGGCGGCCGACAGGTTGAAGGCGTACTCGCGGCCGGCTCCGAGACCGATCGAGGCGAACCCTTCGACCCGGCCGCCATAGAACTCCCCCTCGAAGTTCCTGATGCTCAGGGCGCCCGCCCGTTCGGCTTTCTCGATCCGAAGCCGCGCGTCCACGATGTCCTTGTCGGCCACCGTTCCCTGCAGATTCTTCATCTCGCCCTGGAAGGCGACCTTCCCGTCGGTCCACCGGCCCATCATCTCGGCGGTGCCGACGAGTCCCGATACCTTGATACCCGGCTCGAGGCCCACTTCGTCGAGGACGGCCGTGCCGTACCACTCGGCCAGGGCCTTTCCCTCATCCGTCCGGCGGAAGGTCAGTCGCGAAAGGTTCAGGTCCATGCGGCCGGTCGGCCTGAGGATCGCGAACGCCTTCTTCAGCGGTTCGGGCAGCGCGTCGTGCAGCGGACCCTCAAGCCGCAGGCCCTTCGTCTCGATCGACAGGTTGAACGTCGGGCCCTGCTCGTCGTAGGCGATGCGCCCGCCCAGGACGAATTCCGTCAAGCCGCTACGCGCCCGGACCCCGTGCAGACAGACCTCGCCCCCCTTGAACTCCATCTTGCCGGTCACGTGCTCCAGCGGATACGGGAAGATGTCCAGCGTGGCCTGCGAGTCGCGCATCGTCACCCAGACTTCGTGCTTGAGGCTCTCGTCGGCGCCGAACGCCTTCGTCAGATGGGCTTCGACGTCCACCAGGCCGCGGGGCCGGAGGTGGCTCCAGACAGACCGCATATCGTGCCCCAGTGCTCCCCGCAACGATTCGCCGAGTATCACGTCCTTGCCGCTGAGCAGCAAGTCCATCGCGTAGTCGTCCGGCCGCTGCTCGATCCAGCCGGCGGCCTCGACCCGGGCCCCGCTGTTGAATCCCGTCAGCGATTCGATGCGGCAAGAGCCGCGCTTCAGAAAAAGGTTGCCCGTCACCTCTTCAGCCAGAAACGGAAACCGCTCGTAGATCATCCGCGCGTTCTTCAGGCGGATGGCCAGATCGTACTCCACACGGCCTTTCGTTTCCGGGCCGCGCGTCACGGTTCCGTCGATGTCGGCCAAGCCCGACAGGTGAAACACTTCCAGGGTGCGGCGTTCGCGCTCGGGGAGGGCCTTCTCAAGGTCCTCGTCGAGGGCAACATCCTCTCCCACCACCTTCAGGTTGAGGATGGGCGGCCCGTCCTTCTGCGAAACCAGTTCGCCCGACAATACGATCTCGGCCTCGCCGTGGCGGCCGCGGACGTCGATGATCTTCGTAAGCCCCGGCTCGATGATGACCTTACCCGTCGCGTTCTTGAGTTGATACGGGAAGTGCTTGTAGAGAAAACCGCAGTCCAGCAAATTCATGTCCACGACGACTCGGCGGTGTGGGTTTCTGACGGGCGGGCGATACACCTCAACGTCTATGTCGGCCGTGCCGCTTGGCGCGTACAGGTCGTACACGTCGCGCTGGGGCTTGGCCAACGCCGATCGCAAGTCGTCATCGAGCGGCACGCCGCGACCGTAAACCATGACGCGCGACTCGCACAGCGGCCCCGGGTTCTCCGCCCAGCCCACCAGGCGCACCCTGGCGTCGCCGTGGTAGCCTTCAACGCCCTCGGTCTTATAGCCCTGCGGCGTGAAGTGGACCTTCCCCCGAAGCCGCTCCAGCCGGTACGGGAACAGCCGGTACGTCATCTCCATACCGCGGCAGAAGAGGTCGCCTTTGACCTCGAGCCGGGCATCCTCTTCGGGGCCGCGGTAGATGTCCAGGTTCACGTCGGCCTCGCCCTTGGGCGAGTAGGCGTAATAGACGACCTCCATGTGCGGCGCCACGCTCACCAGCAACGGCCTGCACTTCTCGACATCCACGCGGTCGGCCGAGACCGAAAGGTTCATCGGTAACCGCTCGCGGTCGAAGCCCGTCACCTCCCCGTCCAGGCTAACCGGCCACCCGTTCATGAGCCCCTGCACGCCCGTCAGCCGCAGCGACTTCCGCGAGAAAGCACACCGTCCGGTCAGGTTCTCGAACGTGTGTGTCAGCCCGCCGTACTCGTAGGCGAAAGCAACACCCGTCAGTTCCGTCTCGATGCGGAACCGCCGCGTCTCATCGAAGAGCACCTTGAGGTTGACGCTTCCGGTGGGCTCGAACCGGTCCCAGATCCGCTGTACCTCAGCCGGCAGGCTTTTGTACAGTTCCTGCGAAAGAACGACGTTCGACGCATGGCCCTCGAAACTCAGCGACGCCGTCCGCGCATCGAGCACGCCCGATGCCACCGCCAGGCGAACCTCCCGACTCCTCACGTCCGTCTGGAACCGGAACGTGTGCGGGTCGGCCTCGCTCGGAAGCAGCAGACCCGATACGTCCATCTCGTGTTCGTACGTCGTTTTGCCGGGAACCTTTTGCTTGATTCGAAGCGTGCCCGCGTCCAGGGTGACGACGGGCCTCGCGCGCGGCACCGCCGACTCCGGCGGACGGGCACGCACGAGCGACTGGAAGTTCCACACCTCATCGTTCCACAGCACGAGGGTGATCGTCGGCCGATGGACTGCGATCTCCGTCACGACCGGCGCTAGAAGGTTCCACGCCTTCTCGTTCCACCGCACGCGGAAGAGCGACATGGGGTCGATCTTCAGGTCCACGCGTGGGGCCCGCAGGATCGCCTCCTTGAACGGCGGCGGGGAACTTACGACAAGATCCTCCAGCACCAACCCTTCGCTCAGGCTGAAAGTCGCACGCCCGATGCTGACGTGGGTTCCCAGCAGGTTCTCCAGATAGGATTCCGCGAACTGTTCGACCCGCTCGTCGCTCGCCAGGTAGTAGTAGGCCGAGGCTGCAACCACGGCGGCCAAGGCAAACACCGCCAGCGCGATCCGCCGGCGCCGCTGACGGCGCGCACGGGCAGCGCGGCGGCGCTCGTCCACCGGATGATGCCAGTGACTTGGCTGCCCTTGCGGGCGGTCAGTTGGTTGCGGTTCGTCGGTCAATCTGAAACAGGCCCTCCCAAAAACGTGCTCCCCTTTCCGCCGCCGCCAAGGCCTCCGTCTTCGCCACGGCTACGCCGGACAGGTCGGCGGACAAGCGGGTCGCGGCTAAAAAGGCGGCCTCATTGCCGACCAGCCCGCCCCAGGAGCGTGACAAGGCCCACGCCGCCGAGTACGGCCAGGCTCGGCATGACGGCCAGCCGATCACTGGCCGGCCCCGTCAGCGCACAATGAACGAGCGTCGCGTAAACGGGCGCCAGAAACAACCACAGGGCAACCCCCCGCCGGCGAAGCACCCACAGCCCCGTCAGCGCCAGCGCCGCAGTCGGCAGCAGGCTCGTGTAGCCGGCCGCCGCAGGAAGTGCCACGGCGTCGGCACCCGTAATCGTCCCGGGCGTCCACAGGCGCACGGCGCGAAGGGCGGCTCGCCTGAGCCACGAAGCAGGCGCCCCGGCGATGCGCCCGGCGGCGTGCTTAAGATAGAACATGCACCGGCCGGCCTCGTCAACCCCTTCCGGCGGCACGGGGGGCTCGGCATCCTTGCCGGTCGGCCCCGTCCCTTCGTACAGGCGCAACCCAACGTCCGTCGTGAGGACCGGCGCACCCGCCTGCACGGCGTTTCGGACCAACCACGGCGCCAGCGCGACCACGAGGACCGCCACTGCGATGGCCCATCCGGCCAGAAGCCGCTTGCGCTGCTTCGAGACAACGGCCGCCAGGCCAGCCAACAGCACGAAGCCCGCCGCACACGCCTCCAGGTACGTCGCGACCGCCAGCGCCAGCCCTGCCAGCGCCGCCCACAGCCACCATCGCCGACCGCCGTCCGAGACGCTCTTGAGGAACTTCAGACCCGCTGCCGTCATGACCGCAAGGGCAAGACCTACCGGCACCACCGGAACCAACTGGGATGAGAAATACACTTGGTACGGATCAAATGTCAGCAGTGCGGCCGCCACCACCGACGCCCACAGCCCTGCCAGCCGCGCGGCCATCCCCATGACAATGATAAGCGTGGCCGCGCCGCAGAGCGACTGGAAGACCGGCACTGCCCGGCCCTCGGCGTCACACGCGGTCTTGGCCGCCGCCAGGATGAGCGGATAGCCGGGCATGCGACGAGCCGCATCTCCCCGGCCGGCAGCGTTCGCCGGTCCGACGCCGGAGGCTGGGCGCAGGACAAAGCCCTCGCCCTCGGCCGCGGACCGGCCGATGGCCAGGTACTCGGCCGACTCCGGCAGCCGGGCCGCATGGTCATCGCCCACCACAAAGGCCAGCGTCAGACGGGCCAGAAGCCCCAACGCCACGAGGGCGACCATAAGCAGTCGCGCGAAACGCTGCTGAGAGTCGGGTTTCGGTTCGTCAGACATCGGCGGCGCCGCTCCCCAGGAGTTGGGCCATCCTATCGGCGGCGGTAGAGGAAATCAAGCGAACGGCACGTGCCCGTCACGACGGGCGTGACCATAGATTATGGCGCGACGCGCTGTTGGGTTCACCCCGCCGCGACATGGCGGTCGCAAGCGCGGTGGGTACGGAGACCCACCGCGCAAGACTTACGTAAGTCCGCTTAGCGGCCGTCGCTGCCGAAACCGGCGGAAGCGGGTCAACGGTTCCCCGCGTGCCATCAAACCCGCGTCGCCAACGAGTGAGAAGGGGAAAACCGAAAAACGCTTGATCGTATGGGCTTGGCGCTCTATTGTTCGAACGAACGCGGCGGATGGTGTGCGAGCGCAGGCGGTTTGTCGCGGATCTCTGGAACAGCGGCACGGCCAGCAACGGATGCATCGCCGCCGGGCGCCCCGTTCTTGAAGCGGATTCGCCGGTGGCAGGACGAATACGGCTACGCGCGGTCGTCGCCGCCAAGGTCGCAGCCGACGACCGGTTCGGCCGGCCCATACCCACGCTGATGCAAGGGCTGTGCCCCAGCACTTCTGCCCATGCCGCCGGTGTCGGCGACGGCGAAAATCAAGGGCTCCTGGAGCCTCGCGCGGCTTCAAGGGCGGCCAGGACGGGGGCGACCTTGATGGCCGTCTTGTAGACGATGACGCCGGCGCCCGGCTCGGCGCCCTCCCGTAAGGACCGCTCGGGCACCGCCAGCAGGATGCCCTGGCCCTGGAACCGGCGGAGCGTCTCGCGCTTCTTCGCGAGGTACTCCGGCGTCCAGAACCCCACGATCTCAAACAGGACCGTCGTGCCGTCCTCGTGCCGGAACACGAAGTCGGGGACGAACACGGTTTGCCCGTGCCGGTGGGCATGATAACCTGGCCGCGGCAGCCGGCCTCCCGCCAGGCGGCGAGGGCTTCCTCCTGCTCGGACCGGAGTCGCGGCAGGTTCACTTCCGGCCAGTGGACGGGCGGGGGTTCGGGCACCTCGTCGCGCCACGCGCCCCCGAACCGGTCGCACAGTGCCCGACGGACGGCCGCGTAGTGGATCGCGTCGCACCGCCAGGCGCCGACGCGCCCGTCCCAGGTCCAGAGGTCGGGGGTGAAGAGGTCGCGCACCTGCTCCCCCTCGATGCCGTCGAGGAGCAGCGTGCCCCGGTCGAACCGGAGGCGGGGAGCCGTGCCGGTACTTCCTGTACCTGAGCAGCGCATCGGCTGGATTATAGGAAACGGGCGACGGCCCCACCACACCCGTCCCGGTCTGCTTACGAACATGCGGGCGTGCGGGATCGACCCGGCCGGGCCACAACCGGGCACGGACGCAGGTAGCGTAGTAGTCCTGGGCCGCGGCCTCCATATCGTTTTCTTTAAGGGGTGGTGTCATCCGCCCGCGCCAG
>CAYVAM010000036.1:0-2697 GCA_964449275.1 uncultured Anaerolineales bacterium
TTGACCGCCTGAACGGCGGTGGGGTCAAACCAGGTGCACAAAACCTAAAAGGGTCGTTTGCCGTTAGCAAGTAACCGCCGTTCTTGGCGTTCAATCCGCAATCCGCAAGGCACGCGCTCCCCTTCGGGTCGCGGCTAAAATGGCCGTTTGCGTGTGCTGTTACCCGGATTCAGGCCGTTCTCAGCATTCCGCTCCCTTGCGGTCGCGGCTCGGAACGGGCCGTTGCCGTTTTCGCCGCATTTTGTTAGAACTCTAACAAAAAGTGGGCCCCACCCCGGATTTTGTTAGAACTCTAACAACTTTTCGGGCCTCTGCGGCCTCTCGCCCGGCCTGCCATTTTGGCATGGGTGACTTACATCAATTTTGCCTCCCGAAAAGCGCCTCAAAAAGGGATCCAAAAGGAGCAAAAAGGACGAAAAACGATGAAAAAGGACGAAAAAGGACGAAAACGGCGAAAGTTTTGCCTTACCTATCTTAACAAAAAATGGTCAAATCGCCCCTCGCGGCCCAAAAACGCAGATTTGGGCTCCAAAAAGCGCGTTTTCGAGGGTTCCGGCAAACGGCGATTTGACGTAAGTGTTATGGAGCAGGACGAATCCAAGCCAACGGCGAGACCCGTTCGACTCGTCCCGAGGCATCGGGACTCGCTCAGGGTGACAGAGCCAACGGCGAGACCCGTTCGACTCGTCCCGAGGCATCGGGACTCGCGCAGGGTGACAGATGGCAGGCGGTTGTAGCGCGGGGCTTTATGCCCGGTCCCGATGTATCGGGATTGGCGGCGGCGCCGGCCGGGATGCGCCGGGGATAAACCCGGCGCTACGGCCAAGCCGCAGGAAATCGTCCCATGCCGGAAATCGTTGCCACGCCCGCTGTGCCTGGCGCGCAACAAGAAACTGGACAAACGGGCGGCCATCGCGCATATCAGGGGTGCCAAAGACCTGAAACCGGGCCCGTAGGAACGGAGACGAGCATGGAACTGGGCGCATTCGACATTGTGGCGTTCGTTGCATTCATGCTTGCGGTGGTGGTCATCTCGCTGTACGCGGGTCGGCGGGAGAAAACCGGTAAGGACTACTTCCTGGCCGGGCGGACGCTCACCTGGCCGCTGATCGGGTTCTCGCTGATCGCGTCGAACATCTCGACCGAGCATTTCGTCGGCATGGCGGGGTCTGCCTTCGAACGCGTCGGGTTGGCCATCGCCAGTTACGAGTGGATGTCGGCGATCACGCTGGTGTTCGTGGCGTGGTGGTTCCTGCCGAAGTTCCTCAAGGCCGGCATCTACACGATGCCGGAGTACCTGGAGTACCGTTACGACTCGGCCACGCGGAGCATCATGGCGGTGTTCCTGATGGCGGCGTACATCATTGTGTTCCTCGCGACGGTGGTCTACAGCGGCGCCATGGCGGTGAACACGATCTTCGACATCCCGGCGTTATTCCAGTCGCGTTTCGGGCTGGGTGCGGAGCAGGCGGAGTTCTGGGCGCTGGTGGCGTCGATCTGGGTCATCGGCCTCATCGCCGCCTCCTACACGATCTACGGCGGGCTGAAGTCGGTCGTCTGGTCGGACCTCTTGCAGGGCGGTGGCCTGCTGATTGGCGGGGCCGTGGTCGCCGTGCTCGGCCTGCTGGCGATCGGCGACGGCAGTTTCCTGGAGGGGTGGAAGGAGTTCTCCTCGGCCCAAGCCGGGAAACTCCACACCGTTCTGCCGTGGAACGACGCGGACGTGCCCTGGCTGGCGGTGTTCGTTGGCGGCCTGTGGATCCCCAACCTCTTCTACTGGGGCCTGAACCAGTTCATCACTCAGCGGACGTTGGGCGCCAAGAACCTGGCCGAGGGACAGAAAGGCATCTTCCTGGCGGCCTGGCTCAAACTGCTTATCCCGTTCATCATCGTGATGCCCGGCATCATGGCGTTCCACCTGTACGGTACCGGTCCGAACCCGGCGGTGACCGAGGGGGACGCCGCCTACTCGTACATGATTCGCGTACTCCTGCCGCCGTACCTGCGTGGGGCGATGTTCGCCGCCCTCTGCGGGGCGGTGATGAGTTCGTTCAACTCCGGGTTGAACTCGGCCTCCACGATCCTCACCATCGACCTGTACAAGAAATACGTCAACACGCAGGCCAGCGAGAAGCGGGTCGTCACGATCGGCCGGTGGGCGACCGCCGCGATCGTCGTCGTGGCGTGCTTGTGGGCCCCGATCATCACGCGCTTCGAGGGAGTCTTCAGTTACATCCAGGAGATCTGGGGGTTCATCACGCCCGGCATCGTGGCGGCGTTCCTGGTGGGGATGATCGTGAAGCGGGCGCCCGCGCTCGCGGCCAAGACGGCCATGGTGCTGGGCCTGGTGCTTTACGCCCTGTTCCGCATACCGGGCTGGGTGTTGAAGTCGGCCGTCGAGGCGGGAGACGTGGCGAAGGGGTCCGCCCTGCACTGGCTCTACCGATTCAGCACGATTGCCTTCCTGCACCACATGGGCATCATCTTCGTGATCCTGGCCGGGGTGATGGTGGTGATCACGTGGCGGAAGCCGCTCCTGGAGCCGCGCACCATGCCGGTCTCCAAACTCAACGTCAGCCCGTACAAGCACCAGTACCTGATCGGTGGAATCACCATCGCGGCAACCGCGGTGCTGTACTACCTGTTCTGGTAATCGCCGGAGACGGCAGCCGGTAGAGCGTCTTGGTCGCGGGGTGT
>CAYVAM010000036.1:2707-29071 GCA_964449275.1 uncultured Anaerolineales bacterium
TGACCCACCGCGTGTGACTGTAGCGCGGCGGGTCAGGAGACCCACCGCGCCCTATGCAACCTCAGGACGCTCCAGCGGCGGCAAGCGACGCTCACTTCGTGACGACGTAGTAGAGGCAATCGGGCAGGAGTTTGATCGCTGCGGCGCCGCCGGGCACGTCCTGCCGCTTGTAGCCGCTGCCGTCGAGCGCCGTCACGTTGAGCGACGCGGCGTCGGGCCGTTTCAGCGTAACGGTACCGGCGACGTTGCGGACGACGATCGGCGGGCCGCCCAGGTCGGTGACCGTCCTGGTACCGCCCGAGTCGCGCGTGGTCCAGCCGCAGTTCATGTCCTCGGTCATCACCTGGACCAGCATCCGGGCGCTCGTTTTGAGGGGCTTTCCGTCCATCGAGACAACCAGCACCGACCCGTACTCGTTCGCGCTCCTGACGACGACGTCAGCGAGTTCAACGGCGCCGGCCTTGGCGAGGAACCCGGTCGCGCCCTGTGCGGCCGGTGCGTTGATGGTCGCCAGGCCGCGCCCGTAGTCCCACGTGAGTTCCCCCGTCATGCTCTTGACGGTCTTTGCCGCGCGGTCGATGTACGGCGAGAGGTCCTGGACGACGCTCTTGCCGGGCTCCTGAGCCACGGTTCGCGTGACCTGTCCCACGAAGTAGGCGAGCGGGTCGATGGCGCCGAGGCGTTGGACTTCGCCCTTGGCGCCGGCCGGGATGTCGGCCTTGCGTAGTTCGTCGAGGTTCTGCGGCTGGCGCATGGCGGCGCCCTTGAGGTCATAGAGGTCCGGCAGGCGCAGGGCCTCGTGCACGACGACGGGGCCGGGTTTGACGTACCCGCGTCGGAAGATGAGCGAGCACGCCGGCGACTGGCCCATCCAGACGGGTGTGTGGACGCTGAACTTGGCGTGCGTGTCCTCCCATCCGGCGCTGCTCGTGGCGAAGTGGAAGTAGGCGTCGGTGCCGCCGAGCGAGCCGTAGGCGGCCGCCACGACGGGGCCGTCCGCGCGGAACCGGTTCGGCATCGGCAGGTTGTATTCCGATACGGTGTGCGTGTGGCCGGTGTACCGGAGTTCCGTGACGAGCGCCCGCTCGGGCGCGAGCAACATACACGTGTCTTTGTAGGTGTGCCCCTTTCGCAGGGAGTACGAGGCGCCGTCGCCCTTGTGACTGCTGCCGAAGTAGGCGTGTCGGTCGAGCGTTTCACAGGCGCAGTTGGTGTACTTGTCGAGTGCGCCGAGAACGCGCTCGTCGGCCGTCTTCCAGTTGGTGGCGATCATCGGGCACTTCAGACCGATCCGCGTGCGGAACCACCCCCGCATCGTCTCGTAAAACCCCCGCAGGTCTTCGGTGAGGAACCGCGCCTGGTCGCGGATGCGCTTCGGATTGGCCTGCCTCTGCCCGCCCGGCGTGTAGGACCACGGCGCGTAGAGTCCGGCGCGGCCGGCGGCGGTGTCGTCGCCCTTGACCTTGCTCTTGCCCCAGGTCGCCAGCGCCTTTTCGACGGAGCCATACTTCCTCGCGAGCCACTTGCCGTAGCGTGCTTCGAGCATGTGCGTGCACTCGGCGGAGATATTCTGGTAAGGGCTCGTGGTCCAGAAGAAGTAGTTGTCCTCGTTGATGATTTCGACGATGCCGACGGCGGGGTCCTTCGCAAGCGGCAGGCCCGTGTAGGGGTTGCGCGTGTCCAGGAGGCCGGTCGCCCACGATTTGTAGATTTGCTGCATCCGCGGGTGGAAGAACAGCAGCGTGAACGCCTTCTTGTTCTTCAGGTTCTCGTATCCGGGGATGCCGTAGCCCGGCCTCACCTCGAACCAGAGCGGGAAGTAGAACGAGAGGACGACATAGATGCCTTCCTTCTTGCACGCCGCGACGAAATGGTGGATGCGGTCGAGTCTTTTCGTGTCAACCGTAGCCGGGTCCGCCGCCTTCTTGTCGTACACGGCCCCGTGGATGCGGACCATGTTGACGCCGAGTTTCGCCATGTGCCGGGCGAAGTAAAGGTCGAGGTCCTGGCCGGCGGTCGGTCCGCCGTTGACGGCCCAGAACGTCACCGGCGTTTTTGGGTCGCGTTCGAAAACAAAACGGTCGCCCTCCGACCGGAGGAACCCCTTCTCGCCGGCCACCGTGTGGTTGAGCGACCGCAGGTCGAGCGCCGCCTCGGCGAACGGGTCGGCGCCGGGTTCGAAGGCGAACCAGCCGTCGGGCGCACCGCCGTACTGCTCGCTTGGCTTGAGTTTGCCGCGCGGCAAGAACGGCCGCTTCGAGATGACGAAACAGTCGAAGGCGCTGGTGGCGCTGTCGCCCTGTCCGGCGAGCAACTCGATCCGGAGCGTCTGCGTGCCGGCCGCCAGTTTGACCCGGCCGAGCGGCACCCAGTTGGCGCCGACGTGCAGGCGCAGGCTCACGCTGTCGGCCAGGGCGCAGTCGCGACCGCACGTGCGCCACTCGTCCGTGCCGAAGCGCCAGCGGAACGGGCCGTGCTTCCAGAACTTGCGGACCCAGAGGTAGTACGCGCCGTCTTCGGGCGCCTCGACATCGTATGCCGCAAAGAGTACGGGGCCGTCACGCTTGCCGCTTGACGAGAGCCACGCGCCTTCGGAGAGTTTGTCCTTTTCGGCGTCGCCCTTCGGCGCGAACCAGGAGGATTTCGGGAAGTTCGTCTCCTTCGGCTTCTCGCCCTCCCACCAGACGAAGGTCGAATCGGCAAGAAGCCGGCCGGCAAAGAGCGACACCACCAAGAGGGCCACGGTTGTCGTCGTTTTCACGTTCGTGCCTCCAACCCGCCATTTAGCCCCCGGTGAACACACCGGGGGCAACCACACCGGGGGCGACCACAATACTCATTGCGGCCCCCACTCTTCAATAAACACCCACGGCCTGGCCGGACGCCCGACCTGCAAGTTGTGCCGCTGGACGTACTCAATCCGCGCACGCACCGACCGCGCGTCGTAGCAGAAGCGCTTGTCGTAGCCATCGCCCCAGATCGGCCGACCCGGTCGCAGTCCCCAACGCACGGCATCCTTGGCGCACTTGGCAACCTGGCCGACCGGATGCGACGTGGCGCCTATCACGAAATGCGCGTGCCAAGTCTGAACCGTCATGGCGTAGATCTTCAGGCCCAGGCGACCGCAAAGCGACTCGCCCATCATGGAACCCACGCGATACCCGTCGGCATCCGCAAAGCGGTAGATCGAATGTTTCAGGCGAGCCTTATCAGCCGCCTCCAAGTCCGGGTCCGGCGGGAACACCACTCCTTTGTCCACCCAGCCGCGCGCGTCGCCGCGAAGCCACGTGCCGTACGTCGTCATCGTGACCATGATGGCGAGGGTGTTGGCCATGGTTGGGGCCTTTGCGCCTTTCGTGGTTGCCCCCCGTGTATTCACGGGGGGCTAAATGCGCCCGGGGGGCTAAATACGCCGAGCCGAGCGCCTATCATGCCACGGCGCGGCCGGGCACGCAACGTTTCACGACTCGATACCGTGCGGGTTTTCGGCAACCTGAACGAGATTAAGGAGGGCGGGCCGCAAACGGAGACCGGCGGGTTCTCTCTTGCCAAGCGGCGGCGGGAACCGTATGATTCCTGGGGTGAGTAATGTCCGTCCTCCTTGAGGTCCTGTTTCCTCGCACGGGAGGCTGGCCGGAGGTTGCCTGACAACAGGCTTTTTGGCAAAACTTCGGGCGTGGCGGCGGTTTCACAGTACGACGTGGCCGCCCGGGCGACAGGGCCTCTTCCCGGCTCCGATGCAAAACCGATGGGGGAAACGTCGCAACTGAAGTCGGAGGCGCTCGGTGACGAAGACCGGTAAACCGACTCTCGCCGACGAGGTCCGCCAAGCCACCGGCGTGGACGTGGCCGAATGCTATCAGTGCGGCAAGTGCACGGCCGGCTGCCCGATGGCCCGGTACATGGACATCACGCCGAGCCAGATCATGCGTCTGGTGCAGATCGGCGGCGAGGAAGCCCGCCGTCGCCTGCTGGCGAGTACGGCCATCTGGTCGTGCGTCGGTTGCCTGACGTGCACGCAGCGGTGCCCGAAAGACCTCGACCCGGCCGCCGTCATCGACGCCCTGCGTGAAATGGCCAACCGCGAGGGCACCATCCCGCACGAGCAGAAACGTGTGCTGGCTTTCCATCGGGCGTTTCTGAAGATCGTCGAACACGCCGGCCGCATGAGCGAAGTGCCGCTGACGGGTCTTTACAAGGTGACGAGCGGCGACCTGTTCAGCGACGTCCTGCTCGCGCCCGTCATGCTCGCCAAGGGCAAACTGCCGCTCGTGCCGCGCGTCATCCACGGCCGCAAGGAGATCCGCCGCATCTTCAAGGCCTGCCTCCGAAAGGAGGACGCGCCATGACGACCCTCGGTTACTATCCCGGTTGTTCTCTTCACGGCACGGGGCGCGAACTGGATATGTCCATCAAAGCGCTGGCCGAAGTGGCGGGAGTGGAACTGAAGGAGATCGAGGACTGGAACTGCTGCGGCGCCACCGCCGCCCACAACCTCAATCACGACCTGGCGGTCGCCCTGCCGTACCGCAACCTGGCCCTGGCCGAGGAGCAGGGTCTCTTGGAGGTCCTCGCCCCGTGCGCAGCCTGCTTCTCGCGGATGAAAGGCACGACGGTGCGACTGGCCCGCAGCGCCGAACTGGTTGAGAAGATGCGCGGCATCACGGAGCGGGAGTTCAAGGGAACGGTCAGGATCCTGAGCATCATCGAATTCGCCGGCCGCCTCCTTGAAGAAGGCCTGGCGGAGAAACTGACCTCGCCGCTCGATGGCCTGAAAGTCGCGCCGTACTACGGGTGCCTCTTGAGCCGCGGCGAGGAGATCGTCGAGGGCTACGACGCCGAGCAGCCCGCTGGCATGGACGCCGCCCTGATGGCCGCCGGGTGCGAGGTCGTGCCCTGGAACTTCGCCGTCGAGTGCTGCGGCGGGGGCTTCAGCATGTCGATGACCGACGCGGTGGTGGACCTCTCGAACGCCATCCTGACGGACGCCGAGCAGGCCGGGGCGGAGGCCATCGTCACGGGCTGCCCCATGTGCCACTCGAACCTGGACATGCGGCAGCGGACGATCAACGAGGCGGGCCTCGGCCCGCACGATCTTCCGATTGTTTATCTCAGTGAAATCCTCGGTCTGGCCGCCGGCATCGAGCCGGGGCGGCTGGGCCTTGACCGCCACTTCGTGGATGCCATGCGGGTAGTGGAAAGGAGCGCCTAGTCATGGCGCGCGTAGGCGTATTCATCTGTCATTGCGGCGAGAACATCGGCCGGACGGTGGACTGCCCGGCCGTCGCCGAGGCCGCCGCCCGCTTGCCCGGCGTCGTCGAGAGCGTCGATTACACGTACATGTGCTCCGACCCCGGCCAGCGGATGATCAAGGACGCCATCAAGGAGAAAAAACTCTCTGGCGTGGTGGTTGCGGCGTGCAGCCCGCGGATGCACGAGCCCACGTTCCGCCGCGCGGCCGCCGAGGCCGGGCTCAACCCGTTCCTGCTGGAAATGGCCAACATCCGCGAGCACTGCTCGTGGGTGCACGAGGACCGCGGCAAGGCCACCGAAAAGGCCATCGACCTGGTCCGGCTGATGGTCGAGAAGGTCAAGCGGAACTCAGAACTCCAGCCTATCCGCGTACCGGTGGAGCCGACGGCGCTGGTCATCGGCGGCGGCATCGCCGGCATCCAGGCGGCGCTGGACATCGCGGACGGCGGCAAGAAGGTTATACTCGTCGAGAAGAGCCCGTCGCTCGGCGGACACATGGCACGCCTGAGCGAAACGTTTCCGACGCTCGACTGCTCGCAGTGCATCCTGACGCCGCGCATGGTCGAGGTGGCCGCACACCCGAACGTCACCCTCATGACATACGCCGAGGTGGCGAAGGTGGACGGATTCGTCGGCAACTTCGACGTCACCATCAGGCAGAAGGCCCGTTACGTTGACCCGGCCAAGTGCACGGGTTGCGGCACGTGCTACCAGAAGTGCCCGTCGAAGAATATCCCCAGCGAGTTCGACGCCGGCCTGGGCAACCGGACGGCCATCTACACGCCGTTTCCGCAGGCCGTGCCGAACAAGCCCGTCATCGACGCCGAACACTGCCTCATGCTGACCAAGGGCAAGTGCGGCGTGTGCGCAAAGGTCTGCCCGACGGGCGCCATCAACTTCGAGGACACCGACCGCGAGGTCACGGTCAAGGTCGGGGCCATCATCGTGGCCACAGGCTTCGAGTTGTGGGACCACTCGGCCTACGGCGAGTACGGCGCCGGAAAGATCGAAGACGTCATCGACGGGTTCCAGTTCGAGCGGCTCGCCTCGGCCGGCGGCCCGACGGGCGGTGAGATCCGCCGGCCGTCCGACGGCGAAATCGCCAAGACCGTCGTCTTCATCCAGTGCTGCGGCAGCCGCGACCCGAAGCGCGGCGTCCCGTACTGCTCGAAGATCTGCTGCATGTACACCGCCAAGCACGCCATCCTGTATCGGCACAAGGTGCACGACGGCCGGGCGATCGTCTTCTACATGGACGTGCGAGCGGGCGGCAAGGGATACGACGAGTTCGTCCGCCGGGCCATCGAGGCCGACGGGGCGGAGTACGTCCGCGGCCGCGTCAGCCGCATCTATCGCCGGACCGACGGCAAACTCATCGTCCGCGGCGCCGATACGCTGGCCGGCCAGGCGGTTACGATTGAGGCCGACCTCGTGGTCCTGGCCGACGCCATCGTCCCGCGCGCCGGGGGCAACGAACTCGCCCAGATGCTCGGCATCGCGTACGACACGAACGGGTTTTACAGCGAGGCGCATCCGAAGTTGCGGCCGGTCGAGACGGCTACGGCCGGCGTCTTCCTGGCGGGGGCGTGCCAGTCGCCCAAGGACATCCCCGACTCGGTCGCCCAGGCGTCGGCGGCCGCGGCGAAGGCGCTCGGGCTGTTCTCGAACCCGGAACTCGAGCGCGAGCCCATCGTCGCACACGTCAACGAGGAGATGTGCGTCCATTGCCGGGCGTGCATCAAGGCGTGCCCGTACGGGGCGATTGAGGATTATGACATCAAGGACCGCAAGGGGAACGTCGTCCGCACGGTGGCCCGCGTCAACGAGGGCGTGTGCCAGGGCTGCGGCACGTGCGTGGCCGTCTGCCGCTCGAACAGCATCGACCTGGACGGCTTCACCGACGAACAGGTTCTAGCGGAGATTGCGACGCTCGAATGATCTCAGATTTGCGATCTGAAATTTGCGATCTGCGATTTGCGATCTCAGATCTGCGATTCGAGATTTGAGATGTGCGATTTGCGATTTGAGATCTGAAATTTGAGATTCCGGATTTGAGATTTGAGATCTGCGATTTGAGATTTGAGATCTCAGATTCGAAACTCGAAAGACCAATGACACAAGCCGAAGCAAAATCAACGGAGTCCGCCGGGGCCTTTGAGCCTCGCATCGTCGCCTTCGTGTGCAACTGGTGCACGTATGCGGGCGCGGACCTGACCGGCACCAGCCGCCTCCAGTACGCCGCCAACGTGCGCATCATCAAACTGCCCTGCACCGGCCGCATTGACCCGCTCTTCATCCTGAAGGCGTTCGAGGGCGGCGCCGACGCCGTGCTCGTCAGCGGCTGCCATCCCGGCGATTGCCACTACACGAGCGGCAACTACCACGCGCGGCGGCGGTGGATGCTGCTGCGCAACCTGCTGGACTTCACGGGCATCGACTCGCGGCGGCTGTTTTTCAGTTGGGTCTCGGCCGCCGAGGGGCAGAAGTTCGCCGACCTGATTAACGACATCACCGGCAAGGTCCGCGAGGCCGGCCCGTTCGACCCGACCAACCCGGCCAGGAGGCAGCCATGGACGTAGACCGCCTCCGGCAGGATGCCGCCGCCCTCCTCGCCGACGGACGCGCTCGCATGGTCATCGGCTTCCGCGACCGCGCCGGCGACCGCGTGCCCGCCTTCATCACAGACGCCGAGCAGGCCGGCGAACTCGTCTACGATGAGGCGTGCCGGCAAAACCTGGCGGCGTACCTGAAAAAGGCCGAACTGGCACGGTTCCGTCCCGTGGCAATCGTCGCCCGCCCGGCCGTCATGCGGAGCCTGGTCCTGCTGGCGGCCGAAGCGCAGGTTGCCGACGCGGACGTCCTCGTCCTGGGCGTCTCGGACGATGATGAGTATCACGGAATCCTGGACCTCGCCGCCACCGCCGCGCTGCTGAACGAAAAGTACGCCGAGATGCCCCACGATCCGGACCTCGTGAAACGTATCGAAGAGATCTCGGCCATGACGCCCGAAGAGCGCTCCACCTTCTGGACGGAGCAGTTCGCCCGGTGCACCCGCTGCTATGCCTGCCGCGCGGCGTGCCCGATGTGCTACTGCACGCAGTGCATCGTCGAGAAGAACGTGCCGCAGTGGATCTCAACCGCCGCCGCCGGGCACGGCAACTACGCGTGGAACATCATCCGGGCGTTCCACCTGGCGGGCCGGTGTACCGAGTGCGGCGCGTGCGAGGCCGCCTGCCCTCAGGGCATCCCGCTGATGCTTCTGAACGTCGTTCTGGCCCGCGACGTAGAGGAGGAGTTCGGCATCAAGGTCGGCTACGATGCCGAGGCCGAGCCGGTCATCGGCTCGTGGAGCCCCGACGATGGCGAAGACTTTATTCGATAACGTGTTAGCCGCCGGGCTTGCCCGGCGCGCGACGTGAGGTGAAGCGTTAGCCGCCGGGCTTGCCCCGCGCGTGCTGTCGAGCCGATCATGAAACTCATCGACGCCGACAAACTGACCGACCTCGCAGCCGCCCTCGCCCGGGCAGGCTATCGCGTCGTCGCGCCCATCGACGATTCAGGCGTCGTGCGCCTGAAAGAGTGGGCCGAGGGCGCCGCGATCCGAACCGACGCCGTCCCCGTCAACTCGGCCAAAGACTTCCTGTTCCCGCCCAGCGAGATCATCGGCCGCTGGGACCTCGACGGCGACGATTTCACGCCCCGCGACGTTCAGCCCGACGCGCCGAAGACGGTCCTGTTGGCCGTCCGCCCGTGCGATGCGGCCGCGCTCACACTGCTCGACACCGTCTTCAACTGGGACTACAAGGACGAGTTCTACAACGCCCGCCGCCAGGCCGCCACCGTCGTGCCGATGGTCTGCACGGCGGCCGACGAGCAATGCTTCTGCACGAGCGTCGGCGGGGCGCCGGATGCCACCGCGGGCGCCGACGCGATGCTCCGCCCGGCAGACGGCGGGACAACGCTCATTCTCGAACCGTTGACCGACAAGGGCAACGTACTCCTCGACGCCGCAGGCCCTGCGCTGGCCGAGGGCGACGCCGTAGCCGACCCGCCTGTCGAGATACCCCGGCGGTTCGACGTCGAGGCCGTCACCGAGTGGCTCTCCCGGAACTTCGAGTCCGACCTGTGGCCGGCGATCAGCCTGGCGTGCCTGGGCTGCGGCGCGTGCGCGTACGCCTGTCCCACGTGTCACTGCTTTGACATCCAGGACGAGGCCACACGCCGAGAGAGCGTGCGCCTGAAGAACTGGGACTCGTGCGGCTTCGGCCTGTTCACGCTCCATGCGGGCGGCCATAACCCGCGGCCCGACCAGGCGGCACGCTGGCGCAACCGCGTCATGCACAAGTTCTCGTACATCCCCGAACGGTTCAAACTGCTCGGCTGCACGGGCTGCG
Organism: uncultured Anaerolineales bacterium; assembly: GCA_964449275.1. Classification (GTDB taxonomy): domain Bacteria; phylum Planctomycetota; class Phycisphaerae; order FEN-1346; family FEN-1346; genus JAUVZF01. The sequence continues at coordinate 12,355 of CAYVAM010000036.1, forward strand.
GCCGGTGCGCCCGCGTGTGCGGCGCCGGCATGTCGATGTCCGAGGTATGCCGATTGATAGCCGATGAAACCAAAAAGGCCCCGACCCATGAGTCCTGACCCAGACCAGGCGCAGGCCGTGCAGCAGCCGGGCGGCAACCTGTACACGCCCATCACGATGACGATCGCCGACTCGCGCGACGAGACGTACGACGTCCGGACGCTGCGCCTGGAGTTTCCCGGCGAAGCCGAGCGAGCGGCGTTCTTCGAGAAATACCGCGTCGGCATGTTCGGCCTCTACGGTGTCCCCGGCGCGGGCGAGAGCGCCTTCTGCATCGCCAGCCCGCCGACCCAGGACCAATACATCGAGTGCACCTTCCGCAAGGCCGGCCGCGTAACGGCCGCACTACGCGACCGCGAGGTCGGCCAGACCATCACGTTCCGCGGGCCGTACGGCAACTTCTTCCCCATCGAGGAGTGGAAGGGCAAGAACATCGTGTTCATCGCCGGCGGCATCGCCCTGCCGCCAATCCGCGCCGTCATCTGGAACATCCTCGACCGCCGCGACGAGTTCGGCGACGTTACCATCGTCTACGGCGCCCGCACCGTGGCCGACCTCGTGTACAAGCACGAACTCCAGCAGTGGCAGAAGCGCGACGACGTCAAACTCATCCTCACGGTGGACCCCGGCGGCGAGACCGACGACTGGAAAGGCGAGATCGGCTTCGTGCCGGCGGTCCTCGAAAAAGCCGCTCCCAGTGCCGAAAACGCCGTGGCCGTCGTGTGCGGGCCGCCCGTCATGATCAAGTTCACCCTCCCCCCGCTCAAGCAACTCAGTTTCCCGGACGCCGACGCCTACACGACGCTCGAGAACCGGATGAAGTGCGGCGTCGGTAAGTGCGGACGGTGCAACGTCGGCAGCCTCTACGTCTGCAAGGACGGGCCCGTCTTTACGATCGAGCAACTCAAGAACCTGCCCCAGGGCGACCTGTAGCCCCGTTCGCCCCTGAGCGTAGCAGCGCGACCGCGCGGTGTGCCGTCTTGCCGCCGCGTTTTTCGGCGGGTGGCACGGCAGCCCGAAGGGCGGCCGCGTTTTTCGTTCTCAGCACGCCTCCTGCGCTGGTACACTTCTGCTCCGAAACCGTTGCACGATACCTTCGTAGGAGCACGACATGCCTCCAGTCACCATGATCGTTATCGGGGCAGGCGGACGCGGAGCGGGATACGCCGCATACGTAGCCGAGCATCCCGACGAAGGCACGGTGATCGGCGTCGCCGAGCCGCGCGACCTCTACCGCAGCCGCCTGGCCGAGGCCCACGACATCCCGCCCGAGAACGTCTTCACGGACTGGACCGACGTGGCCCAGCGTCCTCGCCTGGCCGACGCGGTCCTGGTCTGCACGCACGATGAACTCCACGCCGACATCGCCTGCGCCATGGCCGGGAAGGGCTACCACATCCTGCTCGAAAAGCCGATGGGCACGCGCGAGCCGGACCTTCGCCGCATCCACGCCGCAGCCGCCAACTCCGACGGCCTCTTCGCCGTCTGCCACGTCCTGCGCTACTCGCCCTACACGCAGAAGATGCGCCAGATCGTCGATTCGGGCGCCATCGGCGACGTGGTCAACATCCAGCACCTTGAGCCGTGCGGCTACTGGCACCAAGTCCACTCGTTCGTCCGCGGGCCGTACCGGCGAGAGGACGAGTCCTCGCCGATGCTCCTGGCCAAATCGTGCCACGACCTGGACTGGATCCGGTACATGATCGGCGCGCGGTGCCTGGCCGTCTCGTCCTTCGGCACGCTCTACCATTTCCGCAAGGAGCATCGGCCGGAGGGCGCGTCGGACCGGTGTCTCGATTGCGCCGTCGAGGCCGAGTGCCCGTATTCGGCCAAGCGGATCTACCTCGGCCGCATCGAGCGCGGTGAAACCGGATGGCCCGTCTCCATGGTCACGCCGGATGAGACCGTCGAGGGCGTAACCGAGGCCCTGCGGACCGGACCGTACGGCCGCTGCGCCTACGCCTGCGACAACGACGTCGTCGACAACCAGGTCGTGGGCATGCTCTTCGAGGGCGGCAAGACCGCCACCTTCACCATGATGGCGTTCAGCGAGGTACGCGACCGCCGGACACGCCTCTTCGGCACGCTGGGCGAACTGCGCGGCGACGGCAAGACGATCGAGCACTTCGATTTCCTGACCGAGAAGACCGAGACCATCGACACGACCCACGACGTGGCGGACTTCGCCGGCTACGGTCACGCCACCGGCGATGCCGGCCTGATGAAGGCGTTCTGCGCGGCCTGCGCGACCGGCGATGCCGGCAGGATCCTGACCGGCGCCGATGCGACCCTCGAGACGCACATGATGGTCTTCGCCGCCGAAAAGGCCCGCAACGAAGGCACCGTCGTCGAACTGAACCTGTAGCGTGCGGCACGGCACACGTTGCCATGAGTTCATCAACCCGGCCGGGTGGCATGGCCACGATTGCGTGGCCATGTCTCCGAATCCGCAACGTCGTCGCTCTGCCGGCGCTTGACCGAGACGGGCCCTTGCGGCTACGGTACGACTTGCCATGGCGTCATCCGACTCGATCCCGGACGGTTCACCGTCGCTCAAACAGGCCCTTGCCCTGCTGGGCGAGCGGTTCGGTCACGCAGCGTTCCGAGAGGGCCAGGAAGAGGCGGTCCGGAGCGTCCTGGCCGGCCGCAGCCTTCTGGTGGTCATGCCGACGGGCAGCGGCAAGAGCCTCATCTATCAACTCCCGGCGCTGCTGGCCGACGGCCTGACGCTGGTCGTCTCGCCCCTGATCGCCCTGATGAAAGACCAGGTGGACGATATGGCGGCCCGCGGCGTCCCGGCCACGTTCATCAACTCGAGCCTGAGTCTCGAGGAGCAGCGGGCCCGCATCCGGCAGTGCGTCGCGGGCGAGGTCCGCCTGCTGTACGTGGCGCCCGAACGCTTCCAGAACGCCGCGTTCCTGGGGATGCTCGGGCGCGTGAACGTCGCGCGGATGGCCGTGGACGAGGCCCACTGCATCAGCGAGTGGGGCCATGACTTCCGGCCCGACTACCGCCGCCTCAAGGCATTTCGCAAGCGGATGGGCAATCCGCCCGTCACCGCGCTCACCGCCACCGCCACGCCGCGCGTCCGGAAAGACATCGTCGAATCGCTCGGCCTCGCGGCCGCCGAGGCCGACGTCCACGTCCACGGCTTCGACCGGCCGAACCTGCTCCTGAGCGTCCGCCACGCCCGGAACGGCGGCGCCAAGACCGACATTGTCCGCGCTTTTCTCCGCAAGGAGCGCGGCCCCGGGATCATCTACGTCGGCACACGCCGCACGGCAGAGGACCTGGCGGCCGCCGTCGCCGACATCGAGCCGGACGCCACCGTCTATCACGCCGGCCTGGAAGCGGAGGAACGCTCCCGGGCCCAGGAGGCGTTCCTGACCGGCCGCGCTCGCCTGGCCGTCGCGACCGTGGCCTTCGGCATGGGCATCGACAAGGCCGACATCCGCTTCGTCCTGCACTACCACTATCCGGGGTCCGTCGAGCAGTACTACCAGGAGATCGGCCGCGCGGGACGCGACGGGCTGCCCTCGCGGTGCATCCTCATCTTCTCGCCCCCCGACCGCGGCCTCCGCGAGTTCTTCATCGACCTCTCCTACCCGACACGCAACCAGGTCCGCAGCGTGTACCAACTGCTCTGCTCCACGCCTGAGAACCCCGTGCTCATGACCTACAGCCAGATCGCCGACCTGTGCGAGGGGGACCTGAAAGACGGCCAGGTGGCCTCGGCCGTGCGGCTGCTCGACGGGGCGGGCGTCACCCGCGCGATGGCGGGCCAGGCTACCGCCACCGTCCGCCTCGACCGGCCCGGGGCGGATATTCTGCCGCGCATTCGCGGCAAGGTCCGGCGCACCGTCTTCGAGGCCCTGGCGTCGTCGCTCAATCTGGAGACGCCCGGACGCCATGCGATTGACCTGGCCCAGGTCGCCCACGTGTCGGACCTCTCGGCGGACCAGGTCCGCCGCGCGCTGGCGGCGTTGGCCGAGGGCGGCCACATCGGATACGAGCCGCCGTTCCGCGGGCGCGGCGTCGAGAAACTCGCCGTTCCGGCCCCGCCGTTCGCGAAGGTCCCCATCGACTGGAAACGCCAGGACTTTCTCCGCCGCCTCGAGGAGGAAAAACTCGAGGCCATGGAGGCGTACATCCACGCCACCGACTGCCGCCACCGACACATCCTCCAATACTTCGGCGAGAAAAGCGACCTGGTGTGCGGCACATGCGACTGCTGCACGTCGAAGGCATCGGGCGCGGCGGACGATGCGGACGTCCTGGCCCGCCGGCCCGACATCGCCGTGCCCGTTCTCGTGGCCATCCGGAACCTGCGGTTTCCGCTCGGCATCGGGCGAACGGTCCAGGTTGTCACCGGGTCGCGCGAGAAGGACCTGCTGAAGTGGGGCCTGGACAAGAACCCGGCCTACGGCCGCGTCTCGGCCAAGCAGGAGGTGGTCAAGCGCGTCATCGACCAGATGGTCCGCACCGGCTACCTCCGACTGAAACGCCAAGACGGGGGCGAGTTCGCCCGGCCCGTGGTGGTGCTGACGGCGCGCGGCAAGACGGCGGCGGCAAACGCCGACCTCGACAATCTGCCATCGCTCGCACCGCCCAAGCCCGTCGCCAGGCAGACGAAGACGCCGCCGCCCGGCGCAGCGCCCATCCGCCGGGCCGTGCTCGAATGCGTCGCCGAGATGCCGTGGGCCGTCGGCGTGGGGAAAGTCGCCGAGGTCCTCACCGGCTCGCGGGCCAAGTGGATCGTCAAGGCGCGCATCGACCACCTGCCGATTCACGGGGCCGCGAGCGCGACCCGTGAGACGGTCCGCGAGGCCGTCGATGCGGCAATCGCGGACGGTCTGCTGAAACGCGACGCGCAGGCCCGCCGGCCGGTGCTCGAGTTGACCGAGGCCGGCTGCCGCGAACTGGAGCGCCTGCGCGCCGCCCCCGCCGCGCCGCCGGAGCCCGCCGCGCCGAGCCCCCAACCTGCGCCTGCGGCGGCCGAGACGGTGCCCGAGTCACCTGCCTCGCCGACGGATCCGCAGGCGCGCCTCGACAAGACGGTCCGGCAGATGCTCACTGCCGACCGGGAGAAGGCCAAGACGCTGATCGACGACCTGCGCCTGTACCATCCGCGCGAGGTGGCCGCTCGAATCCAGGGACGCTACGCGGCGTCGGACGAGGTGCGGGTGCGGTCGCGGGCCGTCTGGGCCCTCGGCGAAGTGTGCGGCGAAGAGGGGTTGGCGCTGCTCGTAGAGTGCCTCAGCGCCGCGGAGCCCAACGTCCGCCGCCTGGCCGCCTCGGCCGTCGGCAAAGTCATCGCGCGGACACGGTCGGCAAGCGGCGCCGGGCGAGACACTATCAGGGAGGCTCGCCTGGCACTGCACGCCCTGCGCGACGATCCCGCACCCCAGGTCCGTCAGTACGCCGAGAAGGCGCTCGGGCAACTCGCCGACGCCGGCAAACCCGAAGATGGCCAACAGGCAGAATCAGAATGAGGCCGTCGCGGAGGCTGTCAAAGCGGCTCGCGCCGGGGCGGGCGGCAAAATAGCGCGCGGCTCAAACCGGCACATGGAGCGGGAGACACGACATGGAGGTGGTCGTCAGCGAAACGAAAGAGGGCTGTGGTGAGAAGGCCGCTGCACACGGGGCGGAACTGCTGCGGCAGGCCATCGCCGACAACGGAAAGGCCGGCATCGTCGTTGCGACCGGGGCGTCGCAGTTCGAGATGCTCGCCGCCCTCGTGAAGGCGGAGAGCGTCGATTGGACGGCGGTCACAGGCTTTCACCTCGACGAATACATCGGCATGCCGATGACGCACCCGGCGTCGTTCCGCAAGTACCTGAAGGAGCGGTTCGTGGACCATCTGCCGTCGCCGCCGGCGGCGTTCCACTATGTGAACGGCGAGAACGACCCCGAGGCCGAGTGTCGCCGCCTCGGCCGTGTTATCTCCGAGCATCCGATCGACGTGGCGTTCATCGGCATCGGCGAAAACGGGCACCTGGCGTTCAACGACCCGCCGGCCGACTTCCAGACCGAGGAGCCGTATATCGTCGTGGACCTCGACGAGGCCTGCCGCCGCCAGCAACTTGGCGAAGGGTGGTTCCCGACGCTCCAGGACGTGCCGACCCGGGCCATCTCGATGTCGATCCGCCGGATCGTGAAGTCACGCGCCATCGTCTGCACCGTGCCCGACGAGCGCAAGGCCAAGGCCGTCAAGGGCGCCGTCGAGGGGCCCGTGACGCCGGAGTGCCCGTCATCGATTCTCCAGGAGCACGCGGCGGCCACGCTGTTTCTCGATAGCGCCAGCGCCTCGCTGCTCAGCCGGTAGGCGGTCTGACACCGTTTGGCGCGGCGGGTCTCCGCACCCGCCGCGCGGGAAATGGCGTAGTAGTGCCAAGCGGTCCGACATACGTTTGCGCGGTGGTTCTCCTGAACCACCGCGCCTCGCGCGCTCGGGCCCTGAGCGCGGCGGGTCAGGAGACCCGCCGCGCGGAACTTGGCACCCGGCGGGTCAGGAGACCCGCCGCGCGGAACTTGGAAGCCGGCCGGTCAGGATGCCTCCATGCCAATCGCCCGTCGCGGGTTCACGACGGTCAGCCGCCGCGCGTCCTGCTCGGAGAGGCCTGCCTCCCGGACCAGGTTCGCCGCCGCCCGGCGCATCGTGATGGCCCCGCCGACCAGCGACCCGTCCATGAGGCGTGCGGCATCGTTCTCGACAACCTGAATCCGGTGCCGCCCGTGGGCATACACGCCGGGTCCGAGGCCGGCCGGCGTGACGGCGTCGGTCACCACCAGGGCACGATTCAGATCGATCGCCCTGAGCCAGTTGCCGAGCGCGAACAGCGGCACGTGCACACCGTCGGCGATGAAGCACAGCCACAGCCGCTCGTGCAGGCTGATGGCCCGCTCGATGATGTTGTCGTGCCGATGGACGGTGTCCGCGCAGCCGTTGCCCAGGTGCGTGAACATCGAGAGGCCCGCGTCGATGGCGGCCCGCAGTTCGTCGAGCGTCGGGTCGCAGTGGCCGGCGCTTGCGACGATGCCTTCGGCAACGAGCATCCGGACGAGCGTCTGCCGCTTATCCTGCTCGGGCGCCAGCGTGACGATCCGCGCCAGGCCCGCCGCCGCATCGAGCAGCCGCCTCATCTCGTCCGTGTTCGGCTGCCGCACGGCATCGGCCGGATGGGCGCCGCGGTAACCGTCGGCCGGGCTGATGAACGGCCCCTCGACGTGGATGCCTGCGATGATTCGCTCGGCCAGCGGGTCCTTGCGGCGTAGTGCGACCAGGTTCGCCATCCGCCGCTCCATTTTCTCGAGCGATTCGGTGGTGAACGTTGCGAGGATGCCGCCGACGCCGTCCGCCTCAAGGTGCCGGCAGAGGGCATGGAGATCGTCCGGCCCCAGGTCGTCCTGGTTCAGGTCCACGCCGCCGTAGCCGTTGACCTGGAGGTCGAAAAAGCCGGTCGCGTTGTCCATGGCTGCCTCTCGCCAAGAAACTGTTTCATATCCGTTGGGTGGCGGGTGTCCTCACCCGCCACCCCGTTCGGCCGGCTTTCTCGCGGCGGGTCGGGAGACCCGCCGCGCACCTTGCGCAAGGCTACAGCGCTACTTCGTGCGCGGCGGGTCTCCGCACCCGCCGCGACGAAAACACACCCTCTCGCGCGGTGGGTACGGAGACCCACCGCGCGGCGGCCAGGATTGGCCGCCGCGCACCTTGCGAAACAGCCTCCAGGCCGCGTAACGGGTGGCGAGTCAGACGACCTGCGGCTCGATCCCTGACAGGCGGCAGAAGTCGATGAGTTCCCGCTTGTAGTTTCCGTAGAAGAAGATCTGGTGGAACCCGGGCCACGTCAGCACGTCCTCAGTGCCGTCGAACTTGACCATGACCGAGACGACGCACCCGCCCGCCGGCGGCACGTCCACGTTCGCCAGGACGTGGCCGGCCGAGATGAGCATCTTCGACGGCTTCCCCGGCAGGATGTCGGCGCTGGTGACCGGCTGGCCCACTTTCCACATCGTTCGCGGCACGGCGTCGCGGTTGCCATGATGGTGCGACAGGTAGAACGGTTCGGGCGGCTGGTCGAACCCGTTCAGCCGCGTGGCGCACGTGCAATGCGCTCCGATAATCGCCCCCCGCGACGTCTCGGCCACCGGGTCCTGCTGAAAACCCGGACGGTCGAACAGATACTGCACAAGGGTGTGCGTAGCGACGGCGCCGAGGTCGGCCTCGCAGGCGGCGGGGATGCCCTCGTCGTTCAACCGCGACCAGGCGATACACGGCAGGCTGACCTTTTTGTTCCAGAGGGCGCCGAGGCAGTCCATCGTGATGGCGTCGCCCTCTTCCCGCTCCAGGAACCGGCCTGCCACCGCGTACGACTTGACGCCGTTGATGACGTCCTGGCGGGTGGCGCCGGTCGTTCGCCGCGCACGGCGGATGTAATCATCGGCCATCGCGCGGACCTTATCGCTAACCGGCGTCTTGCCGTACTCGTCGAGAAACGCCTTGGCGGGGACGTACCGCAGTGCGATGCCGAGGTCGGCCAGCGTCTTGTCCTGGCGCTTGTTGCCCTTCAGGACGATGCACCGCACCGCTCGCATCCTCGCCTTGGCCTGGATCATCTTCATGCCGTAGACCAACTGGCTCGTGTCGTCGGTCGAGTAGATGACACAGCCCGGCTTTTTCGAGGGTCCGGCCGTGTTGGTCGTAAACGAGGAGCCGACCGGCGAGAAGACGACCGTCGGCAGGCCGGAGTCGATGGCCTTGTTGGCAGTCGGCCACGAATGCCGCTGCCGGTCGAGCAGGACGACGAGCAGTCCGTCGGGCTTGGCTGCCTTGCACTGGCCGACCCAGGCGTCGGCCTCCTGGTTGCTATGGATGGGCTGGGCCCGCAGGTCGAGTTTCATACCGAGCCGCTCGGCCGTGTCGTGGATGATCTGCGTGTACTTGGCCCTGGCCGCCTCGCCGTCGTAGATCGCGCCGGGCCACCACATGCCGTACGGCTCTTTGCGGCGGACGAAGGTGGCCCTCAGCGTCGGCACGCACTTCGAGGCCGGGCCGCACGGCTTCATCGGCGCCAGGCCCGCCGCGGGCCGGCGGGCGGCCGGATTCTCGCAGCCGGTCAGGACGGCCGACCCCAGCATCCACGCCGAGGCGCCGAGAAAGGCGCGGCGGTTGAGCACGTGGTCATGGTTACACGTTGCGGCACATCGGTTTCGTTGCATCGTCATTCTCCTTTGACTTGGCGCCGGCCCGACGCAAGCGTAGGCCGGGGCGTGCCCCGGCGTTCGTCTGTTGACTTTACGCGAAGACGACACGCGGGGCAAGCCCCGCGGCTAACGGCTCAGGGCAATTGGTCGAGCGGCGCGTCCCACGCATCGAGGCAGGCGCGGATGTTCTCGACCGGGTTGTTCGCACCCCATTCGAACTGGGCGATGAGGCCGCCTGCCGGGTCCTCGAGCGCGCGGCGGGCGCGGCCGACGGCGGCTCGCGCATCGTGCGGCGTGCCGAACGACAGGACGTACTGCCGGTCGATCTCGCCCCAGAAGGTGATGCGGCCTTTGAAGCGGCGGCCGAGGTCCTCGATATCCATGCAGAACAGTTGGCTGTTGACGGCATCGACGCCCACCTCGATGAGGTCTTCGTAGATGGCGGCAACGTGGCCGTCGGTGTGCATGAACACCTTCTTGCCGGCGGCGTGGATGAAGGCGCAATAGTCCTTGTAGAGCGGTTTGAAGAGGTCGCGCCACATGTCGGGCGAAACGAGGAGAGCGTCCTGCGCCCCCCAGTCGTCCTGGAACGAGATGCCGTCGCAGTCGGTCGCGGCCCAGCCTTCGAGTTCCTTCATGAAGAACTCGTGCACCATGTCGCGCAGGGCACGGACCTGGGCGGTGCCGTAAGCAAGGTCCACGTAGAGGTTCTCGCTGCCGCGGAGGAACTGCATCCGCTCGAACGGCCGCACGCCCGTCCCGCAGAGCATGAACTGCTGCGGTCCGGCCAGGTTCTGACGCTGGGCGCGGTTGACGGCGTCCCAGTCGGCGCCCTCGATAACCTCCCACGGCGGCCGATAGTGGTCGAGGGCAAACCATTCGGCAAGCGGCGGCCGCTTGACCTCGCCGATGACGCCGTCTTCCTTGCACTCCCAGATGCAGCCCCACTCGTCCACGTACACGCCCGTCTTGTACGGTCCGCCGCGCGCACGGTGGCCGCGAGCCAGAACGTAGCCCCTCGGCCCCAGAATGCTGCCGGGGCCGGTGAAGTCGTCCGGGAACTCGCCGCGCATGGCCTGCACCGCGTCGGGGGTTTCCTGCTCGACCCGCCGCAGGACCCAGAGGTTCCTCGGCAGCCGGTTGGGGCCGCTGAAGTCGAGGCAGCGATGGACACGTTCGCGCGGCGTCATGGTCTCACCTGTTGGGCGCAGTTCGCATCCGGCGTCTCACAGACCATGGCCACGCAAGTTTACCCGCCGTGGCGGGCGTGACCGTGCCACCCCGCGCGTTCGAGGTGATTGTACCCGGCTACGGGTTCGGCGTCGAGGCGCAGGTCACGATATTCGCCGTGGCCTTCGCCTTGCAGGACCTGCCCATCCAGGTGGTCATCGAGGAGCATCGCCGTGCCGTTTGGAGGCGGCCACAACCGTTCGCCAGGCGGTTCGCTTCCCCGCACCGTGGGCGCGGCGAGAGATTGCAGTTGCTTTCGCGGCCGAAGCGGCTATAATCCTTCATCTTCCAGAGTCGGGGCGTAGCTCAGTTTGGCAGAGCGTCCCGGCGGGAAGGTCGCTGCTTCATCCAGTAGGGCTTTGGCTCTCAATGGGTCGTGCAGCGGACAGGGCCGTACGCGGGAGGACTTGCACGGGGGAAGGGAGCCGGGGGGATGTTTTACGTGTACATCCTCCGCAGTCAGCGAAGCGGCAGGCTTTACGTCGGGCATACGGATGACCTGACTCGTCGCTTCCAGGAGCACAACGAGGGCCGCGGCGGGCAGTTCACGCGGCAGAACGGTCCGTGGGAACTTGCGTACAGCGAGGTGCATCCAGATCGCGCGTCTGCGATGCAGCGTGAGAGGTTCTTGAAGAGCGTCGCGGGATCCCGCGAGAAGAAGCGCCTGGCAGGGGAGGTGCCCGCAGCGGCAAAGGACATTTGACTTCGGGTCGGGGCGTAGCTCAGTTTGGCAGAGCGCTGCGTTCGGGACGCAGAGGTCGCTGGTTCAAATCCAGTCGCCCCGACCATCGTTGGGAAAAGCCCTTTCGGCGAGAACGTCGAAGGGCTTTCTCTTTGTCAGGACTAGACTTACGTTGCCCAAGGCGCGGTTCGAACTCACGCAATCCAGAATCCGACGCTGGATCAAGAAGTTCGAACGCCGCCACCGACAAACCGCCTGTTGGCTGAAATCGAACACGGCCAGGGCCGTCTCGGCGTGGCGGCGGCAATCCAAGCCTTCATGGCAGATCGCGAGTCTTGGCAAGGTACGGCGGCAGAACTGCTGGACGCCGGCGGAAACCGTCACGCCGCTTGGCCTTCGCCCCTCCGAAAGGGCCGCGTTGTCGATGACGGACGGCTGCAATAAAGGCGCCGACCCGGACGTTATAACCGGGGGTACCTGTTTAGCGTGGCCTGGAAGCGATGTCATTTCGACCGAGCCCTCGCCAAAGGTGAGGGCGAGCGGAGACCCTGGCTCACAGACCTAACGTGCCAAACTCCTGTTCCTGATCCGCTCAAGCCGGAAGGAGTAGCAATGACACTTCGCAACGAACTCGTGCAGGCGGCGTTTCTTGTGTTGCTTGTCGTGCATTCGGACTCATGGAGTTTTGCAGGCAACTACACGATTGTCGACACCGGGCAGGAGCGTTGTTACAACAACACGCACGAGATCGCGTACCCGAAACCCGGCGAAGCGTTTTTCGGCCAGGACGCACCGTATCAAGGCAACCAACCGGCGTATCGCGACAACGGCGACGGGACCGTCACGGACCGGACGACGGGCCTCATGTGGCAGAAAGATCCCGGCCCCAAGAAGACTTTCCGGGAGGCGGTTGCGGGCGCGTCGGCCTGCCGCCTCGCCGGACATGACGATTGGCGACTGCCGACCGTCAAGGAACTGTATTCGCTGATCCTCTTCAGCGGTATCGACCCGGATCCCCGGAGCACAGGTTCCTCGAAGCAGCGTCCCTTCATCGATACCGGCTACTTCGTGTTCCGGTACGGTGATGCGGCGAACAACGAGCGCGTTATCGATTCACAATACGCGACCTCGACCCGGTACGTCGGCAAGACCATGCGTGGCAACGACACGATGTTCGGCGTGAACTTCGCGGACGGTCGTATCAAGGGATATCCAATAAGTCACCCCGGTCGCTCGGGCAGGACGAAGCGATACTACGTCATGTATGTGCGCGGCAATACCGGGTACGGAAAGAATCAGTTTCGCGACAACGGCGACGGCACCGTCACCGACCGCGCAACCGGGCTTACCTGGATGAAACGCGACAGCGGACATCTCAAGGCCGGTGCGAACAGGGACGGCAGGCTGAACTGGGAGCAGGCGCTCGATTGGGCGGAGGGCCTGGAGTACGCCGGCCATTCGGACTGGCGTTTGCCCAATGTCAAAGAACTGCAGAGCATCGTCGATTACACACGCTCGCCCTCCACAAGCAAGTCGGCCGCCATCGACCCGATCTTCGAGGTCACGTCCATCACGAATGAGGGCGGCAAGAAAGACTATCCCTTCTACTGGAGCGGCACGACGCACACGCGCCTCCACAGCGGCGCCGCCGGGGCCTATGTCGCGTTCGGCGAATCACTTGGCTGGATGCAAAACTTCCGAGGGGGGCGCCAGTTGATGGACGTCCACGGCGCCGGCTCCCAGCGCAGTGATCCGAAGGCCGGTGATCCGTCGCGGTTCCCGTACGGTCGCGGGCCGCAAGGCGATGTGATTCGCATCTATAATCTTGTCCGCGCGGTTCGCGGTGGCCGGGCGGCACCGAAAACCAACGGTCCGAAGGTCGAAATGACGGAGGCGCAGCGCGGCGGACCGGATCAGGGCAGGGGACCGGGTCGAAGACAAGAACCAGGCAACTTCTCGCGATTTGTCCAACGACTCGACCGCAACGGGGATGGCAAGGTCTCAAAGTCGGAGTTCGACGGCCCGGCGAACCATTTTGATCATCTGGACCGCGACGGCGACGGGTACTTGTCGGAAGGTGAAATGCCGCAAGGCCCGCCGCAAGGAAACCGGCAAGGTCCGCCACGAGGGAATCGGTAGGGAGCGATTCGACTCCAACCATCTCGAGACCCGCGGCGCCCGGCGCCAACCCTGGTTCAACTGTGCGTGCTGTCCGAGCAACGCAGCCGGGTTCTTCGCATCCGTTTCGAAGTACCTGTATGCCACGTGAGATGACAGGCTTATGGTGAACCTTAAGCACACAATGGCGGAGAGGCCGGGATTCGAACCCGGGGAGCAGGTGTGAACCCACTCAACGGTTTAGCAAACCGTCGCTTTCGGCCACTCAGCCACCTCTCCGCTTGGCCGTCATCGGTATTCTACCGGTCGTTCATCGGCTGTCAAGCCGCGAGGCGTTCGCCGAAAAGAATTGACCCTGGCGGCAGCCGCAACTAAGCAGGAGTGAGAAAGTGTTTCCGAATAGCCGTAGCGCCGGGGTTTATCCCCGGCGCGGAACCGCCGTCGGCCTGACTATCCGGCCGCCGGGCATAAAGCCCGGCGCTACGGACTTGGGTGTCCCGGCGCGCCGGGATCAGCCGCCGAATTCGGATTGACTTCATCGCTCCTGCTTAGATTCCGCCGTGACGGGCCGGCGGGGCCTTGGCAGAGAACGTAAGTCCTGTAGAATGAATGAGGACAGAGTTCACGGGACGGACAACCACGGGCATCCTTGTCGGCGCCCGGAAGTGAGGGGACCATGCGGGTCACCGGCTGAGGGAAGGCAGTCATGAACAGAAGGCAGTTTCTCAAACGGTTGGGGGCGGGTGTGGCGGGTGCGTGCTTGCATGGCCTGGGCGGGGGGAATCTGCCGGCGGCCGGAAAGGATGGCGGCAAGAGCAGACATCCCAATATCTTGTTTATCGCCATCGACGACATGAACGACTGGACAACGCTGTTCGACCCCGGCAATCCGATCCGCACGCCGAACCTCCAGCGCCTGGCGCGGCGGGGCGTCCTCTTCACCCGGGCTTACTGTCCGGCCCCGGCGTGCAACCCGTCGCGCGCGTCGATCATGACGGGCTATCGGCCGACGACCTCCGGCGTTTACACCAACGGGGACCCGTTTCGCAAGATCATGCCCGACGCCGTCACCATGCCCCAGTACTTCCGCCGCCACGGCTACGCGGCCAAGGGGGCGGGCAAGATCTTCCACCACGGCGGCACGCCGCGCGGCGACGACCCCAGCGGGAAAAGTTTCGATGAGTTCTTCAAACTGATGCACACCCGCGCACCGAAGCCGAACTACAACGGCTATACGAAGAAGCAGGAACGCCACCTCGCCAGCGTGGCCTGGGACTGGGGCGAGCACACCCGGAAGATGATCGACATCGACACCGTCGAGTGGATCGAGAACGTGATGGAGGCCGACTGGGACAAGCCGATGTTCCTGGCCGCAGGCATCTTCAAGCCGCACCTGCCGTTCTACGCCCCGCCCGACGTGTTCCATCGCTACCCGATCGACGCGGCCGGTCTGCCGCCCATGCCCCCGGGCGACCTCGACGACGTCTCCGAAGTGGCCAAGCGGATGGCACATCGGGAGTTCTTCATCTATAGCAATACGACCAGGCAGGCGCCCGGCTCGCCGGGCAGTCTGAAGCGAATGGTCCAGTGCTACCAGGCCGCGGCAGACTTCGCCGACTCGATGGTCGGGCGCCTTCTCGACAAACTCGACGCCACCGGCAGGGCCGGCGACACCATCATCGTGCTCTGGGCCGACCACGGCTACCACCTGGGCGACAAGGAAAGTTGCGTGAAGTTCACCCTGTGGGAGAAGGCCAACCACGTGCCGTTCATCATCGTCGCGCCCGGTGTGACCAGGCCCGGCACGCGGTGCGACCGCCCGGTTGGACTGGTGGACATCTATCCAACATTGTTGGAACTGGCCGGCCTGCCCGCCAAGGCCGACCTGGACGGCAAGAGCCTCGTGCCGCTCCTGAAGGATCCCAACGCCGGGTGGGATCGCCCCGCGATCATGACCATGGGCCGGGGCAACCACGCCGTCCGGACCCGGCGCTGGCGGTACATCCGCTATCAGGACGGCTCGGAGGAACTTTACGATCACGATAAAGACCCCTGGGAGTGGACCAACCTGGCTGCCGATCCGAACTGCGCCGACGTGATCGCGCAACTGAAACCCCATCTGCCCAAGGACAAGCCCAGGTAGTGCTCTGGCGCTGCCACTGGTTGCGGAAGGAGCAAGTTATGAACCGACGTGATTTCCTCAGAAGAGTGGCGGGACTCGGCGCGGCTGCGATCGCCGCGCCCTATATTGTCCCGGCCCCGGCTCTGGGAAAAGAGCCCGGCAAGCCGGCCGATCAGAGCAAGCCCGTCCAGGTGTTCATCCTGATGGGGCAGTCGAATATGCTGGGTTTCGGCCGGGTAGGTCCGGAAACGAAGAAGGGAACGCTTGAGTATCTTGTTAAGACAGAACACAAGTATGCACATCTTGTGGACGACGCCGGCAACTGGACAGAGCGACAAGATGTTCGGAACGTTCGTGTCATGAATTTTAAGGACTACACAAATGCTTGGTTGACTGCAGCAAAAAGCAAGCACATTGGCCCGGAGTTACAGTTTGGCTACATCATGGGCCATGTGCTCGACGAACCCGTACTCGTGCTCAAATCCTGTATCGGCAACAGAAGCCTGGGTTGGGACCTTCTTCCTCCTGGAAGCGAGCGGTTCACGTACGAGGGAAAGATCTACGCCGGATACAAGGACACGCCTGGGTCGTGGGTGGAAGGTGAGCCCAAGAAGGAGGTGAACTGGTATGCCGGCAAGCAGTATGACGATGATACAGCCAGTGCCAAAGCCGTCGTGAAGAATCTTGCCAAGTATTACCCCGGCTACAAAGGTCAGGGCTACGAAGTGGCGGGTTTTGTCTTCTGGCAGGGCGACAAGGATCGCTACAATGCCGCACATGCCAGCCGCTACGAGCAGAATCTCGTCCAGTTCATCAAGCAGTTGCGCAAGGACTTCAATGCCCCCAGCGCGAAGTTCGTCTGTGCCACCCTTGGCCAAACCAAGAAGGGCGCCGGGGGGAATGAGGGGAAGATACTCGAGGCCCAGCTCGTGGTTGATGGAAAGAACGGCAAGTACAAGGAGTTCGCGGGCAATGTGGCCTCGGTCTATTCCAATCCCTTCTGTCATGGCGGCGCCTCCAACAGCCATTACGGCGGCAACGCTGAAACCTATATGGATGTCGGCGACGCCATGGGCCGGGCCATGGCGGAACTGCTGAACCAGACGAAGGCGGGTGCGGCGGCAGCGCGGCCCGTCGATGACAGGAAGGCCAAGATCCTCGAACAGAACCTGACGCGCCGGCTCACGCTGGCAAAGAACTACCTGAAGAGCGGCAGCAAGACGAACGCGCGGCGGATCCTCTCAGACCTTGCCAAGAAGTGGCCCGGCACGCCGCAGGGCCAGGAGGCGGCTCAACTGCTCGAGGCGGCCACCGGCAAGTAA
>CAYVAM010000037.1:0-19495 GCA_964449275.1 uncultured Anaerolineales bacterium
CTACAACCACCACAGAGGCCAAGCCGCAGGAAATCGTCCCATGCCAGAAATTGTTGCCACGCCCCACCTAACCAGCGGGGGACAAATGACTTGCAGGGAACCTCGCGGACGGGTACGGTGGTTTACAGGGCTCACGTCTCGGCCAAGGCACCTGTCGGCTACGAGGACGTGAACCGTCTGGAAACGACAATCGCAACCCAGGAAGGAGCGATTCATGGCAGCCAAGAGCGATCCTGATGCAAAGGGCCAACCGCCCGCCGAGCCTCAACCGACGGGGGCTCAGCCCGCCGCTGAGCAGCCCGCCGGTGGGGGGCAGAGGCAGGAGATCCGCCTGCGGATCGACGAGCGAAACCTCAGCACCAGTTACGCCAACGCCTTCCGCACCGACGCGACGGCCGACGAGGTCATGCTCTACTTCGGATTGAACCTCATCAACCCCGCTGCCGCGCAGCAGGGCAAGCCGGAGTTTATCTTCCAGGTCAACGAGCGTATCGTCATGAGTTACCGCATGACGAAGCGGCTGGCGCTGGCGCTGGGCCAGATGATTCGTCGGCACGAGGAGCAGTTCGGCGAGATTCCGCTGGACCGCCCCCCGCCCGGCGGCCAGGCCGGCGCGCAGTAGAGCGACGATCGCAGACCAGGCGACCGGGATCGCGACCGCCCGGTGAACGGTTGTCGGTTCCCGTGGCCCTGTTCCGGTCTCCCTGACGTGGGT
This sequence comes from uncultured Anaerolineales bacterium, assembly GCA_964449275.1. Classification (GTDB taxonomy): domain Bacteria; phylum Planctomycetota; class Phycisphaerae; order FEN-1346; family FEN-1346; genus JAUVZF01. The sequence continues at coordinate 716 of CAYVAM010000037.1, forward strand.
GTCCGTAATGGCACAGATGGAGGCTTCACGGCAGCCCGGCGGCGCCGCATACCTGACCACCGCCGACGTCATCGACCGGCTGAGCCGCTTCGACGGCCCGCCGGAGCAGTTTCTCTCCAACCTCCTCGCGGTGCAGTGCCAGATCGGTCCGGCCGAATGCGGGGCGATCCTGCGGGCCGGGCGCGAGCGCGGAGCGGACGTCCTGGCGGTCTATCCGCCTCTGCCCGAGGGTGCGCCGGCGCCCGTCTGGCTGGCCCAGGCCGCCGAGGCCTGCCGCGCGGTGGTTGCCGGGGGCGCCACGACCGTCCAGGCGGTGCACAGCCCGGACGACATGTACGGCCAGCCCGCCCGCCGCAGCCTCATCCTGGCGCCGCTTCGCGGGGAGCGTGCGGTTCGCGGGGTGGCGGCGTTTTTCGTCGATGCCCAGGACCCGGCGGCTCTGGCGGGCGTTCGCGAGCGGCTGGAGTTGACAGTCGGCCTCCTCAGCCTCTACGAGATGCGCCTGCTCCTTCAGCGCCGGCAGACGGACCTGAGGCGCCTGCGCGCCGCTATGGAAACGCTGGCCGCCGTCAACGTCCAGGAACGGTTCACCGGCATGGCGATGGCGCTCGCCAACGAGGTGGCAGCGCGATGGCAGTGTGAGAGGGTCAGCGTCGGCTTCCTCAAGGGCCGGTACGTGCATCTGCGTGCGATGAGCCACACCGAGAAGTTCAGCCGCAAGATGAAACTCGTCCAGGACATTGAAGCCACGATGGAGGAATGCCTGGATCAGGACGTCGAGATCCTGTATCCGGCGCCGCCGGAGGCCACGTACGTCAGCCGGGCCGCGGACGAACTCGCGAAGCATCACGGGGTGGCGACGGCGTTGAGCCTGCCGCTGAGACGAGCCGGCGAAGCCACGGCTGTCCTGACGCTCGAACGACCGGGCGGGGAGGCCTTTACGGTCGAGGAAGTGGAGTCGCTTCGCCTGGCGGCCGACCTCTGTACGCCGCGCCTGGCGAACCTCGAAGAGCACGACCGGTGGTTCGGCGCGCGGATGGCGGCAGGCGTCCGCAAAGGGACTGCGGCGGTCGTGGGTCCGAAACATACCTGGATCAAGTTGGCCGTCATCGCGGTCTGCGGATTGCTTGCGTTCACGATCTTCGGCAAGGGCGATTACCGAATCGAAGCGCCGTTCGTCCTGGAGCCGATCGAACTGCGGGTCGTGCCGGCCCCGTTTGACGGATACCTCCAGGGCGTTTTCACGGAGCCGAACAAAGCGGTCATCGGCGGCAAGAGCGTGATGGCCACGCTCGAAACGGCGGACCTGCGCCTGGAACTGGCCGCCGCCAAGGCCGAACGTGCCACGTACCTGAAACAGGCGGCTGCCGCACGACGCGATTACAAGACGGTCGAGGTCCAGATCGCCGAGGCCCAGGCCGACAAAGTGACTGCCAGCATCAACCTGCTCGATTACAAAATCTCTCAAGCGAAGATCATCGCACCCATCAGCGGCGTGGTTGTCAAGGGCGACCTGGAGCGGCAGATCGGCGCGCCGGTCAAGACCGGCGACACGCTGTTTGAGGTGGCTCCACTCGATGCGCTGCGGGCGGAACTGTCCGTACCCGAAGCGGACAGCGCGGACCTGGAGGTCGGCCAGGAAGGGGAACTGGCGACGGCGTCGTTCCCGGACAAGCATTTCGGGTTCGTGGTCGAGCGGATCAACCCGGTTGCCGAGGTGGCCGAGCAGAAGAACGTCTTCAAGGTCCGCGTGCGGCTGAAACGACTGGACGGCCGGATGCGTCCGGGCCTTGAGGGGATCGCCAAGGTTGACATCGACCGCCGCCGCTACATCTGGATCTGGACCCGCCCCATCGTCCGGTGGGTGCGGATGAAGTTGTGGATTTGAAATGAGCCTTTCCGAGCCGCGACGGTAAGGCGCCCGCTCGTTGGCGCTCGCGGCTCCGATGAGCGCATCCGAGCCGCGACCGTAAGGTGCCCGCTCGTTGGCGCTCGCGGCTCCGATGAGCGCATCCGAACCGCGACCGTGAGGGAGCGGCAAGCGCTCGCCGGCGCTCGCGGCTCGGAAACGGATACGCCCATGCCGGTCGATCGTCCCACGTTCAGCGAGTCGTGGTACCGCGTGTCAAACCTGCGGCCGCGCCTGAGGTCCACCCTCCAGACGCACCGGCAGCACTACCGCGGTCAGATGTGGCACGTCCTCCAGGATCCGTCGAACAACCAGTTCTTCCGCCTGAACGAAGCGGCGTACCGTTTCGTGGGCCTCTTGGACGGTCGGCGGACCATCGCCCAGGTTTGGAACATCTGCAACGAGCAGTTGGGCGACAGCGCTCCCACCCAGGGCGAGGCCATCCAACTGCTGGGGCAACTCTACACGTCGAACCTTCTGCACGGCGACATGCCGCCCGACGCCGAGGGCCTCTTCCGGCGGTACAAGAAACGTGTCACCCGCGAAGTGCAGGGGTACATGACGAACCTGCTGTTCATCCGCATTCCGCTGATTGACCCCGACCGGTTTCTAGACCGTTTCGTGGGCGTCTTCGGCGCGGTCTTCAGTTGGTGGGGCCTGGTCCTGTGGATCGGGCTTCTGGTGACGGGCGTTTATTTCATCGCCGGCCGGGCGGGCGACCTCGTGAGCCGGGCCTCGAGCATCCTCGACCCCGAGAGCCTGCCGCTTCTGTACGCCAGTTTCGTGGTGGTCAAGGTTTTCCACGAGTTCGGCCACGCCTTCGCGTGCAAGAAGTTCGGGCGGGCGAGCGGTTCGGGCGGCGAGGTCCACGTCATGGGCATCATGTTTCTGGTCTTTACGCCGCTGCCTTACGTGGACGCATCGAGCGCCTGGGCGCTTCGGAGCACGTGGCACCGCGTGGTCGTGGGCGCCGGCGGGATGTTCGTCGAACTGGGCATCGCGGCGGTGGCGGCGGTCGTCTGGTCGCAGACGTCCGAGACCACGGCGATCCACGCCATCTGCTATAACGTGATGTTCATCGCGAGCGTTTCGTCGCTCCTGTTCAACGGCAACCCGCTGCTGCGGTACGACGGGTACTACATCTTCTCAGACGTGCTCGAGATACCGAACCTGGCGCAGCGGTCGAAGGAGTACCTGTACTATCTGGTCAAGCGGTATATCTGGCGGGCGCGGAATCCGCGCGACCCGTCGCACACGAAGGGCGAGAAGGGGTGGCTGCTGTTCTACGCTGTGGCCTCGACGGCGTACCGTATCTTCATTTCGGTGGCGATCCTGCTGTTCGTGTCGGGGTTTCTGCCGTTCGTCGGCGTCATCCTGGCCGCCGTGGCCGTCATCGCGTGGGTGATGGTGCCGATCGGCAAGTTCATCTACTATCTTGCTTCGAGCGGCGAACTGATGCGCGTGCGGGCCTGGGCGGTGACGACGACGGCGGCGGTGCCGGCACTCATTCTGGCGGGACTGGGGCTGATTCCGGCGCCCGATCCGTTCTACGTCGAGGCCGTGGTCGAACCCGCCGGGATGAAGATCGTCCACGCCGGCGCCGACGGGTTTCTGGACGAGTTCCTTCCCTCCGGTCGGAACGTGACGCCCGACGGGCCGCCGCTGGCGCGGTCGATCAATCCGGATCTGGCTGCCCGGCACGAACAACTCCTGGCCGAACGGCGGGAACTCGTCGCCCGCCGCGGAGCGGCGCTCGTCCAGGAGCCCGCAGCCGTCCAGATTATCGAGGAACGGATCGGCGCGGTGGACGAGAAACTCGGCCGCATTCGTCAGCAACTGGCCGACCTCCAGATCCGGGCGCCGCTCGCCGGCACGTGGGTGTCGCCGAACATCGATCGCCTCAAGGGCGCGTACCTGACCCGCGGGCAGGCCCTTGGCCTGGTGGCGACGATGGACGATCTGATCGTGCGGGCCGTGGCGGGCCAGGACGTCGCAGGAACCTTGATGGAAGACGCCGCCGAGCGCGTCGAGATGCGGATGAACGGCCGGCCGGACAAGCAGGTCGGCGGCCGCATCAAGCAGTTCCTGCCTGCCGGCCGGGATCGGCTGCCGTCGCCGGCTCTGTCGTTCCCCGCCGGCGGCCCGATTGCCACCAAGCCCGACGACCCCACGGGCACCCAGACGGCCGAACGCGTCTTCGAGATCCAGGTGATTCCGGACCCGAGCGAGGACGTGCATCTGCTGGCGGGCCAGCGTGTCGTCATCCGGTTCGAGACCACGCCCAAACCGCTCCTGGCGCAGGCGAAGCGCGCGTTGCTTCAGATGCTGCAACGGAGGTTCCAGATCTGACGTGGTCCGTATTCCAAGCACAACGTGGCGAACGCTGGCGGAACGTACGCCCGACAGGCCACTGCCGAGGGGCGTGGATGCCGCCTGGGACGCCGCCGTCGGCATCGCCAAGGCCCTCGTGCCCCGTCGCATGCGGTTCCTGCGCCGGGCCGGCCGGGTGCTGGCCTTCGAAAAGGAGTACCTGGACCTCGGCTCCGGGCGGCTGCGCGAGGCCGCCGCCGAGATGCGAGATCGTTTCCGGCGCGGCGGCGACACGGACGAGGTTCTCGAGCGTGCGTTTGCCCTGGTCCGCGAAGTGGCCCGGCGCGAAACCGGCATGAGCATCTTCCGCGTTCAGGTTGCCGGGGCCCTGGCGCTGGAGGCCGGCTGCATCGCCGAAATGGCCACCGGCGAGGGCAAGACCCTCGCCGCAACCCTCCCCGCCACGATCGAAGGATGGCGAGGGAAGGGCTGCCACGTCGTCACGCACAACGATTACCTGGCCACTCGCGACGCCGACTGGATGGGCGCGATCTACCGGTTCTGCGGCCTGCGGGTGGCTGCCGTTGAGCAGGGCATGCAGCCGCCCGATCGCCGGGAGGCGTATCAGGCCGACATCACCTATTGCACGAACAAGGAGGTGACGGCCGACTTCCTTCGCGACCGCCTGTCGCTGGGTCGGCTCCAGGGGCTGCCGTCGGCCCTGATGGCCAAGATCGCCGAAGGCGCCGGCAGCGGCACAGACCGGCTCGTTCAGCGCGGGCTCCACTTCGCGATCGTCGACGAGGCCGATTCCATTCTCATCGACGAGGCCGTCACGCCGCTCATCATCTCCGGCGAGGCGCCCAACCCCGAGCAGGTCGAAGCCTTCCGCCAGGCGGCCTACCTGGTGGCCCAGTTGGATCCGTTGCGCGACTTCCGCGTGAACCAGCGGTACCGCGAAGTCGACTTGACGCCCGCCGGCAAGGGACGGCTCGAGGAACTGGCCGGCGACCTGGGCGGCGTGTGGGCCGGGGCCAGGCGCCGGGAGGAACTCGTCACCCAGGCCCTGACCGCTCGCGAGTTCTACCTGCGCGACAAGCAGTACGTCATCGACGAGGAGGAGAAGGTCGTCATTGTCGATGAGTTCACCGGCCGCCTCATGCCCGACCGCGAATGGCGCGACGGGCTGCACCAGGCGGTCTCGGCCAAGGAAGAGGTCGAGATCCAGCCGCCCAAGGACACGTACGCCAGGGTCAGTTTCCAGCGGTTCTTCCGTCTCTACCGCAAACTCGCCGGCATGACGGGCACCGCCGCCGAGGCCTGGCGCGAGTTCTGGCAAATCTACCACGCGCCGGTCGTCACCATCCCGACGAACCGGCCGTGCATCCGCAAGGTCTTGGCCGACCGCGTGTACGCGACGGAGCAGGCCAAGTGGAAGGCCATCGTCGGCCGGATCCACCGCCTTCACGAGACCGGCCGGCCCATTCTCGTCGGCACTCGCAGCGTCCGCGCGAGCGAGCACCTGAGCCGCCTCCTTACGGAGACCGGCTTGGACCACCAGGTTCTGAACGCCGTCCGCCACCGTGAGGAGGCCCAGGTGACCGCCGCCGCCGGCCAGCCCGGGAAGATCACCGTCGCGACCAACATGGCCGGCCGGGGGACCGACATCAAACTGGGCGCCGGCGTGGCGGACCTCGGCGGCCTGCACGTCCTGGCGACCGAACGTCACGAGGCCGGCCGCATCGACCGGCAACTCTTCGGCCGAAGTGCCCGCCAGGGCGACCCCGGGTCGGCCCAGGCGGTCGTCAGCCTGGAGGACGAACTTGTCCGCCGCCACGCGCCGCACCTGTCGGCGTCGCTTCGGAAGCGGCACGGGCGGACCGAGCGGGAGGTGAGCGGCCCTCTGGCCCGCCACGTCTTCAACGCCGCCCAACGGCGGGCCGAGCATCTCAGCCTCGCCCAGCGAAAAGGCGTCCTGCGGGCCGACGACTGGCTCGACGAATACCTCGGTTTCGCCGGCGCCGAGCGGTGACACCGTTTCGGATTGCGAATTGTCGTTCGCCCCGGAGGCGTATGCCGAAGGCCACCAGCCGGAGGTTATGAAACAGTTTCAAAGTCGCCAGGTGCGGGGTCGTGGCTGAAGCGGTCCGAAAAGGCCGCCGCACCGCGCCGACGCCCCAAAGGCAAACCCTCGCCCGACCACCCTTGGCGAAAGCCTTTCAAGCGGACACTTCTACTTTGCGGGAACCCGGACATTTCTACTTTGCGTTGACAGACTTGTGCCCGAGGGATTGCATCCGGCCGATGGTGGTCGCAGGTGCTCTGCTGCTGATCCGCCGCCGGGGCGTGACCGGCCGCTTGCTGGAAAAGACAGGGCGGCGGTCGGAGGACCCCTGCGATGAGCCCCGGCGGGAGTCTCGGGGGCCGTGCCTGGGGTGCCTTGAACAATGCGGGAGGGGACGATGTCGACGATGTCTGGAAATTTTTGGAATCTTTTTCGCCTATGGATTTGACAACGGCCGGTTTATGGGTTATAATGTCGAGTTCTGTTTCCTCGATCTTGAGGGGAGAGGGGTAGTGAACGCAGGCCGCGAGAGCGAAGCAGTTTGTCTGTGTATCCTCCAAGGGGGGGATCCGTGCGACAAGAGGGCAATCACGGCCCGGTACGTGCAGGGGGGCATGTCTTGAATATGTGTGATCCGGGGGCCGACGAGACGGCTCCCATTTTCCCGCTCTACATATTGCGTGTGGCGGCCCGTGGCTGCCCAACAGAGTGTATCCCTGCAAGTGCAGGAAACAGAACACCAAGTACGTAGGCGGAGAGTTGTAAAAAAAGGGGCGGATCAGCGCTTAGCCTTGGTCAGGAAGGCTGATCCGCCCGGGACGGTGCGCCGAGGAGCGTTTGCGCCCTGGCGCCCGCCTGGATACATAGTAATTGTAGCCGGCGCATCGTCCTGAAGTCAAGGGAATCGCGAGCAAGTTCCCAGAATCCGGGGGCGGCTCGCAGGGGACGATGACAATGCCGGAACCAGTTACGATTATCGGCGTTGGGGCCGGTCTCCTCGGCCTGATGACGCAACTCGCCCGCAGGTATTTCGGCCTTGCCAAGGAAGTCGTCGACATCGTCCTGGGGTTCGTCGCCTTGGTCCTTTCCCTGCCCCTTCTGGTTGTGTGTGCCCTCATCATCAAGTTATCGAGCAAAGGGCCTTGCATCTTCACCCAAAGTCGTGTGGGAAAGAACGGTAAACTGTTCAAGATGCGCAAACTGCGCACCATGTACATTGGGGCCGAGTCGGCCAGCGGGCCGGTGTGGGCGGACGACAACGATCCGCGCGTGATCCCCCCTTGCCGCTGGATGCGCCGAAGCCACATCGACGAACTCCCGCAGTTGATCAACGTCGTCAAGGGCGAGATGTCGCTGGTGGGACCGCGGCCGGAGCGGCCGGAGATCCTGGCCGAACTCGAGAAGACGTATCCGCAGGTCCGCAAGCGCCTGGCCGTCCGACCGGGCATCACCGGCCTGGCCCAGGTCACGAACGGCTACGACACCTCGATCGAAGCGTTCCGCCATAAACTCAAGGCGGATCTCGAATACATCGAACGCAGTAACTGGAGCACCGAGATACGCATCCTGGCGTCGACACTGGCCAAGTTCAACGACCACGCGTCCCGCTAGAGGGGCGCTTAACAGGCGTGCATGGCGGCACGTCCGACAGCGAGGGCACGCTCATATAGAGGGAGTCACGTAAATCGGAACAGGAAGGAGAAACAACCGATGGAACGCTTAAGACGTACGGGCATTTGGAGTTTCATGAACCGGAACAGTAAGGAGAAACAAACCATGAGGTATCTTAAACTGCTGTTGATGGCAGGGGCCGTGCTCGCCCTGAGTGTGCCGGCGTGGGCAATCACGTGGGTGAACCCGTTGCCCGCGGGGACGAGGGTCCGGTTTGACGTCCTCGACTGGAGCATGGGCAAAGTCTACCAGCCCAACTTACCGCTGCCCATCGAGGGCGTGGCAGCCGTGAACGCCCAGCCCCAGAACGTCGTCCCGGGAGCCAAGGTGATCAACCTGCCGCAGGTAGGTCTGGGCGGCGTCGGCAATGCCCTCGTGGGCCAGACCGACGATACCTACGGGATCGTCAAGGTCCTCTCAATCAATGCGGACCCGGGCGCCATGACCTACTGGGCCGAGGCGGCCGACCCCAATTCCGAACTCGTAGGTATCCTCTACGGCGGCGTGGACACATACATCGGGAGCAACCCGCAAATGCAGCAGGTGGTCTCCTCGGCCGGGCTGTTCATGGACCTTTACGAGCAGCCGAAGGGGAACTTCACGGAGAATCTCGGCTCGGCGGGCCGCATCTCCTTCAATCAGTACGAGGGAGTCGGCTTTGACGCCGCCGGCAACCCGATCCCCGGCGCCCAGTTGCTGCTGCACCTCGAGAGCACCGACGACAAGGCCCCGCTCGACGCCACGCCCCTTTTGGACATCGACGGGGACGGGGATCCGGACGGCGATTTCACCGCCACCTTCACCCCCGAAGGGCCACCGGCCCCGGCAGGATCCGGAACGGGCGAGAGTTCGCTGTTCTGGGACGCACTCGGTGGCAGTTGGGCACCTTTCTACGAGGTAATCCCGTTCTATTTCCCGAATCTGGACCCGCGGTTCGGCTCCTCGATGCACGGCGATCTGCACTCGGGTCAGGACTTCGACCCGGCCACACTCGGTCCGTCGGACTGGATCACCACCAGCGATGACCCGACGCGCGGCCGTTACGTCCCCGAGCCGGTGACGATGGCCGGGATGCTTCTGGGCATCGGGTGCCTGAGTCGGTACGTCCGCCGGCGAAGGAGCCGGTAGGCGCAGCGAACTGAACGTAAGCAACGGCATCGTGACGCCGCACATGATGTAGAGAGAAGGGAGCAAGAAATCATGGAACATGCAAAACAGTTGAGCGTCTGGGGCATTGTGCTGCTCCTGGCGCTTGTGGGTGCCGTGGGGCCGCCTGCCGCCTACGGTGCGACCGAACAGACCAAACAGCAGGCCATCGACGATGGTCTGGCTTGGCTGGCCTCGCAGCAGGCAGGCACCGGCTACTGGGCCTACGGCGGCGGCCGCAATGACGTGGCCGCGACGGCGTCGGCGGCAATGGCCTTCGTCGGAGAAGGCTATCTGCCGGGCGACGGGTCGGCCTACGACGCCAACGTCAGCAGCGCCGTGACGTGGCTCTTCAACCAGGCCCAGATTCTCTCCCCGATCCCGGTCGAGCCGGCCGGTTACTGGCACCATGCCGAGGACTACAACAACAGCGGCGCGATTGAGCCCGGTGAGGGCAATGACCGGGCCTTGTACTTCGCGAGCACCGACATCTACAGCAACGGCATCGTGGCGCCGCTGGTCTTCGAACTCGGCAAGCAGTTGGGCCCGGACACGGTCGTCGGGATGGGCAACACCAACATCCAGGACATGACCTACCGTCAGGCGATGCAGGACGTGGTGGACTGGTTCTCGTGGGGCCAGGTGGAGCCGAACCGCGGCATCTACCGCGGTGGATGGCGGTACAACCCGAACTACGGCGATTCCGACAACTCGACGGCCCAGTGGGGCGCCCTGCCCATCCTGTACGCCGACGCCTGGGGCCTGGGCGTGCCGCAGCAGGTGAGGGACGAACTGGAACTGTGGTGCAACTACATCCAGAATGCCACCAGCGGCGGCTCCGGATACCTCAACCCGGGTCAGTACGTTAACGTTTCGAAGACGGGCGGGCTGATTCTGGAACTGTTGGCCACGGGCGCGCCTGTAAGCGACCCGAGGATCCAAGCCGCCCTCGGCTTCATCGACGGTCGTTGGAACACCGGGCCGTCTGGCACCTGGTACGGGAACCTGGACCACCCGTACGCGATGTGGGCCGCGTACAAGGCGCTCGAAGTGAGCGGATTCACGACGATGGACGACAACGGTACGCCGGGCGATCCGACGGACGACTTCCTGATCGGCCACGGCATGTCGAACGCCCCCGGCGGGTTTACGATCGGCCAGGACTGGGATCCGCAGACGTCGCTTGCGGGCGACTGGTTCTCGCATTACTGCGAGTACCTCGTCAACATCCAGAACGGCAACGGCAGTTGGGACGGGTACTCGTACTGGACCGGTCCTCTGGCGACGGGGTGGTACATCAACATCCTGAACGCTGCGGGTGCCCCGCCGCCGACGGTGATTCCCGAGCCCGTGACGGCCGTTGGCCTGTTGCTGGGTGTTGGGTGCCTGACGCGGTACGTCCGCAGGCGTAGACGGAGGAGGTAGGCAGAAGATGGTGGTTTCAACTGCTGCAAAGGAAGGAGGCGACATGAGATCGAAGAAACTATCCTTAGGCGGTCTCGTGTATCGAGGCCCGCCCATCGCAATGGTTGCGGCGATTGCCATCGGCCTGGTTCTGGCGATGTGCGGATCGGCCCACGCTCTCGGCGCGAAGGATTTGCCGCTCGGGAGTATTCCGAGGTACCATCCGGATCCGGACGACATCCTGAAGATGTGGCCCAGGGACTTCTACGTCTACACGGGCGCAGCCTTGCCCGCAGAGTGGACACTGGAAGAGTCCCTGTCGGTGGACTTCAACAGCGGAAACGGAAAGATGTGGGGGACGATGACCTCCCAGGTTTGGCAGCACACAGACGAGCACACCCTGTTTGCTTACCAACTTGACAACACCGGAGATGAGCATGTCCCCCCCCCGATTCCTTGTGAGATGAGGACGGGAGACATCTCGGGTTTCGCACCAGGATGGGAGTTCCTGGATGTCGGTATCTTGGATTACAACGGAGATGTCAACTTCGACGACGGCGACGTGCTGAAGATGGAACACTACTTGCTCGGGGGCCAGGAGCAGTTTGGGTTCTCCTTCGAGACGGTGAACCGCGACTTCGAATTCATCGAAGAGTGGCTGTTGCCCGGGGAGACATCGTCCTGGTTCTACGTCGAGACGAATGCGGGAGCGTGGCAGCGAGGTTTTGCGGGTATCCAGAACGGTGGCTCGAGTGTTTCCGACATCCCCGTGCTGGTTCCGGCACCTGAGCCGGTGACGCTGCTGGGGATGCTGCTCGGCATCGGCACGCTGGCTGGTTATGTCCGCAAACGCCGCATAGGCTGACCGGAAAAAGGCGACAAGCAGCGTTGAGGCGGCACAGACAGGGACGCATTCGGCAAATGTGTCTTGCCAGGGCGGCTGAACGGCTGCATCGCCGGGCGGTGATGGGTCTATAAAGACCGTTTCTGCCTCGGTGGTCATGGTGCAAGCGGTCCTCCGGCCTGCCAAACGCGGACTTCTGGTGATCGCGGGCCAGGCGCTTGCCGGGCCTGTTCATGGCGCCGGATGCAAATGGGCGTCTGGCCTTGTGGACGCCGGCGTCGCTGGGCGTGTGGTTGGGTTGGCGTTCCGGTGACGCCGTGTGGGATGCGCCATGCTGGTCTGCGAGTGGTGGGCTGACACGAAAGGGGTCTGCCGCGATACACTTTGTCGTGGCCCGGAGAAAGAATTTCTCACGCGAATGTCCGAGCGGTTTGACATTCGGGCAATCGTGTGTTATAATAGGCTATTGCAAGAGGGAGTTGTGCGCCGAAAGGAGTGCGATCTGAAGGAATCCTCGTCTGGGGATAGACCGGGGAGATGGACGAGCAGGTAGACTGGGGATTCCAGCGGAGGGCCGCAAGAGGGCCCTCTATAGCCAGAGCGAACTAACGACGGCTTGGTGCCGTCACAGGGCGACTTTCGGAGGGAATCGGCCCCTCGGAAGCCGCCTTTTTCGTTGTTGAGGATAGCGGTTGTGGGAGAGGCTTCCCAGACAAGGCTGCGGAAGCGGAAATCGGCTTTCCGGATGTACGAGCCAACGGGTTAGAGAGGGCGAGCCATGTCGCGTCAAGGAAAAGTGCTGTCCGTTTGTGCCGGGATGATGGGCGACCGGGCCGCGAAGGCCCGGAGTCGGGGGACCGCAGGAATTGCCCTAGCGGCCATTCTTGCCGTGTGGGCTGCGCTCGGCGCCGCACCGGCCGCCGCCGACGGCCCGATGGTCTTGCCAGGGGCCAGCCTGCTCGAGACGGACATGAGGGTCCATCCGGATGCATCTCTGCTTCTGGGCGCGCCGAGCACGTTCAACATTTTCACGGATGCAGCCATGCCTCCCGGATGGGAGTTGGAGGTATCGCACAGCGGCACACCCTCCTCGGGGGTGCTGGACGTCGTGATCCTTTCCCAGGCATGGCGGCACATCGACGGGCACCTGCTTTTCGCTTACCAGGTCCAAAACCTGGCTGAGAGCACGGCTGCTCTCCGAGTGGGCAATCTGGTCGGCTACGGACCCGACTGTGAGGTCATCGACTCCGGAATCCTGGACTTGGGTGGCGATGTCGAGTTCGACCAGGGCGACGTCTTGAGGTTGCGGCGGAGTAACGGCAGCGAACCGCAACTCAGGTTTGCCTTTGAAGCCACGGGCGGTATGGGGGAGACGATCCGGCGGGCGCTTGCTCCCGGCCAAACGTCGTCCTGGTTCTACGCCGAAACCCTGGAGACGAATCTCGGTTACAGCATGGCCACCGTTCAGGATGGCAGCCAGACGGCCGAGGGCATGGAAGTGCTTGGGCCTTTGTATATCCCCGTGCCCGAGCCGGCAACGATTGGGCTGATGGGCGCCGGAATGGCAGCCTTGGGCCTGCTACGCAGGCGACGACGGGTGGCGTGATGTGAAAGAGATTGCGGTGCGAGGTGGTGGCTGAGAGAAGGAAACTGAATGCGCGGTGCCGGGGGCCTGGCCGCGGCACCGTGTGGGTTTGGCATTTCTTGCTGTGGTTTTCCCAAGCGTGTTTTTCTTGCCCGGTCCGTTGCGCCTTGGTGTCCGGAACCACGTCTGGGCACCTGTGCCCGTGAAGGCTGACGGCGCCTCAGAAGGGCGCATGGCCGATTCGGCCGCCACGATTCCGCCGAGGACATGCAATCTGGGTCAGTTAGCGTGCGCAGGGACGAGCGGCGAATAACCGCTTGCTGATACGTCAGCCGGGCGGGCCGGTCGGCTCCAACCCGTCGGCGTGGGTTGGGCCGAAGCGGCGGCGTGGGACGTGGCGTGGGTTCGGGGTCCGGTGGTGTGCGGCTCTTGTGGGCCGATGAGTGCTTTATGGAAGAGGTATTTGCGTTTGCTTGTGGCCCCTTTTTGTGTATAGTTTCTAAGGGATTGAGCGTTCTTCAGGGCCACCAGCGCCGATAATAAGAGTACGCTCGGGGGTGGCGTGTGTGCCTGCAAAGTGGTGGGGGTGATGAGTCCACGGTCGCCGGAGGTGAGAACTGAGGTTGTTTTCGACCTGGATCGACGGTTCGAAGCCCCTGGAGGCGTGGTTGGGGAAAACGCCATGCGCAAGCAAGTTCATTGCCTTGTGGCTCTGTGTCTCGTACTGGCATGCCCAGTCCTGGGCGGCTGCGGGAGCAGCGCGGATCGCTTGAAGGCGTTCCTCCAGGACCAGGAGCACCGTAAGGCCGTCTCCGGAGTGCCTTACCGTGTGCTCCCGCCCGATGTGCTCATGGTGCGTTCGACCAGCGTGCCCGAAATCAACGGCATCACGCAGCAGATTCGCCCTGACGGCAAGATCAATCTGCCACTGGTCGGCGAGATAGACGTCGTTGGAAAGAAGGAGGACGAGACAGGTCTTGCGGCGAAACGGATCGAACAGGAAGGTCTTACGCCGAAGGAAATCGAAGCCCGGATCACCGAAGCGGCCAAGGACTATTACGAGCAGGTTGACGCAACGGTCCAGGTCGTCGGTTACAACTCCCAGAAGATCTACGTCTTCGGCCAGACCTCGCGGCCCGGTCCTCAGGCGTGGACCGGCACGAATACGGTGCTCGACGTGCTGGCCCAGAGCCAGCCGACGACCCTGGCCTGGCCGGAACGCATCCTGGTGGTGCGCGGCAAACCGCCTCGCAGGGGCGGGTATCTGCTGAACGTGAAGGACTTGGACCAGATTGCAGGAGAGGCCGGCGACGGGGAATCCGGGCCTGACGAGGTCGGCGCCGTCGTGGCCAAGGTTGAGCCGAAAAAGGACGGGGCGAAGGAGGAAGCCCCGGTAGCGGCGGTTCCCGAAAAAATCGAGGCCAAGGTCATGAGGATTAACCTGATGGCCATGATCAAGAAGGGCGATCTGTCGCAGAACGTGTACCTTCAGCCGGACGATGTCATCTACGTGCCGGCCAACCCGCTGGCAGCCATCGGCCTGGCCATCCAACAGGTCTTGTTGCCGATCCAGCCGGCGGCCCAGATCATCTCCGTGCCGGCCAGTGCCGCCTACTCGGCTGAAATGGTTGGCGGTGGCCGCTCGTATTGAGGCAAGATGAACCATGGCTGAGACCAAGAGACGACTGACGTGGCATGATGTCAAGCGGATGGCTCGTCGCCCTCTGTATCGGTATCTGTTCGTCCTCGGCGCGTCGCTGTTCGCCATCGTGGCCCTCATCGGAGCCCAGTGCATGCCGCTGAAGTATACCGGGACAGCGACCTTCGACCTCCGCATGGATCCAGCGTCTGAAGACATCTCAGGCAGTCGCACGACGTCGGTAAGCGCAATCCAATCCACGCTCGTAAACGACGTGCGTAGAAGGGAGTACGTCGCGTCCGCCGCCAGGGAGCTGGGCCTGATGGATCAGGAGGACGAGTTTCCGCGAGGACCCGAGCAGCAACTAACCTTGAAGGGCAGAATGGCCGAACAGAAACTCGTCGCACGCCTTCAGGACAGCATCAGGGTTGACTTCCTCACGCGGGAGGAAGGAATACGCTATCGCGTAGTGATTAGCTTCACGGGCAAGGACCCCGACCTGGCCGAGAAGATGCCCAATACACTCCTGGAGAATTACAAGGACAGGAAAATAAAGGAAATTCACGACGACCTACAAAGTAGCTTCAACATCCTCAAGGAGAAAGTCGGCGACGCCGACACGCGCTTAAAGGGGGCGATAAAACGGCGGATCGAGTTCGAGGCCAAGTATGGGGGTATGCTGCCCGACAGCCCCGGCGCGCTGCAAGAGCGCATGCAGCAGATGAGCACGGATATGGATACGGTCCGCCGCCAGGGGGCGGTGGCCAAGCAGACGTTCGAACGGCTCAAGGCACTGGCCGAGAAGGCAGCAGCCGCTCCCGGCGAGCCGATCCAGATCGTCAAGGGGCCGAACCCCGAACTGGATCTCCTGAAGAAGGACCTGCGGACGTTTGAGGAGCAACTGGCAAATGCCAGGATACTGGCGCACATGAAGGACAAGCACCCAACCGTTCAGGCGCTGAGCGACAAGATTGAGAAGATCAAGAAGAAGATCGAGGAGACGCCAGAGAAGATTGTTCTCCAGGAATACTACGGGTCGGAAGGCCCCAACGACAACATTAAGACGGCTCTGGCCGCCGCCCAGTCCGAAGTGGAAATGGACGACAAAGAACTCGAACGCCTCCAAGAGCGGGTGAACGCGGTCCAACTCCTCGTGGCCAATTACGCGCCGGTGCGGCAACAGTATCTTGAACTCAGCAAGAATGTCGAAGAGTTGGATGCGAAAAAGAAGAGTTGGCAGGACCGCCTGACGGGCGTGCAGATGGCCCTGGAGTCCGAGGTGGCCGACCGTCGTACCCACCTGGAGGCCGTGCAACTGGCCGAGAAGCAGTTCCTGCCGTCCTCTCCGAAACTGTTGTACGTGCTGGGCTTTGCCTTGGCCGGCGGGCTTGCCTTCGGCGGCGGCCTCGTGTTCCTCGTGGAGAGGTTGCACCACTCGGTCTTTACCACGCAGGAAGCGGACGCGCATTTCAATCTGCCTGTCTGCGGCGTGATAGGCGAGATCGTGACGCCTTGGCAGCGGCGGGGGCGAAAGGTGCGGCGGTGGCTCCTCGAACCCGTCGGCGGGCTGATTCTCCTGGCTATCGTCGGTTTTGTCAGTCTCAACATCGTGCTCTGGCTCCGGCACCCCGAAGAGCACCAGGAGTGGAAGAGCGATCCGGTGGGCTTCGTTGTCGATGGTGCCCACAAGGTGGTTGACAAGGTTGAGAGCAAGTTGCGCGAGGAACTCTGAGGACCCGCGATGTACCTGGACTTTTACAGACTGCGGGAATACCCCTTCTCGATCACGTGCGACGAGAGGTTCTTCTACGAGAGCGCCATCCATGCCGAGGCGCTGGCGAATATGGTCTACGCCGTCCAGCAACGGAAGGGGATGGTCCTCGTGACGGGCGAGGTCGGCGCCGGCAAGACGTTTCTCGGTGCGATGCTGGGGTCCCGGCTGGGTGTCGGCTGCCTGACGATGATGGTGCGGAATCCCCCCCAGTCGGGGAAGCAACTCCTGCGGATGTTGACTACGCGAGCCGGCATGAACGTCCGAACGACGGCCGACAAGTCTGCCCTGCTCGAGGAGTTCGAGCGGCACCTGACCCGGATGCACACTCGCGGCCGCGTGGCGGCCCTGATCGTCGATGAGGCCCAGGATCTGTCTTCCGCGTCGCTGGAGGAGATCCGCCTCCTGTGGAACTGGGAGCGCGACGGCCAGAGGCTGGTTCAGATTGTGCTTATCGCCCAGCCCGAACTTCGCGAACGCTTGCTCGAACCGAAGTGGGAGCCGTTACGTCAACGCATCGTATTGACGTATCATCTCGCGCACCTGTCCCCGGCGGACACGGCTGCGTACATCGTTCATCGCTTGCGTATTGCGTCCGTCGACGGCTCCCTGGCGGAGTTCACGCCGGAGGCGGTTGCCCAGATTCACGCGGCGACGGACGGCATTCCGCGCCTCATCAACATCCTCTGCGACAACGCGCTCCTGATCGGCTACGCCAAGGGCATGCATCGTGTCGATAAAGACATCGTTGACGAAGTGCTTCAGGATATGACCTGCTGGGGGCTGCGAACGTCCCAGCGGCTGTCGATGAGAGACCGTGTCCCGAACGTCGAATAGGAGCCGGACGTGGGCAACGTTTTCGATGCGATGAAGAAGCATCAGGTCGAGCAGGCGGCCGGGAGATCGCCGGACCGGCCCGCCCCTGCGCCGGCCGACGGCACGACGCATCCGGAACCGAAGGTGAAATCGCCGCGCCTGCACCGGGATCCCGAGGTCACCCGGAACGGATACGAGCCGCAACTCGTCGCGCATCACGACCGCGGCGGTAGGATTACCGAGGAATACCGTGGGTTGCGAACCCACCTGCTGGCCCAGTACACGAACGAGCGGTTCTGCCTTCTCGTCACCTCCGCCGAGGCCCGGGAGGGCAAGACCGTGACGTGTCTGAACCTGGCCATTGTCCTTGCCGAACGCCAGGAGTATCGCACGGTCGTCGTTGACTGCGATTTGCGGAAGGGTGGGATTGCCGACCTGTTGCGTGTGCGCAAGAGCCCGGGCATGGCAGACCTGCTCCGCGGGGACGCCACGCTTGACGACGTGGTTCAGCCCACATCGTATCCGAACCTGTTCGTCATTCCTGCTGGGCCGGCCAGGTTCGACGAGGTCGGAGAACTCTTGGGGAGACAGGAACTGGAAGAGACCGTCGGCAGGCTGCGGCGCGATTATGACTACGTTCTTCTGGACACCCCGCCGCTCAAAATCTCAGACGCCAGGATTCTCGGACGGACCGTCCGCGAAGCCCTTCTGGTGGTTCGCATGTACAAAACGCACCGCGAGTCGGTTGATGAGGCTGTCCGCTTGCTGCGTTCCGCGAACGTCAAGCCGGTCGGCGTGGTCCTGACCCATCACGCAGATTCCCCAAGCTACCTCTACCGCTCTTACCGTAAACACTGAGTTCGCCTGCGCTCGCCGCGAGCGGTTCTGATTGACAAGGCCGTGGTCCCGAGGAAGCGGCTTGCAGGCGGCTTTCGTTTTTCGGAGACACTGGAGTGGTTCGTGTGCGTCTCGCGACAAATTCCCGGGATGGTGCCCTCGGCGCCGAGCCGCCGACGGGTAGCCGAGCGTGACGGCGCCGGGTTGTCTGCGGGCGTGGGGTGTGCCCGTCGCGTATGCCGCCCTGCTGGTGCTGGCCAGCCTTCTTCCTTCCCACCCGGACCGGGCCGGCAGTTGGGACGCCGCTCTGCCGCCGGACCTGCAGAATGCGGCCCATGTGCCTGCCTACGGCCTGATGGTCGTCCTGGTGCTGGTTGCCTGGTCCGGGTCGCGCAATGTCAACTGGGTCGTCGTGCTGATTATCGGCACGGTGTGCGCGGCGCTTGGGGCCTTGCTCGAATGCGCGCAAGCCGTCATCCCCGGCCGCACGGGGTCGCTTACCGACATGCTGCTGAACGCGGCGGGCGTTCTGGCGGGGGCGATCGTCTATCTGGCTCTTGCCGCGCGGTCCGTGAGGCCGAGCGCGGCCGACGACGAACAACCCGCCGGTTGACGGGCCGGTCTGCAGACGGGCACGGCGCGCGGTGCGGCACGTTGCACGGCGGTTGCGGTGATGCGTGATGGGGAGTATGGAGTGGCTTCGGCAGTCGGTCAGATCGGCGAGTTGCTCGTGTGGGTCATGCTGGGGCTCTGTCTGTATGCCTATCTGGCTTACCCGCCGAT
>CAYVAM010000037.1:19595-29005 GCA_964449275.1 uncultured Anaerolineales bacterium
TCGTGTGGGTCATGCTGGGGCTCTGTCTGTATGCCTATCTGGCTTACCCGCCGATCGTGTGGTTGCTCTCGAAGGTGTTCGGCCGTCGGCACCGGGAGGAGCAGATCGAGCCGACGGTCACGTTGCTCATTCCCGCCCACAATGAGGCCGGTGTCATTCGGGAGAAGATCGAGAACAGCCTCTCGCTCGACTATCCGGCCGAGAATCTCCAGATACGCGTCGTCTCCGATGGTTCGGACGACGGCACGGACGACATCGTCCGGGAATACGGGTCAAGACGGGTGGAACTTCAACGGGTCGAGGTGCGCGGCGGCAAGCCGAACGCACTGAACCTGGCGGCGCCCGAGGCCCGCGGCGAGATCCTGCTCCTGTGTGACGCCAACACCATGTTCGCCCGCAACGCCGTTCGCCGACTGGTGTGCCACTTTGCCGACGAGCAGGTCGGCGCCGTAACGGGCGACGTCCGCCTCACGAGTGCCGACGTCGGTTACGGAGAGGGCGAGAGCCTCTTCTATCGCCTGGAGCGGTTCATCCAGCGGTGCGAAACGCGATGGTGGACCGTCATCGGAGTGGACGGCGGCATGTACGCCCTGCGGCGTGAGTTGTACGTTCCCAACCGTCCGGACACGTTGATCGACGATTTCGTGATCGCCATGAACGTTGCCCGCGCGGGGCGGCGTGTGGTCTACGATCCGCAAGCGGTTGCGACGGAAGACGCCGTGGAGGATCGCGCCCAGGAGTTCCGGCGCCGGACCCGCACGACGGCAGGCGGCTTCCAGACCTTTTTCGAAGGCCGCGGGCGGCCGAGGTGGAACCAGCCCGGCTTGTGGTGGGGTTATCTGTCGCACAAGGTCCTGCGATGGATCAGCCCGTTCCTGCTTCTGGCCCTCCTCGCGGGGAACGTGGCCGCCGTTGCCGCCGCCTCTGCAAGCGTCTGGCGACGGAACCTGTGCCTGGGCCTGCTGTTGCTTCAGGCACTCTTCTACGCGCTGGCGGCGCTGGGCGCCGTGCTCGGCCGCCGCCGACTGCCCAGGATCCTCTGCGTGCCCTACTACTTCTGTCTGACGAACGCCGCGGCGCTCGCAGGCTTCTTCAAGTGGCTGTTCCACCTGCAGCCCGTCACGTGGAGCCACGTCGACCGGCATGCCGCGACGGAGTCCACGATCGGAGATGTTGAGAAGGCATGATCGAAGGACGTACGATCCTGTGCTTCGCGAGCGGGTACGACGCGCCGCCGACCAGCAAGCATCACGTGATGTACCTGCTGGCCGAGCGGAATACCGTGCTCTGGATCAACTACCACGCCTCACGGACGCCGACGGCCGGTGCCTCGGACGTACGGCGGATCTTCGCCAAACTCCGAGAGGTCCTCGGCGGACTGAGACACCCGCGGCCCAACCTCCACGTGCTGACGCCGCTCGTGGTCCCGCTGCCGACGTCTCAATGGGCGATGCGTGTGAACCGGATGCTGCTGATTGCACAGATTCGCTGCGCCTTGGCCCGTCTGCGATCCGGTCCCGTGCAGGTGTGGTCCTTCACGCCGGACATCTCCTACGCTCTGGACCACTTCGGCGAGGAGAAGGTCGTCTATTACTGCGTGGATGACTTCTCGGAGTTCACGGGTTACGACAAGGAGCAGGTCCTTCGCGACGAGGAAGATCTGTGCCGCCGCGCGGACCTCGTCGTCACAACGTCGCAGGTGCTCCAGGACGCCAAGGCGCCGTTGAACCCGAACACCATCCTCGTGCCGCACGGCGTGGACTACGAGCACTTCTCCAAGGCCGTGACGAACACCTTGCCCGTGCCCGAGGGCATGCGGGACATCCCGCATCCAATCCTCGGCTTCTTCGGCCTGATTCGCGACTGGGTGGACCTGGACCTCCTGGCCGAGGTGGCGCAGTTGCGGCCGGACTGGCACATCGTTCTGATCGGCGACGCCGACTCAAACGTGAACCTGGCCGCGTACAGCGGGATTCCGAACATGCACTTCCTCGGCCGCAAACCCTACGCCGACCTCCCGGCCTACTGCAAGTGCTTCGATATCGGTCTTATCCCCTTCAAGGTCAACGAGTTAACGCGAGCCGTCAACCCCATCAAGTTGCGCGAGTACCTGGCGGCAGGACTGCCCGTCGTCTCGACGCCGCTGCCGGAAGTCGTTGCCTACGGTTCGGCCGTCCAGGTGGCCGATACTCCCGAGGGGTGGACGACATGTATCGAGCTGGCCCTGGCCGAGGGACCGGACGCCGCCCTCGTCCGGTCCGAGGCGACCGCCGCGGAAACGTGGGAAGCCAAACTGTACAAGATCGGAGGCTGCCTGAGTTGCTGGGCTGGCGGCCATCCGCAACGGGTCGCCGCGCCGAGCGGTTGAACCCGGGGGCCGCTGCGCCACGGCATCCGCAGTCGGGCGCGAGCCCACAGGTTCGTACCGGGCTGGAAAATAAGAACAGAAGGCACAGACGCATGAACGTCTCAGGGGTACTGGGCCAACTACGCGCCGTGCTGTGCCAGGGGCCGTCGTACCTGGTCTATTATCTCCTCTCGTGGCTCTACCCGACGCGGATCCTGCGCTTCAAGGCAGCCGCCTCGCCTTACCTGGCAACGCGGTTGCTGTTGCTGCGCCGCTCGGGTGTGCGTATCGGCAAGAACAGCACGATCGCCTTTGGCACGCTTGTTTTGGGAATCGCCCGCACCCCGCCAGCACTTACGCTCGGAGATCGCGCCGCCGTCGGGCCATACGTCTCCTTTCTCACGAGCAGTTACCCGGACAACTCGCGGCTGCGCGCACATCCGGAACTGGCCTCGTGTATCCAGCCGCTCGGCCCGATCGTCGTAGAGGAAGATGCTTGGATCGGGGCAGGCGCGATCCTGTTCCCGCGTGTGACGATTGGCCGGGGAGCGATCGTCGGCGCCGGGGCCGTGGTCCGCGCCGACGTGCCGCCCTACACCGTCGTGGCGGGCGTGCCGGCCCGCGTCATTCGTACCCTGAACGCGCCGGACGGCGTGGCCGAGGCCGCCGCGTCCCCTCCCCCAAGCGAAGGCGGCAGCGAATGAAACTCCTGACCCAGTGCCTGGCCGACTGGCCCAAACTCGCGTGGGTCGCCCGTGTCGAACACGGAACGGACAAGGTACAGGTGCTGCACGGTCCCATGGCGGAGACGGCGGAAGACTGGGTGGTCGAAGCAGTGTGGGCGGGCGACTTCGCCTCGGGCGATTTCGACCGGACGAGCCTGGTGTTCGGTACAGGCATCCGTGCGAGGGAGGACCGGGTGGTGTTCGTTGGATCGCGCACGGGAGTCGACCGCCTCTGGTGGTACGACCATGGGGGCGCGAACACCGTGTCGAACTCCTTGCCAGCCCTGCTCGCGCGTACGGGGCTTTCGCTCCGCGACGATTATGAGGGATACACCCACGACATTCGAACGGTCGAGACGCGGGGCATCCGAAGTCATGTGCCGGCGTTGCCCACCTCAGGCTCGGAGGTTCGAGTCACTTACGCGGCAAACCTGGAGTACCGCGGGCATGACATCCGGGTCGTTGAGAAAGCGGATCACACGCCTCGCCTCGACACGTTCGAAGCGTACCGCCGCTTCCTCGTCAAGACAGCTGGGCAACTCAGGGCCAACTGCGAATCGCCATTTAGGCGAGCGTCCGTCACCCCCCTGGTAGGGATATCCAGCGGCTACGATTCGCCAGCCGTGGCCGTCGTCGCAAAGTGGGCCGGCTGCACTCAGGCGGTCACCATCAAGAGGTCCACCAGTCTCTGGCGGGGTTCCGACTCCGGGGAGGAGATTGCCAAGCACCTCGGCCTAGCCTGCCGCTGCTACGACAGGCATCCGGTCTCCTACCGGCACGAGGAGACCGTTTGGGCTGCCAGTGGGTGTGCCGGTGGCCTGAATCTGACCATCTTCGACTATCCGGAACCGCTGTGCGTGTTCTTCAGCGGCAGTTACGGCGACAAGGTGTGGGATCGATTCCCCCACGACTTCTCGGAACCCGTCGGCGACTCCGATCACTTGCTGTGCGAGTTCCGCCTGCTCCAAGGCGTCTTTGAGTGTGTCGTGCCGTGGTGGGGCATCCGGCGAGCCCAGGAGGTCAACGCGATCGGCGCACAGGATGAGATGGAGCCGTGGAGACTGAACACGGGTTACGACCGACCGGTCGCCCGGCGCCTTGCCGAAGAAGCCGGCATCCCCCGGGGCGCCTTCGGCATCCGCAAGAAGAACACCGCCACAAACACGCCGTTCCTTTGGCCGTTCTCGCCGGAGGCGCAGGAGAGTTTCCGTCGATACCTGCACGAGCGCGGCGTGTATGCTCCTTCCAGGTGGGAGGTAGCGTTCCTTCGCACGTTCAGCAAAGCCAGCAACATGCTTTATCAGAACACGCTGAGGCCACTAGGCATCCGGGCATGGTATCGGCCGTGGCTCAAGTTCAAGGCGCGGGACCTCATCTTCCAGTGGGCCAATCACGAGTTGAAGAAGCGGTACGAGCAGGGGCTCCAGGACATCGGCCGCAGCGCGCAACGCACTCAGCCGCAGCATGAGTCGAAGCCTTAACCGGGGACGCTTCGAGAATCACAGGACACACGGCATGAGCAACGCCCGCATCCATGCCCGGAACCTCGCCGCCAACTGGTTCAGCCACGGCGCCAATCTGGTCGTGATGTTCTTCCTGACGCCGTTCATCATCCACACACTCGGCGGCCTGGAGTACGGTATCTGGAGCCTGCTCATGGTCCTGACCGGGTACATGGGCTTCCTGGACCTGGGTGTTCGGGCCAGCACCTCCCGGTACATCATCCTCTACCTGGGCAGCGGCGAGCACGACCGCGTGGATGAAACGGTGCGAACCAGCCTTGGGTTCTTCTCCGGGGTCGGCGTGCTGATGCTCGGCGGCGGTCTTGTCCTTGGGTGGGGTTTCGGCGGGTTGTTCAAGTCGGTGCCCGCGGAGTATCACCAGCTGGTCGCCATCCTGCTGCCGGCCCTGGCGGTGAACCTGTGGGTCTCGGCCGTGGGGGCCGTGTTTTCGAGCGTTCTGATCGCCCACGACCGGTTCGACCTGACGCGGGGTGTCGATCTGGCTGTGCTGGCAGTTCGGACCGCAGGCACGGTCTTCGCGCTGGTCTGGGGGTACGGCATCATCGGCCTGACGGTGGTGGCGGTGGTCTGCAGTCTGCTGGGGATGGTCAGCAACTACGTCGTGGCGAAACGGCTGTATCCGAGTCTGCGGGTTTGGCCGTTGAAACTGACCGGCTCGCGTCTGCGGGAACTGATGGTGTTCGGCGTGGCGGCCTTCATCGGAGCTATCGCCAACAAGATCGTCGGCCAGACGGATCTCGTGGTGGTCGGTGCGTTGATCAGTGTCCCAATGGTCACCGTGTATTCGGTCGGGGCGATGTTGGTTTACTACTTCGGGACGTTCGTATCGCTGATCGGCTCGACGTTTTTCCCGTCGGTTCAGCGCGCCGTCAGCAGGGGCGAGAGAGGCAGTGTGCAGTGGTACTATTTCCGGCAGGTGCGACTGGCCCTGGTTTTCGGCCTGCCAGCCTATATTGGCTTCATTGTGTTCGGGCATGCGTTTCTCCGGCTTTGGATGGAGGGACCGGAATTCCCTGCCCAATCGGTGAGTCAGGCGGCACTGGTGATGGTGGTGCTGAGCGTATCGAAGATCGTCTTTCTCCCCGGCATCGGCGCCGGCCAACTGCTGGCTGCCTTTGGACGCATCAGGTTCAACGCCATCATCGCCATCGTCGAGGCGGTGCTGAACCTCGGGCTGTCCATCTTTTTCGTCGCGGTTCTGGGCTGGGGTCTCCTCGGCGTTGCAGCGGGTACCCTTGCGGCAGGCTTTCTGCTGAGGAGTCTCGTGCATCCGTGGCGAGCGCTGCGGTGTCTAAACCTGGCGTACACGTCGTTGCTGGGGGTGGTGGCGTGTGGTACGATTGCCGGTGGCGCTTTCGGCGTGTGGTGCCTTGGGGTGAGGTGGTTGATCCCCGTTGATTCGTGGTCCATGTTCGTGCTCGCGGTGGGCCTGGCGCTGGCGGGTTACGTGCCCCTGGCCCTGTTGATCCTGGTGCCGGGCAACGACCGAAGACGGATCTTTCGCGCGCTCGGGCTCGTCCGCGACAGCCAGGGCGCACCATCGTAGCCGTCAGGAGGGAATGAGCCATGCCGACGGGTCGGCACTCACAGTTGAACGAGATCGTCGAGATCATTCACCGCACCAAACCCGAAAGCGTCCTCGACATCGGTATCGGGTTCGGCAAGTACGGCTACCTTGCCCGCGAGTACCTCGAACTCTGGGACGGACGGGGAAAGTACGGTGATTGGCAGCGTGTGATCGATGGCATCGAGGCCTTCGAGGAGTATGTCACCCCCTTGCACCGGGAGGTCTACAGCCACGTTTTTGTCGGTAACGCGCTCGAGGTGGTCCCAGTGCTGGAGCGGACCTACGACCTGGCGCTGCTGATCGACGTGTTTGAGCATTTTACGTTCGAGGAAGGCAACCGGCTTCTTGACAGTCTGATGGAGAAAGCCGCGAACGTGCTTATTTCGGTTCCCAAGTGGTTGAGTGGACAGCGCGCCGCATTCGGCAATGAGTTCGAGACTCACAAGTTCCACTGGAAGAAGGAGCATCTGCGCGCGCGCGGGCCCCACGTATTCATTCCGAATGAATACTCGCTCATCTGCTACCTCGGCCGCGGGGCCGACGTGGTCCGCGACCGCATTTGGCACCTGCCGCGGCGGATCGCGACGTTTCTGCCGCCGCTGAAGCCGCTTATGAAATTCATTCGGCGGCGGTGGCGCTGGTAAGCGCTGCAGACTGCGCAGCCCGAACCGCGACCGGCGCCGCGGCAGTCTGGGAAGGATCTGCAATGACGGGAAACGCCCTCTACAGGCGGTGGTTGTTGCGCCTGTATCAGTACGTTGCAGCCCATGTGCGGGGACGGAGGGGCACCAGGATGCGCCGGTGGATCTGTCGCCGCCTCTTCCTGGAGTGTGGCGAGAACGTGAACGTCGAGGTGGGCGCGGAGTTCGGTGACGGCTCTCAGGTTCGCATCGGCGATTCTTCAGGGCTTGGCGTGGCTTGTCGAATCCACGGCCCCGTCGTTATCGGCCGCGACGTCATGATGGGGCCGGAGGTGATGGTCTTCCACAGGAACCACAACGCCACGTCTACCGATAAGCCCATGCGCCTCCAGGCTTACGGGCCAGAACGTACACTCTATATTTGCGATGACGTGTGGCTTGGGGCCAGGGCGGTCATTCTCCCTC
Source organism: uncultured Anaerolineales bacterium (assembly GCA_964449275.1). Lineage (GTDB taxonomy): Bacteria > Planctomycetota > Phycisphaerae > FEN-1346 > FEN-1346 > JAUVZF01. The sequence continues at coordinate 26,864 of CAYVAM010000037.1, forward strand.
AGTGTGGCCGCGTCGGCAGAGGCGCAGTTGTGGGGGCTGGCTCGGTGGTGACACACGATGTGCCTGACTATGCCGTTGTCGCTGGCAACCCCGCCAGAGTGTTCAGGCAACGCCCACTGACTCATGAGCCTCGCGGTGAGGCCAAGTTGACGCTTCCGAGCGGCATTCTGCTTCAAGACCGCACGTGAGGCCAGGAACACTGCGGGATAGATGGATAAGGAAGTTCCGCTGATGGGAACAAGGCCAAACGGTCGCTGGCCTGTGGTGGGTGCCTTCGGCAACAGTTTCTGGGTGCGCCGGCTGGCCGACGGGCTTGAAAGCAGCCCCGCCCGGGTCCGCTGCCTTTACGTCGATCAGGAACTGGCCCTGAAAGATTGGCCGCTGAAGCGGTGGTTGGCGGAACGCGAGCCGTGGGCCTGCGACGTCCTCCACGTGCTCGGCTGGCCAAACCTCTGGAACCTCTGGGTTGCCGCCTGCCTGCGGGCCGTGCCGGTTGTCTTCCACTGGCTCGGGAGTGATGTCTCGTCGTTTTTGCTGAGCCCGCGCTGGAGCCGTGTGGCGGGCCCCGCGTTGAACGCGCTCATTGCGGTCCACCTGGCGGACTCGCCCGCCCTGGTCGAGGAACTGCGGACCGTGGGCATCTACGCGCGGCACGAGACGGTCGGCGTCCGGTCGCTCGACGGCATCGGCGTCCCGCCACTGCCTCCGACGCCGCGCGTCCTGACGATGCTGCGGCCCGACCGCTTCGCGTTCTACGGGGGCGAGGAGGTTCTTAAGATGGCTCGCGCCGCGCCTGACGTCCATTGGTTGGTCGTGGCCCACGATGGAACCGGTCTACCGCAACTGCCCAACGTAACGTACCTTGGACAGATTGAAGACATGGAGGCCGTGTACCGACGAACCACGGTTCTCGTTCGCTTGACCGCTCACGACGGAATGGCTAAGATGGTGCTGGAGGCCCTAGCCCGTGGCCGACACGTCGTCCGGAGCAATCCAATGCCGCATTGCCGCTTGGCCCGGACGGCCGAGGAGGCCCTGCCCCAGGTGCGGGCCGCCATCGCCTGCGACCGACCCAACACCGAAGGAGCCGCATACGTGCGAAGGGAGTTCGACCCGCGCCGGCAGTCGGAACGTCTGTGCAAACTGTACAGGGCCTTGGCGGGCTACTGATGGCCCCGGCCAAGGCGCCGTGCGGCAGCGCCGCGCGGTCGAAAAGGACGGCTCCGTGGAACCGATTCGAGTGCTCTACTATGAACAGCCTGGGCTGGGGCCCGGCGGCTCGCGCGTCAGTCTCCAGAACCTTGTCCAAGGACTCGGCGATCGTGTCCAGGCCTTTCTTGTCGGGAACTTACCCCGCGACGTTCTCCGCAACCTGCCTTCTCACAGCGACATGTTCCGGGCGTCTCGGTCTTGGCCACCCCGCTCGCCGTCGCTGTTCGGGCGCTACGGCAAGACGGCGCGGTTTCTGTATTACTTGAGTTCGACGGCGATCCGGCTTGCCTTCTACATCCGTTTTCAGAGCATCGACATTATTCATGCCAATAACGAAGTCCATTCGGACGCGCCTGCGGTCCTGGCCGCTGCCTTGACGGGCCGGCCGTGCGTATGTCACCTTCGCGGTACGCTGAAGCCCCACTGGGAGACGCGGTGGCTCTACAAACACGTGGACGCCTTTGTCGCCATCTGCGAGCACGTGCGTACCTATTATGTCGAACGGGGACTCCTGGGGGAGACGCCCACGACGGTAATCTACAATGGCGTCAATGTGGGCCAAGTGGCGCGCCGCGCCGGGTTCGCGAGGCAGTCGAAGGCGGGCCCATTCCGTGTCGCGATCTTCGGCCGTGTCGTGGAGTTTAAGGGGCACGAGTACTTCGTGCGTGCAGCGGCCGGGGCCTTACGTGACCTTCCGGAGGCCGAGTTTGTGATTCACGGCCCGATTCCCGAGGACGGGCCGGAAGCGACCTATTACGAGCAGGTGCGGGAGACGGCCCGCTCGCTCGACGTTGGCGATCAATTGCACTTCGCCGGCGCGTATGACGACGTGGCTGACGTGATGGCACAGACGGACATCGTGGTTTGCTGTTCGCCGTATCGCAACTTCGAACGCATCCTGTTTGAAGCGATGGCATGCGGCGTGCCCGT
>CAYVAM010000038.1:0-23449 GCA_964449275.1 uncultured Anaerolineales bacterium
CGCGCAACGGCGAAAACGGGCTTTCGAGCGCGGTGGGTCCGGAGACCCACCGCGCAAAAGGGCTAAGCGGCGCTGTAGTGATAACCGAGGCGGCGGATGGACCCTGTAAAGGCGGGGGGACCAGTCATGTCGGTTCCGCGGACGGTCTGTGGTGTCCTGTTGTATCTTCTTGCCGCAGTGGGCGCGGCGGCCGGGTCGGCGCCTCTGGATGAGACGGCGATTCGTGCCAAACTTGCGCCGTGTCTCTGCCGGGTGACGGTCCAAAACGCCTGGGGCGTACCGCTGGCGCTTGCGAACGGGTTTGTGCTGGGCAACGGCCGGTTTGTCGTGACGGAACTCGGCGCGCTGGCCCGTCCCGGCGGCGTCCGGGCGGTCATGCGGTTTCAGGACGGCTCGGAGGTCGCGAGCAACCAGTTCGGGCTGGCCGATCCGGTCAGCGGGTTGGCGGCCCTGTATCTGAAACCGGGTGTCTCTTCCCGAGAAGGTCTGGCGCTTGCGCTGGAGTTGCCTCCGCTCGCCGCCGGCCCGACGGTGGCCACGATGGGCCGAGAGGAGGGAAGCGAACTGGAACCGGCCACCGGCCGGCTCGTCGCCGGACCCAGGATGAACGAACTGGCAGCGCGGACCGGCGTGAGCGTCCTGAAGGCCGACTGGACGTTTCTTCGGATCGCGCGCCGAGGCGTGGTCGGGACTTCCGGCATGCCGGTTCTGGACGGCGAGGGGACCGTCCTTGGCGTTCGGATTGACGTGGTCGGCCGGGGCGTGACGGCGCCCCTCGTCGTGCCGGCCACAACGTTGCGGGCCGCGCTGCTGGCGTCGGAGCGTGAACTGAAACCGCTCACGGAACTTCCGAAAGCCGCGTGGGCGGTGCCGATCCTCCGTCTGGAAGGCCGGCCCGTCACGGCGCCTGAGTTCGGCCGGCTCGCGCGTGACCTCAAAGACAGCCTGGTGTGCAAGAAATGCAACGGCAGAGGGTCCTTTGCTTCAAGCAGCTACTCTAGTCTGTACTCGTACATACCTACGCGCGTGACGTGCAAGGCCTGCGGCGGCGACGGCATCGCCTGTGTGGAAGGCGTGTACGCGAAACTGGCCGAGGTGGCTGAGGAGTGCACCCGGGTGGCCTGGGCGCCGGGCATCGAAGCCCGCGCCAGAAAGGCGATCCTGACCGAAGGCATCCAGAGGCTCAAGAAACTGGCGGGAACGGGGAGGCAGTTCCAGAGAGCCTGGGCCGCCGCTGCGGCGGCCGACGCCGGCTTCCCGCGGGGCATCGTCATCTATGCCCGCGCCGGCGAAACGATCGACGGGCCGGACGGTCGATACACACGCCTGGAGGCCGCCGGATCCCGCAAGTCGCTCATCTTTCGGGCCGGCGCCGTCACGAATCCATCGGCGCCCGGACCGGTCGGCGCACCGGCCGAACCGAAAAAAGGGACATGGATCGTCCTCGGGGGCGTGGCCCAGACGCGAATCGGTCCCGCCAAGAGAGCCACGAAATGGCAACCGAGACGCGGCGGCGCGGTCTATGTGCTGCCGTTCGGTTGGGTTCCGGCACCTCCCGCCGCCGTGTGGGCCCCCACCGGCAGGGGCACGCCCGGAAGGGGCACGCCGCGTCCGTAGCGTTCAGCCGCTGCCGACCCCTGAAGGCGCCGGCCCGGCATCCGCGTGGCGCGGCGAGATTCAGCATTTCTTTGAAATTAGGTTCCCTCCCAGCCGTTGTACATGGTGAGCCTGCGCACGGAGTCCATGCAGGCCGTGAAGGGAGGAGTAACTATGCGAGAGCGCGTAGCGATTGCCTTCTGTGTCCTGTGCCTTGCCTTCCACGCGGCGACGGCGCGAGCCGCCACGCCGACGAAGGCCGATCCGAAGGTTCTCCGTGAGAAGGCCGAGCCGGCCGTCTGCACGGTGACGGTGGAGAACGCCTGGGGCATTCCTCAGTCGATTTCCACGGGTTTTCTTCTCGGAGACGGGCGGTTCGTTGTATGCGACCTCGGCGCGCTGAAGCACCGCGGCGCGAGCCGGGCGACGCTCCGATTTCAGGGCGGCGCCACGGCCACGGTAACGCAGTTCGGCATGGCCGATCCGGCGCTGGGGCTGGCGGCGCTCAAGACGGAGTCGGGCCTCTCGGCGCAGACGGGGCTTCCGCTTGCGCCGGAACTCCCGACATTCGAAACCGCCCGCCTTGCCGTCACCGCGGGATGGCGCTGGGGCGAGGCACTGGACGTGACGGCGGGCCGGATGGCACGCGGACCGAAGATCAAGGACGTGGCGGCCCGGTCGCACGTCGCGACACCCGAAGGCATCGACGCCTTCCTCCGCGTGGACGGCGGCCGCATCGACGCGGCCAGCGGCGCGCCCGTCCTCGATGCGGGCGGCACGGTGCTCGCGGTGCGTCTCGACGTGGCCGCCAAGGGCATCCTGGTGGCGCTGGCGATGCCGGCCGTGACGCTCCGCAAGTCGCTGCTCTCAACGCAGCCGGAACTCAAACCGTTGACCGACCTGCCGGAGCCGCTGTGGCCGGTCGATATTCTGCGCCTGCCGGGCCGGCCGGCAAACGTCCAGGAGTTCCTCCGCGCCAGCCGGACGATCACCAGCGCAATGGTCTGCAAGAGGTGCGGCGGAAAGGGCCGCATCGATACCGGAAGATGGATCTTCGGCGGCGACGTTCCGTGCCCGACGTGTCTCGGCACGGGCATACACGTCAGCGCCGACGTGTACGACATGCTGGCCGAGTGGGCCGAGCAGGGGACGCGCGTGGCGTGGGCGCCTCGCACCAACGAGCGGTCGCGGTCGCAGGTCCGCAAGTACGGCGTGGAGATGCTGGCGCGGCTGGCGAAGGTGGGGCGAAACCTGCAGCGGGCGTTGGGCCCCATCGGCAGCGTGAACCTGGTCAAGCCGCAGACCAAGATGCCGCACGGCATCATCCTTTACGCCCAGGTTCAGGAACAGATCGACGGTCCCGACGGCCGGTACCTGCTGCTGAAGGCCGTCAACACGCGGTCGCTGGCGGTGGTGCGCGTGGAGGACCTGCTCGGAGACAACGGCAAAGGGCCGCTGCCGGGCCGGCAGGTGCCGAGGCCCAACACGTGGTTCGCGTTGGCGGCGACGGTGGTCTCGAACTTCGACACGGGCGAGCACCAGGGCATCTATGTCCTTCCCTTTGAGTGGACGCCGTATATCCCCCTGCCCCAGGACCGGGATCGCGGGCGCGACGATCGCGACCGCGGGCGCGGCGGCTTTGACCGTGGCGGGTTCGGTGGCGGTCGAGGCGGCGGCCCTGGTGGCGGTGGCCGGGGTGGCGGCGGCCGGGGTGGCGGTGGCGGGCGCTGAGCGTTTCGTCCACTGGCTGCTTGTCAGCCAGTGTGTAGCGAGCAGCAGGAAGGCACTGGCGGACTTTTTCGCCAGTGGCACCCGGCGCTGAGCGTTTCGTCCACTGTTGGGGATCGCCGCTCACTTACGTGCGCGGCTAGTTTTCTCACGCGGCCCGGGCAACTCTTGCCCCTGTCGCCGCACACCTCTATAATGAAACCCGTATCATAACCCCGTTTCATGGAGGGCCCCATCATGCTGGTTTTTGTCATACGGCTGCTGTTTTTCCTGATGATGGTGGCAGGCGGCTACGTGTTCGGCGGGGCCGTTGAAGAGGGGAAGCAACTGACGGGCATGTTCGGCTTCGCGGGTGTGGCCATCTTCGTGATTGCCGTCGATCTCGTTTTCCGCCGCAAGAACATCAGCGTCATCTCGGCGGTATTCTTCGGACTGCTCGTGGGGCTGATCGTGGCGATGCTCCTCGCACCCGTGGTGGACATGTACGACATCGACGACACGATCCGCGAAGCCATCAAGGTCGGCATCGCTGCCGTCACGTCGTACCTGGCGATCTCGCTCATCCTCCAGACGAAGGACGACTTCCGGTTCGTCATTCCGTACATCGAGTTCGCCAAACAGCGGAAGGGCGGGCGACCGCTCCTGCTGGATACGAGCGTCATCATCGACGGCCGCATCGCCGACATCGCCGAGACCCGTTTCCTCGACGCCCCGATGGTCGTGCCGCGATTCATCCTCCACGAACTTCAGACCATCGCCGACTCCGACGACAAGATGAAACGGGACCGCGGCCGCAGGGGGCTCGATATCCTCAACCGCCTCCAGACGATGCCAAACGTGGATATCCGTATCCAGGACGCCGACGTCGAGGCGGGGCCGGCGGAGGGCGCCGACGAAATGCTGGTCAATCTGGCCTCCCGCTCTTCGGGGCGGATCGTCACCACCGACTACAACCTCAACAAAGTCGCCAAACTGGCCCACGTGGACGTCATCAACATCAACGACCTGGCCAACGCCATGAAACCGTCCGCCATGCCCGGCGAGGAGATGGAGGTAACCGTCCTGAAAGCCGGCCAGGAGGAGGGCCAGGGCGTCGGTTACCTGGAGGACGGCACCATGGTTGTGGTCGAGGACGGGCAGAGCAGGATCGGTCACACGGTCACCATCACGGTGACGAACGTGCTTCAGAAAAGCGCGGGGCGGATGATCTTCGGACGCGTCCAGGCCGCGCACGACCGACGAAGGTCGTGACAGCAGCGCGCCCGGGTCATCACAGGGCGGTTAGCCGCCGCGCTTGCGCGGCGCGTTTTCTCATGCGAAAGACGGTTTCGCCAAAGACGGGGAGGCCCCTTCCAACATGCCGGTACCCCAAGCCAGTGTGATCATTGCGGCGGCCGGCGCCGGCCGCCGGTTCATCGAGGCGACCTCCGCACGCACGGAGCGAAACGCGCACGGGACGAGCAGCAAGGTCTTCGTGAACCTGGCGGGCCGGCCGGTTCTCGCCCACGTGCTAAGCGCCTTCGCGGCGGTTGACTCGGTCGCCGAGACGATCGTGGCGGTGTCCGCCAAGACGGTGGAGTGGGCCAGGGAAACGTTCGGCGAGATGGCTTCCGAAGGCCGGCGTCTGGAGTTCATCGCAGGTGGAGCCGAGCGGACACAGAGCGTTGCGCTGGCGCTGGAGGCATCGGACCACAGCACGGAACTGGTGGCGATACACGATGCGGTCCGGCCGCTCATTCGGCCGGCCGTCATCGCCGAGGCGATGCGCGTGGCGATTGAGCACGGCGCGGCGGTCGTCGGTCGGCCGGTCGATCACACGATCAAGACGGTGGCCGAGGACGGCCGCGTGGTAGAGACCGTGCCCCGGCGAGCGCTCTGGATGGCCCAGACGCCCCAGGTGTTCCGCCGCGAGGTCATCACCCAGGCCTACGAGCGGCGCGGCGACATGGTCGGCAGCGTGACCGACGATGCCCAACTGGTCGAAGCGATGGGCCAGACCGTCATGATGGTCCCGGGCGACACCGCCAACGTCAAGATCACCACGCCGGAGGACCTGCGGGTCTGCGAGGCTATCCTGGCGGCAGGCTGGCCGTTCGAGATGTAGCAAGACGCGCTCGTGCGGCGGCGTTCCCGAGCGTGTTGCCCAAACCGCGCGGCGGCCTTCCGAGGCCGCCGCGAGAGCCGTGCGCCGGGCGTGGTGGCCTGGGAAGGCCACCACGCGGCGAGCAAGAGGTCTCGGCCGGAGCGGATGGTGAGCGACACAGGGCCGGACGAACTCCCAATCGGCGAGAGTGTCTCGCCGCCACCTGCTCGCGGCCGCGAGGCCACTCTCATCCTGCTTCTCGTCGTTCTCTCTGCCGCGCTGGCCCTGTACCGGACGGCCGACCGGGACCTGTTCACGGCCCACGAAGCCCGGGCCGCGCGCGTCGCCCGGCACATGCTCGAATCGGACACGTGGCCGCCCGAGAGGCCGAGCCCGTGGCTCGTTCCACAGTTCTCGCCCGACGCGCCGCCGGGTCTCGCCTACCAGAAGCCGCCGCTGTATTACTGGGCGGTCGCGGCGGCGAGCGCGGCGTGCGGCGAGGTGACCAACGTGACGGTCCGCCTGCCGAGTGCCGTCAGCCTGGTCGTGCTGGTCGTCGTCACATACTACCTGGGCAAGGTTCTGATCTCGGTTCGCACCGGCTTCATCGCGGGGCTGGTCCTTCTGAGCACGCCGAAGGTGCTCTGGTGGAGCCGGGCGGGGATCCTGGACCCGATGCTCGCCGCGTGTGTCGCGGGTTCGCTCCTGTTCTTTGCACGCGCGCGTCTCGGCGCCGTTACTAGCCGCGAGCGTGAGCGAGCGGAGTGGCAGTACTGGATGTTCTGGGCGCTGGTGGGCCTGGGGACGCTGGTGAAGGCCACGTCGCTCGTCGTGCCGCTGCTCGCGGTCGGGCTATACCTGCTGGTCCGGATGCGGGAGGAAGGTTTCTGGGGCCAACTGTGGCGGATGAAACCGATCAGCGGACCGCTCGTGCTGTTGGCGGTGGCGGCGCCGTGGCACATTGCGGCCCACGTCGCAACGGGGGGAGACTTCAGCCGGGTGTACTGGGGCATGCACGTCTTCGGCCGGGCGATGGGAACCGGCGTCTTCGAGGACAGCACGTACTGGTGGTACTACTTTCCGGCGATGGCGCGTGACCTGTTCCCGTGGGTGGTTTTTCTTCCGGGTGCGCTCGTGCAGCCGTGGCGCGGGATGTCGCGCGAGCATCTTGGGCGGATGCTGTTGCCGGGCGTGTGGTTCGTCGGATCGTTTGTCTTCTTCTCGGCCGTCTCGTTCCGCAAGGACGAGTACCTGCTGGTGGCGTACCCGGGTGCGGCGCTTCTCGTCGGGTATTTTCTGGACTACTACCTTCGGGCTCACCGGCAAGACGCGGCGCTTCGGAAGTGGATCGAGGCGGGGTTCACGGTGGTCGCGGCGGCGGCCTTCCTGCTGGCGTTGGGGTTCCTGCTGGTCGCGCTGTCCGGGCCGGTTCGGGAGCACCTTTTTGAGGCGTTTCACAATCGCACCGACCAGGCGACGTTCGCGGCGGTGGCGGACCTCATCGCCGAGCGGGAGTGGGTCGCGTGGCTGCTGGCTGGGCCGATGATGGCCGGCGCCGTGGTCTCCGTGGTTCTGATCCGGCGCGACCGGCCGGCCCCCACGGTTGCGCTGATGGTCTGCACCACGGTTCTGGCGTTTGTCCTGTTCGTGGAGATGATCGTGCCGGTGCTGGGTAAGGCGCGCGGCCTGGCGTCGTTTGCGACCACGGTGGCCGCCCGCACCAAACGCGACGGCCGCGAACTGCCGGTGTTTCTGGCGGTCGGGGAGTGTCACGAACTGACCTTCCTTCTGCACCGGAACACCGTGAGCCTGCAATCGCATCCAGACATGGTCGGATACCTGAAGAAGGAACTCGCCGCCGGCCGTCCGTGGCTGGTCGTGATGAACCGCAGGTCGCATGAAGGCGGGCGGTGGGCCGACCCGGCCCTGGCGTGGCGCCTGGTGGGCGAGACGCCACCGGGTCACCGCCGGCCGATGGTGCTTCTGGAACCGGCTCTGAGGACGGAGGGTCCGGGCAAGCCATGAGCAAGAAGTCGCGATCCGCCAAACCGAGACCCGCCATCAGCGCGGTCCTGCCGGCTTACAACGAAGAGGCGTGCCTGGGCGACGTAACCGAATCGCTGCACAAGGCGCTTGCGAACGTGTGCGAGCGGTTCGAGATCATCATCGTGGACGACGGCTCAACCGACTCGACGCCGCACCTCGCCGACGCCCTGGCCGACGCGTACCGCGAGGTCCGCGTCATCCATCATCGGCCCAACCGGGGATACGGGGCGGCGCTTCGCAGCGGCTTCACGAGCGCGCAGATGCCGCTCGTCTTCTACATGGATGCCGACGGCCAGTTCGATCCGGAGGAGATCCGTCTCCTGACCGACGGCATCCGCCAAGCGGACATCGTCACGGGCTACCGGGCCGACCGCCGCGACCCGTGGATGCGGAAGTTCTTCTCGTGGGCGTTCAAGACGCTCATCGGCCTGGTGTTCGGGGTGCGTGTCCGCGACTGCGACTGCGCGTTCAAACTGTACCGGCGGAAGGTGTTCAACGAGATCACGATCGCCTCCGAGGAGTTCTTCGTGGACGCCGAGGTCCTGGCCAAGGCCAACGTCCTCGGATACCGGATCGACGAGGTGCCCGTGACACACCGGCCCCGCGCGGGCGGCGAGAGCACCGTGCGCCTGAGCCACATCCTCTCGACGCTGCGGGAAGCGTGGCGCCTGCTACGCCACCCCGGACTGCCCGTGCGCAAGGTGAAGGCGGTCCCGTCTTGACTGAGGTGGGTCAAGGCCGTCGGAGGGCGCGAGCGGCCGTCTTGGGCGTCGCTCCGCCTACGGCGTTGCGGGCGCGCCGGGGCGGATCAGCGTCTGATCCGGCGGATTTTGAAGCGGGTGCCCGTTGTCTTTCCCGGTCCTTTTCGCTTCTCCGGCAGTTCGGCAAATGCCTTGCCCGAGAGCATTTTCAGACGCACGGAAGCGAAGGAAACGGGCATCGCCTTGACGGCAAGGCCGAGGTGTTTCTTGTGCCGCTGATACACCGAGAAGAGCACCTCCTGCTTCCCCCTCCATCGGACGACCCGTTTGCCGTCGAGCGCGGCGGTGATGGCGACCTGGCCCTTGTCGTCGTCGCGGTTGACGGTTACCTGGGCGGTATGGACCTCCTTGGCCTGCAACGTAAGTTTGCGGCCGGTGCCGTTGGCGTGGGCGTTCTTGCCGTCGATCGCCTCAAGTCCGCTGATGCCATAGACGGCCTCGCCTGGTTGGGCGTTGTAGGCGGCCTTAGACGCTTTGTCACACAGGGCCAGGGCGGTGGAGCCCGTTCCGGCGGGAAGGAAGATGTGGACGTATCCGTCGGCGGAGGCGGCCATGAACTCCACTTCGAGTTGGTAACTGCCACGCGGGACGACCGGGATCGTCAGGACGGACGTACCGTCGCCCTTGGGGACCGTGACGATCTTGCTTCCCTGCCGCTCCCACTCCTTCCGTGAGGCGTGGTACAGCGCGTCTCGGGCGGGGACCACGAACGGCAGGACCTCGACCCAGTCGCCGGTCGGCAGTTCGATACTGTCCTGGGGGCCGAGGACGCGCACGGGGGCGCTCTCGGCCTTCTTCTCGGGGGCTTTCGCAGCGGCGTCCGCGGCACAGCCCACGGCCACCAGGACAGCACCGGCAAGCACCAGCGTTTGGAACCGGCGGTCCATGACGGCACCTCCATTCTCCCAGAGTATGGACGGATCAGATCGCCGCCCTATTGTAGCCGCACAAAAAGGTTCCAGGAACCTTTTCCCTGAAGGGCCCGAAGGGTGCTACGCAGAAAAGGTTCCTGGAACCTTTTTGCCCCACCGCCCGCCAGTAAAAACAGTCACACCCCTACCGCCGCAGCGCCGTTGCGGCGCCCGATTGCATCCGCAACCTCGCGGCCCCGAGCGTCACGCCGACGTCATAGGTGGCGAAGCCGACGCGGTCCTTGTGCCGCGTCGTGTAGGAGGTGGACGAGAGGTCCTCCTGCGGCCCTTTCCAGCGGATGAGCGGCTTGCCGTCGAGGTTGACGGCGATGGCGGCCTGGTCCCCGTCGATCGCCACCTTCACGTCAATGGTGTAGATGCGTTTCACCAGGAACGTGACCGAGGCGCCGGTGGCGTTGGAGTACGGGCTGCTGCCTCTGACGTAAGCCAGACCGCTCACGCCACTGCCCAACTGCAGCGCGACTGTGCTCGAACCGACCGGCAGATACACGTAGGTGTAGCCGTAGATCTGGTTGCGCGCGAACTTGACCTGGAGGTCGTAACTCCCATCGACCGAGACGGGGGCGAAGAGGTTGGTGCGACCGTACTGCGTCGGCGTGGCAACGAGGGTGTTGCCCCGGCGTTTCCACAGGGCGAGGCCCTTCCTGTCGGTGCAGTCTTTGGCCGGGTCGATCAACCTCAGGATGTCAATCCACTTGCCGTTCGGCAGTTTCTTGCCCTTGGCCGACGCGCCGGCGCCGGCGGCGTCGGCGGCCGGAACGGGGCCGGCCAGGGCGTCGTTGACCTTATTCAGCGCCAGGACGGCCTGCGACCGGCTGAGGTCGTCCTTCTCGTGGAGTTTCAGGAAACGCTTGTAGTAGGCTTGGGCCCGCTTGAGCATGGCTTTCCCGGCGCCGGGGGAACTCTCGGAGGCGAGGCCGCGGTACCACTCACCGAGTTCCATGCACGCCAGTTCCGGCGCCTTGCGAACGCCCTTGGCGGCGCCCACGACGTACTTCTTGAACGACGCATCGGTGTCGTCGCCGAGGTACTTGGCGGCTTCAGCGGGGTCGTCCAACTCAACCGTATGCAACCGGACCAACGCGCTGCGGGCCGACGCGTTGGCCGGGTCGGCGTCCAACGCCGCCTTCAGCGTCTTGATCCGGGCCAGCGTCTTACTGCGTTGCGCCAATCCGTCCATGCGTTCCTGCACGCTGCTCGCCAGGGGGGTCTTGATGGCATTGGCTACGGCCAAGGCATGGCGGCAGGTCTTCTCGGCGGCCTCGATATCGCGGACCTCGACCTGGGCGTCGCCCAACTTGAGAAGCATGCCGACAAGGAGGTTCCCGGCGCTGGTGCGGTTGACGCTCGATGCGGTGTCGTACCGGCGCCGGCAAACAGCCACGGCCCTGGCGAGGAATGCGGGCTTCTTCTCCGGCGTCTTGCGGCCGGCCAGTTCCATCGCCCGGACGGCGGTCGCGGTGCCCTTCGGGTCTTTGGCGGCAAGGTCGTATGCGTTGTCGCACAGGACGACGGCCAGCGCCGGATGCGTCTCCGTGTCTCCGGCCGCATCGAGCAGTTTGCCGGCCAGCGCCAGATCGTCGGCCGTGTCGCGTGTGGCGGCGACAGCCTTCATGTCCTTGCCGTAGAGCGAATCGAACGCGTCCGTCGCCTGGTCGGCCAGGGCGCAAAGGGGCAAAGCCGACGCCGCCAAGCCTGCAAGCACCAGAGTCCGAAAGTGACACATCCTAGACCCTCTCCTTCTAAGCGGACTTACGTAAGTCTTGCGCGGTGGGTCTCCGTACCCACCGCGCTTGCGACCGTCATGTCGCGGCGGGTACGGAGACCCGCCGCGCACCAACCGCAAAAAACCTATCTGACCCCGCTTAGTTGGACCGCTCCGGATGGACCGCGGTTCCACGATTCTTATTCTACCCGTACGGCGCGGGATGTGTCAACGGCGCCGGCGCTCGCGATCGGCGCCGCTCGTGCTCTGTTTTACGTGATATGATGGGTGCCACTGGCGGCTTGCCCGCCAGTGCGTCCCCACTGCTTTGCCGACACTGGCTGACAAGCAGCCAGTGGCACCCCGCAAATCAGCAGTCACAGAGCGCTACGGCCGCAGCGCCGTTGCGGCGCCCGATTGCATCCGCAACCGCACCGCCCCGAACGTCGCGATGGTGTCGTAGGCGGCCAGACCGATGCGGTCCTTGCGCTTCGTCGTGTAGGCCGAGAGGTCCTCCTGCGGCCCTTTCCATCGGATGAGCGGCTTGCCGTCGAGGTTGACGGCGATGGTGGCGTCGTCCTTGTCGAGCGCCACTTTCACGTCGACGGTGTAGAGGTGGTTCACCTGGAACGCCACGGCCGCGCCCGTTGCGTTGGAGGAGGGGCCGCGACGCTTGATGTCGGCCAGGCCGCTCCGGCCGGCCAGTTGCAGCGACACGGCGCCCGTTCCGACGGGCAGGTATAGGTACACGTAGCCGTCGAGGTTCGTTCCGAGGAACTTGGCCTGGAGGTCGTAATCTCCGTTGACCGAGACCGGGGCGAAGAGGTTGGTCCGACCGCGCTGCGACGGCGTGGCAATGAGGGTCTTGCCCCGGCGTTTCCACAGGGCAAGGCTCTTCTTGTCGATGCAGTCTTTGGCGGGGTCGATCAACTTGAGGATGTCAACCCACTTGCCGTTCGGCAGTTTCTTGCCCTCTGTTGCGGCAGCGGAGACGGTGGAAGATCGGGCCGAGGCGCAGACCGCCAGGGCCGACGCCGTCAGACCTGCCAGCAACAGAACCCGGAAGCGAGACATCATAGACCCCCCTTGCTTGTGATTGGACGGGTCCGGATGGCACTGCAACGCTACTTTGCGCGGCAGGTACGGTCCGACCAGAACTTTTGCGAAGCCGTTTACTTCAGTCCGTAATGCTTGATCTTGCGGTAGAGGGTCCGTTCTCCGATGCGAAGGATTTCGGCGGTCTTCTGGCGGTTCTCTCCGGTTTCGTCGAGCGTCCGCTTGATGAGGATCCGTTCGGCATTTTCAAGACTCATGCCGGGCGTCAGGCGCTCGGCCGCGGTTTCGCCGGCCGCCGGAAGGATTTCCGCCGGGATATCCCGGACGTCGAGCGTTTCGCTTCGGGCCAGGACGATCATCGTCTCCAGGGCGTTGACCAGTTCGCGCACGTTGCCGGGCCAGTCGTAGGCGTTCAGGACGGTCTGGGCCTCGGGCGTGATGCCGGTGACGGTCCTGGCGTGCTCGTCGGCCAAGCGGTGGAGATAGTGGTCCGTCAGCAGCGGGATGTCCTCCCGCCGCTCTCTCAGCGGCGGCAGCACGATCCGCACGACGTTCAGGCGGAAGTAGAGGTCCTCGCGGAACAAGCCCTCTTTGACGAGGTTGCCCAGGTTCCGGTTGCTCGCGCTGACGAGCCGCACGTCCACCCGTCGCGGCTCGTTGGAGCCGACGCGGATAATCTCGCGGTCCTCGATGACCCGGAGGAGTTTGATCTGAGTCGGCATCGGCATGTCGCCGACCTCATCGAGGAACAGCGTGCCGCCGGCGGCGTGTTCGAAGCGTCCCTTGCGGCTGGCAATGGCGCCGGTGAAGGCGCCCTTCTCGTGTCCGAAGAGTTCGCTTTCGAGGATGCCTTCGCTGAGTGCGGCACAGTTGAGTCCGACGAAGTTGCCGTTGCTGCGAGGCGAGTTGTTGTGGAGCGCCTTGGCGACGAGTTCCTTGCCGGTTCCACTCTCGCCCTCGATCAGGACGGTGGTGTCGGTCGGAGCGATCTGGCGGCACGTTTCGATGACGCGGTGCATGCCGGCCGACGTGCCGATGAGGCCCTCGAACCCGAAACGCTCCTGGAGTTGGGCCGTCAGTTGCCGGTTTCGGCTCACGAGACGCCGGTGCTCGAGCGCCTTGGCCACGCGGTCGCGCAATTCCCCAAGGTTCAGCGGCTTGGTGATGTAATCCCAGGCGCCCTCGCGCATGGCCTGGACCGCCGTTTCGATGGACCCGTGGCCGGTGACGACGATGACCTCGGTTGCGGCGTCGATGCGCTTGGCTTCCTGGAGGATCTCCATCCCGTCAACCTCGTGCATCACGAGGTCCGTGACGACCAGGTCGAAACCGTCGTCGTCCAGGAGGTCGAGGGCGCGTCGCGGCTCGGTGACGACGACGCAGGCGTAGCCGACGCGGGCGAGCGCCTCGTTGATGGCGTCGGCCTGCGGACGGTCATCCTCGACGATGAGGATGCGTGCCCGCTCGGTTGCTTGCTTTTCGTCAGGCATGGTATTACCCACCCGCTGCGCGGCGTCGCGCCGCCCGGTTAGACGCCGAGTCTGTCGCGACGCGGGTCGCGCTACGTGCCCGTATGGGGTTGGCGCAGCCGTTATGTGACCTCGGTCACGGCGGCGGCGGGGAGATGAATCGTAAACCGCGTGCCGCGGCCCGGTTCGCTGTGAACCTCCAACGTGCCCTTGTGTTCCTGGACGATCCGTCGGACGGTCGGCAGCCCCAGTCCCGTGCCGCCCGGACGGGTAGAATAATACGGTGCGAAGATTCTGTCCAGGTCCTCCCGGCCGATGCCGGCGCCTGTATCGGTGACGTGGAGGCGGACGCCCCGCCGTTCGGCCTCGGCGCCGATCATAAGTTCCCCGCCGTCGGCCATAGCGGCCTCGGCGTTCAGGATGAGGTTGGAAAGTGCCTGCTTCAACCGTGCCGCATCGATCGCCACGTGGGGCAGGTCTTCGGCCAAACTGGTCCGCACCCGGACGTTCGCGCGTCCGAGGCGGTCCTCATAGAACTCCACGAGTTCCTCGACGACGGGGTTGATGGCCCCGACCTGGAGGCGGACTTCCTGTTTGCCCGCGAGTTTCAGGAAATCGTCGAGGATCTGCTGTAGGCGTGCGGCCTCCTGTTCGAGGGCGTCGAGTTTCCGCAGCAGCCGCGCGTCGGGCTCGCTGCCAGGACGCTGCAAGTCTTCGCGCAGCAGTTGCAGGTTCAGGTTGAGTGTGGACAGGGGGTTTCGGATTTCGTGCGCGAGGCCGCCCGTCAGTGTGCCGACGTAGGCCAGGTGCTCGGCCTCGCGGGCACGGCGTTCGGAGTCGCGCGCGCGGCGTTCGGCCCGCTTGGCCATCAGCACGGCGAGGCCTGCGATCAGAACGACGCCTACTGCCAGGCCCAGTCCGAACACCAGTAGGGGATCCACCCGGGCCTCCACTTGGCTGTTAACCTAAAGCGACTCGCCGCGCAAGCGCGGCGGCTAACGCTGTTCGCATAGCCACGACCGCTGTTCGCGCGACCATGCCGCCCACGACGGTGCGCGCTGACGGAGGCGACTCGCCGCGCAAGCGCGGCGGCTAACGCTGTTCACATAGCCACGACCGCCGTTCGCGCGACCATGCCGCCCACGACGGTGCGCGCTGACGGAGGCGACTCGCCGCGCAAGCGCGGCGGCTAACGCGGCAGCGCCACATAGCGTAGTAGTACTAACGCTGCGGCTATTCCTCTTTCGAGACGGCCTGGCCTTCCGGTTCCTCTTTGAGGGCGGCCTTTCGCGACAGTTTGACCCGGCCCTGATCGTCAACCTTAATGACCTTGACCCTGATGACGTCGCCCATTTTGACGACGTCGCTGGGGTTCTTGACGTACTGGTCGGCCAGTTCCGAGACGTGGCACATGCCGTCCTGTCCGGGGAGGATCTCGATGAACGCCCCGAAGTCTTTCACCGAGACGACCGTGCCGGTGTAGATTCTGCCGACCTCGACCTCGGCGGTCAGGCCCTCGATGATTTCGATGGCCCGCTTGGCTTGGGCGGCATCCACGTGGGCGACGGTGACGGTGCCGTCGTCCCGGACCTCGACGCGTGCGCCGGTGTCGGCCTCAATGCCCTTGATCATCTTGCCGCCCGGACCGATGATCTTGCCGATCTTGTCCGGATTGACCTTGATCTGCAGCAGCCGCGGGGCGTGCGGGCTGATCTCTTCCCGCGGCGCCGGGATGGCATCGAGCATGGTCCGGAGGATCTCCAGTCGGACCTCTCTGGCCCGCGCGAGCGCCACCCGGCAGACCTCGAGCGAGACGCTGCGGACCTTCAGGTCCAACTGGATGCCCGTGATGCCTTTCTGCGTGCCGGCCACCTTGAAGTCCATCTCGCCGACGTGGTCTTCCTCGCCCTGGATGTCGGTCAGCAGCAGGTCGGTGTCGCCGTCGGAGATGCGTCCGATGGAGACGCCTGCCACGGGGTCCGCGATGGGCACGCCGGCGTCCATCAGGCTGAGTGTGGCCCCGCAGACGGTCGCCATGCTGCTGGATCCGTTCGACTCCGTGATGTCCGAGACGATGCGGATGGTGTACGGGAACTGGTCTTCGGACGGCATGACGCCCTGGAGACATTTCTCGGCGAGGGCGCCGTGGCCGATGTCGCGGCGCGACGGGCCGCGTATCCACTTCACCTCGCCCACCGAGAACGGCGGGAAGTTGTAGTGCAGCATGAACTGCTTCCGGTACTCCTCGAGCAGGCCGTCGATGATCTGCTGGTCCTGCCCCGTGCCGAGCGTCGTGTGCACCAGGGCCTGCGTCTCGCCGCGCGTGAACAACGCCGACCCGTGCGTTCTGGGCGTAACGCCGACCTCGCACGTGACGGGGCGGAGTTGGTCGGGTGTGCGGCCGTCGGTCCGCTCGCCGGCGAGCAGCATCTTGCGGATGAGGCGGTCCTCGACGCCATACCATGCGGTCTTGAAATCGGCGGCGGTCCATTCGTCGGTTTCCCCTTCGGGGCCGAGGATGGCCTCGATGGCCTCTTCCTTGATGGCATCGCACGCCCTGGCCCGGTCGATCTTGCCGGGGATGTGTTTGGCCTGCTCGATCCGGCCGAGGAAGTCCTTCTCGATGAGCGTTTCGAGGTCCGAGACATCTTTCGGGCCGGCAAACTCCCGCTTCGTAGCGCCGGCCTTCTCGACGAGTTCGCGCTGCATCTCGATGATGGCCCGGATGGTGTCCTGGGCCATCTCGAGAGCGCCAAGGATTTTCTCTTCGGGGACTTCCCGGGCGCCGACCTCCATCATGTTGATCGAGTCCTCAAACCCGGACACGGTCAGGTCCATCTCACTCACCTCGCGCTGGCTGTGCGTGGGGTTCACGATGAACCGGTCGCCGTCGATCCCTATGCGGACGGCGCCGAGCGGCCCGTCCCACGGGATCTGCGAGATGCTCAGGGCCGCGCTGGCCCCGATCATCGCCACCAGGTCCGGGTCGTTTTCCTGATCGGCCGACAGAACGAGCGCGACGACCTGGACCTCGTCCTTGTACCCGTCCGGGAAGAGCGGCCGCAGCGGCCGGTCGATCATCCGACACGTCAGGGTTTCCTTGGTGGATGGCCGTCCCTCGCGTTTGAAGAACCCGCCGGGGATCTTGCCGGCGGCGTACGTCATTTCGCGGTACTCCACCGTCAGGGGGAAGAAATCGATCCCCTCGCGGGGCTTGGCCCGCGTGGCCGCCACCAGGACGACCGTATCCCCGTACTGCACCACGACGCTTCCGTGCGCCTGCTTGGCGACTCTGCCCGTCTCCATACTGAGTGTTCGCCCTGCGATCTCGCGTTCAATTTTTACCACTGCCATTGTCTTTCCCAACCTTTCCGTTGCCGACAAGACCTATCCGTTCACGCTCCCACCGCCGTCCGATGCGTCAGCAGGCTGTTCCCTCACGTGCCATTGCTGCGGTCGCCCGCGTATGTGGGGCGGCCGGTTCCTGTGCGAAGTTCCGAGAGTTACTTGCGAATGCCCAGCCGCTCGATGACCGCCTGATACCGACCGCGATCCTCTCGGGCCAGGTACTTGAGGAGGCTGGCTCTTCGACCGACCATCTTCAGGAGTCCCCGCCGGGAGGAGTGGTCCTTGCGGTGCGTCTTCAGGTGCCCCGTCAGGTGGGTGATCCGCTCCGTCAGAAGGGCGATTTGGACTTCCGGGGACCCGGTGTCGCTCTGATGAACTCGAAACGACTCGATGATCTCCTGCTTCTGCGTCATGACAAACTCCTTGCGGCACGTGGGCGACGGGAGGCGGCCACTCCCGTCCCTGCGGCGCCGAGAAATCGGCTTCCCTTGGTGACGATAACGACCGCTTTCAACAACAACATGCTTTACCGAAAATGGGAACGCAATGCAAGGACCTTTTTGCGGATGCCCGCACCACGCCCCGACGCATCCGGGCTTGCCGCAACGCTCCGTCGCCGCCATAATGACCGGTGACTCTGACGATGGTCCGAGCCCGGGGTGTGAGTCGCCATGAATCGTCTCGTGTCATGTTGCCTGCTGCTGGCCATCGTCGCGGTGTGGGGCTGGGCCTTCGCGCTGATGAAAGGGCCCATCGAGACCTACGGCGTGGTGTCGTTCCTGGCGGTGCGTTTTATCATCGGTTCTGCCGCCATCAGCCTGGTTGCCGCCAGGCGGACCACGTGGCGGACGCTCAAGGCCGGCGGTCCGATCGGCCTGGTGCTGGCGGCGGCGTATCTGCTCCAGACGTTCGGGTTGCGGCACACCACGGCCACCAACACGGGGCTGATTACGGGCCTGTTCATCGTCTTCGCGCCTCTGGCCAATCGTGTCCTGTTCGGCGTGCGGACCCGGCCTGCACTGTGGGGCGCCATCGGCATCAGCGTGGCGGGGCTCGCGCTGCTGACGGGCGCCGGGCCCGACGGTGTGGCGCTTGGCGACGCCCTGACGCTGTGTGGGGCGGCGTGCTTTGGGCTGCACATCGCGCTGCTCGACCGTCACGCGAAGCATCACGACGCGATTGTCCTGGCCCAAGGGCAGTTGATGGCCGCCACAGCCGTCTTCCTGGTCGCGTGGTTGCTGGTCGCGTGGCTGCGGGTCGAGCCGGTGGCGTGGCCGCCGCCGGGATGGGGACCGGGCGACGTCTGGCCGGCGCTGCTCGTGACGGGTCTCATCGCAACGGCCGCCGCGTTCCTCGTCCAGACGTACGTCCAGCAGCGGCTCCGCGCGGTCCAGGCCGCCACGATCATCATCACCGAACCGCTCTTTGCCGCCCTCTTCGCCTATCTCCTGGTCGGCGACCGCCTGACGGGCTGGCAGATCCTGGGCGGTGTCCTGATGGTTGCGGCACTGATCCTCGGCGAGGTGTACCCCGCGGTCCGGAAAGCGCGACTGGCGGCGGACTCCTCCAGCGGTGGCGGGTGGCATGGTCATCCCGAAGGGTGACCATGGTTCAGCATTGGACGTGGCCGATGATGCCGTCTTGAGCCCAACAGGCTGAGGCCATCGCGCAAAGCGGGGACGGAATCTGGGCTCCCGGCGCGGCGGGTCGGGAGACCCGCCGCGCACGTTGCAGCCGGTCAGGTTCCCCGGCGGGTCGCTTCCGGGCGCGCTTCAGCACGGATCTCGCGCGACTGGAGCCGTTCGACGCGGACGCCACTGGCGCCGTCCAGCGGGCAGACGTTCTCACACGTGCCGCAGCCGATGCACCGGTCGCGGAGGACGTACGGCCGGGCGATGCGTTTCGACTTGGGCGGCATCCGAGCGAGTTCGGCCTGCTCGTCGGCGGTCTGTGACGGCTTGGCCTGGATCTGGTCGTAGCGATGGCGGTCGGGTTGCGGCATGGCGAGCCAGTCGAGGTTCGCCACGTCCTCGTACCGGTGGGAGATGGCCTTCTCGGGCAGGGGGCACTGCTCCTCGCAGGTCAGGCACTCTTCGCCGCGCGCCCACGGCAGACACCGGCTGTGGTCGAAGACGGCGGTGCCGATCTTGTGGGCGATCTTCTCGGCGTGCGTCAGTTGCCGGATCGCCCCCGTCGGGCAGACCATGCCGCAGAGGTTCGCCGGTTTGTCCAGCCGCCCCTGCTCGACGTCCTCCTTCGTGATGCCGCAGAAGTACTCGCAGTAACCGATGTTGAAGACGAATGTGGGCGTCCACAGCCCGGCGACGCCGTTCTCCACGCCGGACGGGTGCAGGGCGTTCGTCGGGCAGACACGCATGCACTCGCCGCACCGGACGCAGGCGGACAGAAACTCCGTGTCCGGCCTCAGGGCGCCCGGCGGGCGGACCATCGGATTCGTCTCCGCCTTGTTCCGCGTCCGCTGGTCCAGCAGCAGCGCCGGTGCGAAGACGGCGCCGCCTGCGGCCGACCCGAGAAAGGCCCGGCGGCTCGGAAGGACGCCCGGCGCAGGACGGACACGCGGCGCTGCCGCGCCCACGTGGATCGCATCGACCGGGCAGAACTCGCGCTCGCACGCATAGCACGAGATACATTCCTGGACGAGGCAGCGGTAACGCTCCTGGCCGTCGGCGGGCTGGAACGCCCCCATCTTGCATCCCTTTTGGCAAGCCCCGCACGAGACACACTCGTTACTGACGCGCGGGCGGAACGGACTGACCGAACCGAGGAGCCCCATCAGCGCCCCGAGCGGGCACAGGTTGCGGCACCAGAACCGTTTCTGATACGCCTGCGCGAGCACGATCGCCACCAGCAGCGCCGCAAACGTGAACGACCAGGGGTACCCAACGCCGCGAGCGCCCTCCTTGAAGTTGGCGTCGCGGATGAAGAGGCCTGCCTCGGCTGCCCAATCGTAGATGTCCGCCGCCGCACCGATGCCGCTTTCTTCCGCTGCCACCAGGGACGTCTTGGCAACGTGGTCGGCCATGGGATAGACGGCCACGCCGAAGGAGCGCGTCACGATGCAGAGCGGATCGAACCATCCGAACACGCCAAGCCGGAAGACGGCCAGCACGAGCAGGGCGGCGAGCAGGCCGTACTTCACCTGCCGGAGCCGCGGCGCAATGTTCTTCGACCGGTCGCGCTTGCGGAAGAGGAGTTTGTCCACGATGTCCATCGTGGTGCCGAGCGGGCAGATCCACCCGCAGTACGCCCGCGGCAGGATCAGCGACAGCGCGACGACCGCGAGCGCAGCCAACAGGGCCGTCGTGAACGCCCCCGCCAGCACCATCCCCACGAGAATAAGCGGGTCGGTTATCAGGAAAACGTGCGCCAGCCACGGCCTGGCCGCCACGGCGGTGCCGAGCGCCGTCGAGACGAGCACCACGAGGAACAAGCCGAAGAAAACGAGTTGGCTGATGATGCGCAGAACGTGCAGCGGGTGCCGGGGCTTCTTGCGTTTAGCCATCAGGCGGCGACCTCGATCACGAGGAAGGCCCGAACTCAGGCCGGGACCTTGAGTCCGATACCTTCGAGAATGACTTGGCGGAGCGCATCTCGACCGCCGACGCGTTTGGCCGCGTCCAGCACTTCGATGCCAACGAGTTCCCCATCGCTATCGAAGTCGGCGGCAATGCCGTCGCCCAAGTCCTTCGTGGTAACGGTGGTCTCGCGGAAGGTGATGCTCAGCGCGTCCACCTCCGCATCGTATGTAATCTTCATGACATCGGCTCCATCAGAAGTAGTACGTGTAAACGGTCACGACGACGATCTCGTTCGCCTCTTCGGCAAAGACAGGGCGAACCTGCTTCGTCGCATACGATTGGCCGTTCCATGTCCCGTCGAACGCGAAGTCCAGCCGGCATTCGATCCTGCCCCGTTCCGCCTCTTGCCACGGTGCCTCGCGGATGGCCTGCTCGACCTCTTGGGCGGTGAACCCCCGCTTGGTCGTGTAACTGGCGGCGTGTGCCGACAGCCGGACAGGCTTCTTGCGTTTAGCCATCAGGCGGCGACCTCAACGGAACGTACGCGCCGCGCAAGCGCGGCGGCTAACTGCTTCGTTCGCCCGTGCGTTACGCTGACACCTCGATCGCCGACGGGTCGGCGGTGCCGAGTCCCGCTTCCGCGCCGCGGGCAACAAACTCGACGGCCGCCAGGTCGTGGTGACCCTTGGGCCACGGCAGGTTCACCGGGTCGGCCGCCCAGCAATCGACCGTCACGCTCGACGTGCCGCACACGATCGTGTTTGCCCGCACGACCTGGTCCTTGCGTCCGCCGCCCGGTCCGCCGGCGACCATGACGCGCGTGGCGTCGAGGATGTTGAATGTCGGCGTGATCGTCACGTTCAGGTCCGCCAGGTTCTGGTGCAACTTCTGGTGCATCTTGCCGCGCTCGCCGCCCTGCGTGCCCATCAGGTTCTTCATGCAGAGGGTTACGTGGCACAGGTTATGCGTCTTGGCGATGGCCAGGTTGACGAGGACGTCGGCCGTCAGAACGTCCTCGTAAACGGGCCATTCGGTCAGCCGCTTGCAGCGCGGGTCGTCGAAGGCGACCTTGCGGAACCGGTGCCGGGCGCAGAGGAAGACGTCGGCCCCGGCCTTGCGTGCGGCGGCCTCGATGCCGCTGAACTGGTAGCACTTGGCGTCAGTGCCGACCGAGTTGTCGAAGACCTTGACCTTGGCGGCCCCGGCCTCAAGGCACAGGCCGACGACCGTCGCGACGACGACGGGGTCCACGGTAGCCCCCATTTCCGGCACGCGAGCCCATCCGATGTTCGGTTTGACGACGACGACGTCGCCGGCCTTGACGAATGTCCGGACGCCGTCCTTGCCGCACAGTTTCTCGATGGCGGTCCGTGTGTTGCGTCCGGGGTCGTCGCCGCCGGTGACGAGGCCGATCCGGTTCTTCCATTCGTGGGCGGCCGGATGTGGGCGGGCGCGGAATCCCGGCGCGCCGGGACTGCCCGTGTCCGAGGCGCACCCCGGCAGCGCGATCGCGCCGCACGCCGCCGCGCCGGCCGCATGCAGGAAAGTTCGTCGGCTCAGGCGATGGACCATGATTCACGCCTCCCACACGCAAACGCAATGCCTGTTACGAGTCGCAAGCGACAAATGACCGATGACAAGTGACGGCCGTTCTACTTGGCGTTCTCGATGCCGGCGTCGAGTTTCTCCACGAAGCCCTGGACGATCTCCACGAGGTTGCTGATGGCGAACGGTTTGCGGAGGTACTCGTCCACGCCGTTCTGCTCGGCGAACGTCTGGTGCCGCATCCCTTCGTTGCCGGTCACCATGCAGACGAGCGGCCGCTTGCCCTTCATCATGGGCTTGCCTTTGAGACGCTGGAGCACCTGGAACCCGCCGCGCTTGGGCAGCATGAGGTCGAGGACCAGGATGTCGGGGTCTTGCTGTTCGGCCAGTTCGAGGGCGGCCATCCCGTCGGATGCCGTCAGGACCGTCTGGTGCAGGTCCCCGAGCGCCAGGCTCATGGTCGTGACGACATCTTCGTCGTCGTCCACGACCAGGATCTTGTATTTGCCTTCGTTCTCATCGGCCATAGCAGGCTCCTCTCAAACGGCGTCAGGCGCACCCTGATTGTACGATACGAGGGGCTGCGGCGTCAACGAAACGTGGCAGAAAGGAGTATCACAACCCGCCTCTCCCGCCGACGAGAGGATTCTCCAGGCCGCCTATCCACCAGACCAGGCCGGCCACGGCGATGGCCGCCAGGCAGACGGCGTGCGTCAGGATGAACGTCGCGTTTGCCAGGTCGCGGTTCAGGCCGAAGATGTTGGCCATGAGCACGGAATACAGGGCGGTCGGCATGGCGGCGAGCAGAATGCAGACGGTAAGCGGCGTGCCTGTCATGCCGAGCGCCATCGCGACGCCGACCATCAGGATGGGGCTCGCGACGAGTTTCAACGCGGTCGAGCCGAGGGCCTTTTTCCAGAAGCGCGGCAGCCGCCGGGCCCGGACCGTGAGGCCGACGCCGCCGAACTGGAGGATGATCCCCACGACCATCAGGGCGTCCACGACGTGCCACCGCCCGACGGCTGCGGGGGGCGGCGCGCTGGCCAGGTTCAGCGTGAGGCCGAGCGTCGCGGTGTAAAGCGGCAGGCTCCGCACGTCGCGGAGGCTTCGCCAGAGGGTCCGCAGGGCGTACATGACGTCGGAGGTCTGACCGCGGCGGCCGCACGCCACTTCGTGGTAATGCCGGGCCAGCGGAAAGCAGAACAGGAACGAGAAGAACGCCCACATGAGGCAGTACATCTGTTCCAGCGCCAGGCCCTGCATGCCCCATAGGGCGAAACACAGGCTGCCGCCCATCGTGTATCCGACGTTTCCCATGCCGCCCTGGAGGCCGAAGACGGCCGCGTCGGCCGGTCGCATCCGCGCCAGGCGCGCTACGCCCAGGCCGATGAGGCACACGGCTACGCCGACGGCCGCCCCAGCGACCGGCACCTTCCAGACGCCGGGCGGGATCGCGAGGTGCCAGATCGCCAGGCACGCGATCGGCGCGTCGCAACCGATGATGGCAGCGCTCATGACGTGTGCGGCCCACGACGGTTTCAGCAAACCCGTCCGCCGCGCCGCGTAGCCGGCCGCGATCGAGACCACAATGCACGCCATGTAGAGGACGAAGCGGATCTCGGCCGCGCCGAGTTGTGTCGC
>CAYVAM010000038.1:23459-28135 GCA_964449275.1 uncultured Anaerolineales bacterium
GCCGGCAGGTCGGACCGGCCGCGCGGTGCGCCTCCAACCCCGCCGCGCGGCGGGTCTCCAAACCCGCTGCGCGGTGGGTCTCCCGACCCACCGCGCCGAAACCCCCGTTCGGGCAGGGCGCTTTGCGCGGCGGGTCTCCGTACCCGCCGCGCAAAGTAGCGCTGTAGGCCTACACGTCCGCCACCTTCACGAGCCTGGCGAACTTGGGATCGAAGGTTTTCTCGCCCACCGTGTTGAAGCGGACGCGGACGACGCGGCGGCCGGCGGAAGTGCTGAACCGCGAGATGCGGCCGAGACCGTACGTCGGGTGCCGCACCACTTCGCCCACCGTAAAACCCGTCTCCGGGTCGGTCTCGGGCCGGATCGTCCGGTCGGCGCCCGGCGCCTCGTAGCCGCGCCCGGAGCCGAGCGGCGCGGGGCTCGTGCCGGTCCGCTCGTCGGCCATCTCGGCCGTCTCTTCCGGGATCTCCGAAAGGAACGGGCTGCGTGTGTGCCGTTCCGGGCGTCCGCGGATGCGGCGGTAGCGGGCGTGCGTGAGCGTCAGGAACCGCTTGGCCCGCGTCATGCCGACGAAAAACAGCCGCCGCTCTTCCTCGAACGTCGCGGGGTCGTCGCGGTTGCGGGCGTGCGGCAGGAGGCCGTCCTCGCAGCCGGCGATGAAGACGGCAGGGAACTCCAGGCCCTTGGCGGCGTGGAGCGTCATCAGCGGCACGCGGTCCACGACGTTATCGTAGCCGTCCTGGTCGCTGGTGAGGCAGACGGTCTGGAGGAACCCTTCCAGGCCGCGCGGCAGGTCGGGATCGTCGGCGTCCGAGGCGGTGTCGCGGTCGAAGGCTTCGCCGAGGGTGACGAGTTCGTCGAGGTTCTCGATGCGTTCGTCCGCGTCCTCGCTCCTCAGGCTGTCGGCGTAGCCGGTCTCGGTGATGACGACGTCGATGAGTTGCCGGAGCGAGTCCTGCGGCTCTTGCATCAGCAGGTCCATCAGTTGACGGAACGCGGCCAGGGCGCTTCGGCCGCGCGTCGGCAGGTCCGGGATGTCGGCCACGTGAGGCAGGGCATCGAAGAGGGAAACGCCTTCGCGCCGTGCCCAGGCGGTGAGCGCATCGACGGTCTTCTTGCCGATGCCGCGCGCCGGCGTATTGATGATCCGCCGCAGGTTCATCTCGTCGTGCAGGTTGTGGATGACCTCGAGATACGCCAGGATGTCGCGAACCTCTTTGCGCTCGTAGAAACTCGTGCCGCGCACCACTTCGTACGGGATGGGCGGCCGCGCGCGGCGGAAGGCGTCCTCGATGGCGCGGGTCTGGGCGACCGTGCGGACGAAGACGGCGATGTCGCGGTGGGCCAGTCCGCGGCCGGTCAGTTCCCGGATTCGCCGCGCGAGCCCCATCGCCTCCGCCTCCTCGTCGTCCGTGAGGACGATCCGGAGCCTGTCGCCCTGCGGGTTGTCGGTGAAGAGGCCCTTGGCCTTTCGGTGGCGGTTGTGGCGGATGACGCTGTCGGCGGCGGCCAGGATGGTCTTGGTGCTGCGGTAGTTCTTTTCGAGGCGGACGACGCGGGCGTTGGGAAAATCCTTCTCGAAGTCCAGGATGTTCGACAGTTGTGCCCCCCGCCAGCCGTAGATCGACTGGTCGGGGTCGCCCGTGGCGCAGAGGTTGCGCCGCTCGCCCGCCAGGTCGCGTGCGATGACGTACTGCGCGTGGTTCGTGTCCTGGTACTCGTCGATGAGGATGTAGCGGAACCGCTCGCCGAGGGCCGCACGGAACTCGCGATGCTCGCGCATGCCGAGGGCGACCTCCAGCAGCAGGTCGTCGAAGTCGAGGGCGTGCGATTCGGACAGGATCGCCTCGTAGGCCTCGTAGATGCGGGCGATGTTCCTGGCCCAGAACTCGGTCCGCGGACTGGCGGCATAGTGCCTGGCCCGTTGGAGGCGGTTCTTCGCGCGGCTGATGAACTCGGCGCAGCGGCCGGGACCGAAATGCGTCGGGTCGAGGTTCAGTTGCCCCAGCGCCCGCTTGATGGCCGCTCGCTGGTCGCCCGTGTCGTAAATCGTGTACTTCGGGTCGAGGTCCAGCACGTCGGCGTACTGGCGGAGCATCCGGGCGCAGAAACTGTGGAACGTCGTGACGAGCGGCGGCCGCACGCCGGGCACGAGCGCCTCGGTCCGCTCGCGCATCTCGCCTGCGGCCTTGTTCGTGAACGTGATGGCCAGGACCTGCCCGGCCGCGATGCCGCGGCTCATCAGGTGCGCGATCCGCCGCGTGATGACGCGCGTCTTGCCGCTGCCCGCCCCGGCGAGCACCAGCAGCGGACCGTCAACGTGCGTGACCGCTTCGCTTTGGGCCGCCGTGAGACCGTCGAGTATGTCCATCGAGTCCGTCTTCGGTTCGGGGTTCCCTGAAGACGGGTACTATAGCAGTCCGGTCCGGCGGTGTCTACGGCGAGCGCGTGCGCGAGCGCGGCGGTCGTTTGCCCTCCAAAGCCGTGATAAACGTCTCGCGCGGAAGGAGCCGAAAAAGTAGAATGTCCCCTTTTGCCCCCTTTTCCCGTTTGCGGGGACACCGTGCATCCTTGCCTACAGGCGTTTCCCATGCATCATCCAAGCCCTGTCGATCAAGTCGAAGTCGTTGGAGTTGATCGTGCCGTCGTAGTTGAAGTCGCCGACGGCGTAGCGGAATCCACCTTCGGGCACCCTGCCTTCGTTGTGCCACAGCAGCCAGGCCGTCTCGATCAGGTCGTAGTCGTTCGAGTTTATCACGCCGTCTATGTTGGCGTCGCCGGTCCAGGTGTATTTAATCAGGATGCACGTCTCGTCCACCGGCTCGCCTTCCAGGTCCTCCAGACCGCCGACCTTCGGAGGGTTGGTCTGGCTGAGCAGGTCGTTGTTGTCGATGATGGCCAGGCCGGTCGTCAACTGCCCGTTGTCCCTGGCCTCGGTGCTGGTGATGCCGGTGCCTTCCCACAGGTTCGGGTAGCCGTCCGGCGGGTCGTCGGTATCGATGTTGTTGAAACCGTGCTCGATCAAGGCCACCAGGTCGTCGAACGGGTTGTCGCCGGGCTCGTAGTCGACGATGAGGTTGTTGTCCGTCAGGTCGAGTGTGGCGGTGGGGCTCCCCTCGCTTACTTCCATCGAGAGGGCCTTGGTGTGAATGAAGGCCGCGCCGTTGACGGTCAGAGTGACCAGCGAGGCGTCGTTCAGCGTCAGTGATTTGAGCCGCAGGCTCGTCTCGATGGTCACCTCGGCGTCGGCCTCGACGGTCAGTTCCAGGTCGTCGGTGTCGTCGGGGTCGTCGCTCTCGAAGGTGTACGTGCCGCTGCCGCCGCCCAGGATGGTGAGGTCCTCGACGCCGAAGCCGCCCTCGACGTCCACCGCGTTCTCGCCGCCGTCCAGGGCAAGGACGAGGCTCTCGACGCCCGTGTGGTCGATGTCGGAGGAGTTGGCCGTCGCCTGGCTCGCCGTGAAGGCGACCGTATCCGCGATCGCGCGGCCGTCGATCCTCAGCGTGTCCGTACCGTCGCCGCCATTGTAGACCAAGCCGTCGGCGGGCAGCGGGTCGCCGTTGCTGAAGTCCACGGTCAGTTCATCGTTTTCAACGCCGGCGTTCACGCGGAGCGCGGTCTCATGCGCGGTAAGGTTGGCGGGGTTGAAGTCATACTCCGTGGCGCCCACCTCAACGTGGGTTCGCGAGGTGCCGTCGTTCCAGGCCAGGCTGATAGTGTCCGCCCCGCCGGTCCCGAGGACGGTGTGCATGAGCCACTCGTCGTCGGCGGGGGCGGCCAAGTAGTCCCCTGCGGCGCCGGTCACCAGAGAACCGTCGGCCGTGAGGGTGAGAACGTAGTTGCCGACCCTTCCGGTCAGGTCCGACAGAGCGCTGAGGGTCCAGTTGATGTCGTCGGTGCTGGCAAGTGCAGCGGCCGAGCCTGACAGGAGGTCGTCGCCCCCGTCCCGTGTAAGGGTCAGGTCGCCCACATCGAAGTTGCTGACGGCCTCGCTGAAGACGATGTCGATGCTCTCAAGCGGCGAACCGATGACGTCGGTACCGTCGATCACCTGGGCCGTAATCGTGGGGCCGATGGCGTCGAGCGCGGCGGCGGCATTCACACGGCCGTAGCCGTAGTAGGTGTTGAAGCCGTTGCCGTCGTAGCCGACGCCGCCAATCTCGTCGCAGGTGTCGCGCATGATGGTGCGGACCTGGTCGGCCGTCAGGCCCGGATTCTCCGAGAGGAGCAAGGCGCCGATGCCGGCGGCCAGGGGCGCGGCCGCCGAGGTGCCGCCGAACCACTTCGTATAGTCCTTGTCCGCGTAATCCCCCTCGCTGCTATCCGTGTTGTAACCGTCGTTGCCCGTCCGGTCCGTGGTCGTTATGCCTGCATAGCCGCCGCTGCTTGGCGCCACGAAGTCGAGGGCCGCGCCGTGCTGACTGTAATCGGATCGGTAGTCCCAGTCGGTGCTGGCGCCTACGGCAATAGTCCAAGTGGAATTGGCCGGATAGGCTACGTCCTGGGTGACAGCAGGATCGGCGCCCGGGATCCACCCCGCATCGCCTTGCAGGGAATAATGTTGCATCTGGTCCCAGTTCCAGAGTGAGAACTCGACGCCGTCATTTGCCTCGGAGGACTGCCACAGCCAAGCACGCGGGGCGCTGATAAATGACCCTGTTATTTCAAACGCGGGT